>NZ_JBXAHO010000016.1:0-156418 GCF_058795195.1 Pseudomonas sp. GW823-FHT06B06 | reverse complement strand
TCCATGGCCCAGCGCGGCTAAACCGGCGTCCTGCCGGTTTCCCCACTGCGCAATGCCTGCGTTCGGCCATCGTGGTTTAACGGGGCGCCTGCGATCAAAAACAAAAGCGAGGCGGCCTTAAAGCCGACCTGACTGTTACGGGTGTACCTGGATCCCCTGTGGGAGCCTGCTCGCGATGACTGAGTGTCAGACGACATCGATGTTGCCTTTCACACCGCTATCGCGAGCAGGCTCGCTCCCACAGGGTTTTTGTATCGTTTGACTGTTCGCGATCCCCGTCAAAAACCGCTATCTTCGCCGCCATTCGAAATGAGGCGAGCATGGGCTATCTACTTTTTGTCACGCTGATCCAGGCGTTTTCCTTCAGTTTGATCGGCGAGTACCTGGCCGGTCATGTCGACAGCTACTTCGCGGTGCTGATACGCGTGCTGTTGGCGGGGCTGGTGTTTATCCCGCTGACCCGCTGGCGTTCGGTGGAACCGGCCTTCATGCGCGGCATGCTGCTGATTGGCGCCCTGCAATTCGGTGTGACGTATGTCTGCCTGTACCTGAGCTTTCGCGTGCTGACGGTGCCGGAAGTGCTGCTGTTTACCATCCTCACGCCGCTGCACGTGACCCTGATCGAAGACGCGTTGAACCGTCGCTTCAACCCCTGGGCCCTGATCGCGGCACTGGTGGCGGTGGCGGGGGCCGCGGTGATTCGCTTCGACCGGATCAACCCGGACTTCTTCATGGGTTTCCTGCTGCTGCAACTGGCCAACTTCACCTACGCCGCCGGGCAGGTGCTCTACAAACATCTGGTCGCACGTCACCCCAGCGACTTGCCACATTACCGGCGTTTTGGCTATTTCTACCTGGGGGCATTGGCGGTGGCATTGCCGGCGTTCCTGTTGTTCGGCAAACAGAACTTCCTGCCTGAAGCACCGCTGCAATGGGCGGTGCTGTTGTTCCTCGGCCTGGTCTCGACCGCGCTGGGGCTGTACTGGTGGAACAAGGGCGCGTGCCTGGTGAATGGCGGGACGCTGGCGGTGATGAACAACCTGCATGTGCCGGTGGGGCTACTGATCAACCTGCTTATCTGGAATCAGCATGAAGAATTGGGACGATTATTGCTCGGTGGTTCGGTGATCTTGATGGCGGTGTGGATCAGCCGGTTGGGTGTACGCCAACCAGCCATCGCGCACTGATCCGTCGGCTTGCGCAAACGGCCGTCTATCATTCTAGCGTGCGCCTTTAAATCGACCGATTGAGAAAATAGAACGTCGATGTTTTTTTATAAGGCACTGTATGTGGCGCGTCCAAGGAGTCGAGCGCACACAAACTCAACAATTACCGGATTTCCGCCGAGCGTAGGTGAGACAAGAAAATGGCCAAAGCTGCCGATGTGGTTGTGCAATGCCTGGAAAGTGAAGGCGTCGAGTATGTATTCGGCATTCCCGGCGAGGAAAACCTTGACCTGCTTGAATCCCTACGCAAGTCGACGATCAAGCTTGTGCTGACGCGTCACGAGCAATCCGCCGGCTTCATGGCCGCCACCTACGGCCGCCTCACGGGTAAGACTGGCGTCAGTCTTTCCACCCTCGGCCCTGGTGCAACGAATTTGGTGACTGCCAGCGCGTACGCCTACCTGGGCGGCATGCCCATGATGATGATTACGGGTCAGAAGCCGATCAAGAAGTCCAAGCAAGGCCGTTTTCAGATCATTGACGTCTGCGGCATGATGGCGCCGATCACCAAGTACACCCACCAGTTCGCCTCGGCAGACAATATCCCGGCGCGGATGCGTGAAGCGTTTCGTCTCGCTGAAGAGGAGAAGCCCGGAGCCGTCCACTTGGAACTGCCGGAAGATATCGCCGCCGAGCAAACCGATAGCATGCCGATGCCGCGGAGCCTGCATCGCCGTCCATTGGCCGAGCACAAGGCTGTCGAGGCCGCCGTCGAGAAGTTGCAGAACGCTCGCAGTCCAATCCTGGTGATTGGCGCAGGTGCCAACCGCAAGATGACTGCCAAGGTTTTGAAGCAACTGATCGACGATACCGGCATTCCCTTTATCACCACCCAGATGGGCAAGGGCGTGGTTGATGAGCGCCACCCGCGCTTTCTCGGCAATGCCGCGTTGTCGTCGGGAGACTTCGTGCACCGCGCCGTCGAGGCTGCCGACCTGATTGTCAACATCGGCCACGATGTGATCGAGAAGCCGCCATTCTTCATGGTGCGTGGCGGCACCGAAGTCATCCACATCAACTTCCGCTCTGCTGAAGTCGATGCCGTGTATTTCCCGCAGATTGAAGTCATTGGCGATATCGCCAACGCCGTCTGGCAGATCGGCGAAGCGCTGAACGATACCAGCCATTGGGATTTCACACGGCTGATGGCGATTCGTGATGCGAACGAAGCCCAGATCATCGAAGGGGCGGACGACAACAGGTTCCCGGTCTACCCACAGCGCCTGGTTGCCGACATTCGTCGCGTGTTGCCTTCTGAAGGCATCGTTGCCCTGGACAATGGCATCTATAAGATCTGGTTTGCTCGCAACTACAAGGCTCACAAGCCCAACACCGTGCTGCTGGACAACGCGCTGGCGACCATGGGGGCAGGGCTGCCTTCGGCCATGGCCGCGCATTTGGTGTACCCGGATCGTCCGGTGATCTCCGTGTGTGGGGACGGCGGCTTCATGATGAACAGCCAGGAGTTGGAGACAGCGGTTCGCCTGAACATGAATTTGACCGTGGTGATCCTGCGGGACGACGGCTACGGCATGATTCGCTGGAAGCAGGCGAACATGGGTTTTACCGATTTCGGCCTGGATTACGGTAACCCGGACTTCGTTAAATACGCCGAGGCCTATGGCGCCAATGGTCACCGCGTGGAGAGCGCCGAGGGTTTCCTGCCGCTGCTGGAACACTGTGTCAAGACACCCGGTGTGCATGTGATCGACTGTCCTGTCGATTACAGCGAAAACGACCGCATACTGAACATGGAGTTGCGCCAGCGTAGCGCGGCCATTTGATTTCGCAGCAAGATTTTTTGACGGGCTCGTATACCTGATCGCGAGCATAGGCGGGCGCAGGCTGAAGCATTGAAGTCCTGGCAGGTGCAAATACAAAAGGGCCCTTCAAGGGCCCTTTTGGCGTATGCGTTGTCTGAACTCAATGGCCAATCAAGCCTGGCGCGCTGCCATTGCCGAGTAGCTGTTCATCAGGTTGCGGTAGTTCGGGATGCGCTGGGACAACAGGTTGCCCAGGCCTTCAATGTCGTTGCGCCAGTCACCCTGCAATTCGCAAGCGACCGAGAACCAGTTCATCATTTGCGCCCCGGCCTGGGTCATACGGTTCCAGGCTGCCTGTTGTACGGTGGAGTTGAAGGTGCCGGAAGAATCAGTGACTACGAACACTTCAAACCCTTCTGCGAGGGCAGACAACGTTGGGAAGGTCACGCAGACGTCAGTCACCACACCGGCGATGATCAGTTGCTTGCGACCGGTCGCCTTGATGGCCTTGACGAAGTCTTCGTTGTCCCAGGCGTTGATCTGGCCAGGTCGGGCTATGTAGGGCGCGTCCGGGAACATTTCCTTGAGTTCGGGTACCAGTGGGCCATTGGGGCCTTGTTCAAAGCTGGTGGTGAGGATGGTGGGCAGCTCGAAGAATTTTGCCACGTCGGCCAGTGCCAGCACGTTGTTCTTGAACTCGTTGGGCGAAAAGTCTTGAACCAGGGAAATCAGGCCAGTCTGGTGGTCAATCAACAAAACTACGGCGTCGTCTTTGTTCAGGCGGTTGTAGGTAGCGTTGCTCATGATGAAATCCTTTCGAGGTAGGTGAGTGGCTTCGTTCAACATGAGCACAGATTAGGGTTTGCGATGAGGCAGAAAAAGCCGGTGAAAAGCGTTTAACTGTCAACCTGGAAGAGACAATCTGGACAGGGTTTGCGTTGCTACATAACGTGTTTTTCGGCCTCCGGCATGTGGCTCGCGCCCAGCACCGCTGGCAACAGCCCGGCCCGCAAATCCCCGCCACTCGGCTGCTGATAAAGGCTCAAGCCAAACTCCGGCAACACCGCCAGCAGGTAATCGAAAATATCCCCCTGGATCCGCTCGTAATCGGCCCACGCCGTGGTGCGGGTGAAGCAGTAGATTTCCAGCGGAATACCTTGGGCCGTGGTCTGCATTTGTCGAACCATGCAGGTCATATTCGGCTGAATCTCTGGGTGACTCTTGAGATACGCCAGCGCATAAGCGCGAAATGTGCCGATATTGGTCATGCGCCGGCGGTTGGCCGACATCGCCGCGACATTGCCCTGGGCTTCGTTCCAGGCCTTGAGTTCGGCCTGTTTACGGCTGATGTAGTCGGTCAGCAGGTGTACCTGGGACAGCCTCAGTTCCTCGTCATCGCGGATGAACCGCACGCCACTGGCGTCGATGAACAGGCTGCGCTTGATCCGCCGGCCACCGGACTGTTGCATGCCGCGCCAGTTCTTGAATGATTCGGACATCAGGCGCCAGGTCGGGATCGAAACGATGGTCTTGTCGAAATTCTGCACCTTGACCGTATGCAGCGTGATGTCGACGACATCGCCATCGGCACCGACCTGTGGCATCTCGATCCAGTCGCCGACCCGCAGCATGTCGTTGCTGGTCAGCTGCACGCTGGCGACGAACGACAGCAGGGTGTCCTTGTAGACCAACAGGATTACCGCCGACATGGCGCCCAGGCCCGACAGCAGCAACAGCGGCGAACGGTCGATCAATGTGGCGACGATGATGATCGCGCCAAACACGTACAACACCATTTTCGCCAGTTGCACATAGCCCTTGATCGAGCGGGTGCGGGCGTGTTCGGTGCGGGCGTAGATGTCCAGCAGGGCATTGAGCAGGGCCGTGATCGACAGCAGCAGGAACAGAATGGTGAACGCCAGTGCCACGTTGCCGAGGAAGACCATCGCGGTTTTGCTCAGCTCAGGGACCAGGTGCAGGCCGAACTGGATGACCAGCGACGGTGTGATCTGTGCCAAGCGTTGGAACACCTTGTTGTGACGCAAGTCGTTGATCCAGTGCAGCGCCGGCTGGCGGCCGAGGATTTTGCTGGCGTGCAGGATCAGGTAGCGCGCCACTCGTCCGAGGACCAGGGCAATGACCAGCAACACCACCAGTGCCAGGCTGGTATGCACGAGCGGGTGCTGGTCAAGGGCACCCCAGAGGTCTTGGGCATTGAGCCAGAGCTGTTTGATATCCATGGGCAAAAACGATTCTTTAATGGGACACGGGGGACGATTAGAGCACTTAAGACGTTTTGTATGACCGTCGGTGACAAATCGGGCAATAAAAAAACCACTGTTTACCGCCTTTTGTACAAAGAAACTCGGCCTACGCGCTCGAAACCGGTAACCTATGCAGCTGTTTTTTTGTATTTCTTCGAGGTAGCACCCGTGTTTTCCGAATTCGCCTTGCACGAACGCCTGCTCAAAGCCGTGGCCGAGCTTAAATTTGTCGAGCCAACGCCAGTGCAAGCAGCGGCTATTCCGCTGGCGCTCCAAGGGCGTGACCTGCGGGTGACAGCGCAAACCGGTAGCGGCAAGACCGCTGCATTTGTCTTGCCGATCCTCAACCGCTTGATCGGCCCGGCCAAGATCCGTGTCAGCATCAAGACCCTGATCCTGCTGCCAACCCGCGAGCTGGCCCAACAAACCTTGAAAGAGGTTGAACGCTTCGCGCAGTTCACCTTCATCAAGTCCGGCCTGATCACCGGCGGTGAAGACTTCAAGGTCCAGGCTGCCATGCTGCGCAAGGTGCCTGACATCCTGATCGGTACGCCGGGGCGGATGATTGAGCAACTGAACGCCGGTAACCTCGATTTGAAAGAAGTCGAAGTGCTGGTGCTCGACGAAGCCGACCGCATGCTCGACATGGGTTTCGCCGAAGACGTGCAGCGTCTGGTGGATGAGTGCACCAACCGCCAGCAGACCATGTTGTTCTCCGCCACCACCGGTGGTTCTGGCTTGCGCGAGATGGTCGCCAAGGTGTTGAACAACCCTGAGCACCTGCAGCTCAACGCGGTCAGCCAGCTGAACGAGACCACCCGTCAGCAGATCATCACCGCTGACCACAACCAGCACAAAGAACAGATCGTCAACTGGCTGCTGGCCAACGAGACCTACCAGAAGGCCATCGTCTTCACCAACACCCGGGCCATGGCCGACCGCATCTATGGCCGCCTGGTAGCCCAGGAATACAAGGCGTTCGTGCTGCACGGCGACAAGGACCAGAAGGATCGCAAACTGGCGATCGACCGTCTGAAGCAGGGTGGGGTGAAAATCCTCGTGGCTACCGACGTTGCCGCTCGCGGCCTGGACGTGGACGGCCTGGACCTGGTGATCAACTTCGACATGCCGCGCAGCGGCGACGAATACGTACACCGTATCGGTCGTACTGGCCGCGCCGGCAACGATGGCCTGGCCATCTCGCTGATCTGCCACGGCGACTGGAACCTGATGTCGAGCATCGAGCGCTACCTCAAGCAGAGCTTCGAGCGTCGCACCATCAAGGAAGTCAAAGGCGCTTACGGCGGACCGAAAAAGGTCAAGGCCTCCGGCAAGGCTGTCGGCGTGAAGAAGAAAAAGACCGACGCCAAGGGCGACAAGAAAAAAGTCGCCGCCAAGACTCCAACCAAGCGCAAGAGCGTCAACCGGCCCAAGAGCGACTCTCTGGTCAGCAAAGACGGAATGGCCCCGCTCAAGCGTCGCAAGCCAGAAGCGCCGGCCGCTGAGTAAGCACCTCGGCTAGCCCAATAAAAACCCGGACAGTGTCCGGGTTTTTTACATCAAAAGATCGCAGCCTGCGGCAGCTCCTACACCAAATCACCGGTAGGAGCTGCCGCAGGCTGCGATCTTTTGATTTTTTGATCTATTGATCTTTAGCTTTCCGCTTTCTTCTCTGCGGTACCCAGTTCCTTTAGCCGCTGATCGATCAACTGGCACTTGTCCGGCAAATCCTTGGAAGCAGTGCCCAGATCCATCTTCTGCAACTCGTCGTTGATCTCCTTGGCCTTGGCCGGGTTCTGCTCGGTGAGCTTGGTGACTTCCTTGGCCAGCTGCTCGCGCTTGAGGGTGGCCTCCTCGGGAGTGCAGGCCCAAACGGGCAGGGCGCAGGCGAGGGTAGTGGCGAGGGTGAGTTTCAGCAGGATTTTCATCTGTCGGGCCTCGGTTCCGGTTAAGGCGGGTTAACCGGTTGAGGCTTGCAGCAGGGAAAAAGTTCACCCTCATCCCCCATGGCAGCAGCTCGTCGGTGCTTTATCCTCATACCGATCATGATGTCGCACCCAATCCATGATTTCATCTTCGTTGCGTCCCTTGGGCGTCAGGTCGAGGTAGTTGTAGGTCCCTACCAGCAGGTCCAGCCCTCGGGCATAAGTGGAGTAGGTGTGGAAAATCTCGCCGGTGTCGTTGCGATAAAACACACTGAGGCCGGGAAGCTCTTCTTCCGAACCGTCGGTTTTTTCGTAGTTGTAGGTGGCCCTTCCGGCGGCGACGTCTTCGGGGCGGGCCGTCACACCGAAGTCATAATTGAAATCACAGCCTTCGGACGACACCCAGTCGAATTTCCAGCCCATGCGCCGCCTGAACGCCTGGAACTGGGCGAACGGTGCGTGGGATACCGCCACCACAGAGACATCGTGGTGCGCCAGATGCTGGTTCGCCCCGTCGATGTGGTCGGACAGGAAAGAGCAACCTGGGCAGCCTTCGTCCCAGCCGTCGGCGAACATGAAATGGTAAATGACCAACTGGCTTCGGCCACCGAACAGGTCGGCGAGTTTCAGTTCACCGTCAGGCCCCTGGAAGTGGTAGTCCTTGTCGATTTTCACCCAGGGCAAGGCGCGGCGCTCTGCGCTGAGCCTGTCCCGCTCCTTGGTGAAGGCTTTTTCATGGGCCAGGTGTTGTTTGCGCGCGGCGAGCCATTCTTCCCGCGACACAACGGGGTGGTTCTGAATATTCATTTGGTTTTCTCCTGCGTGATGCGGGGAGGCGACTTACACAGCCTAGTCGTTTGGTGTACCGGCAAATCGACATACCGTCGGTCGGTAGCGGTATGGAAACTCGGGCTGAACGGCTGCCGTGCTCTTTTGTCACAACTATGAAGACCCTCTCACTCACGGCTACCGGAGGTTGATTCAGGATGATGACTTATAACTGGGATTTGATTGAGCGCTTGCTGCACGAAGTGCAGAACGGTGAGGCTAGCTTTACCCCGCGCCACTACGCCGAACAGTACGCCGCGCAGAAAGCCGCTGAAGGTGAGCAGCCTGAAAACCTGGACCACCTTGAGGCGGTGGCCGGCGAGTATGAAAAGTTACTGTTAATGCGCGGTTATATCAAGCCGCGGCCCGAAGAGCAGGGCGGTACCGGTTCGAACTACATTTTAACGATGCGTGGTTCGAGGCTGTTGAGCCTGATTGACAGCAGTATTCCGGGCGATGAGCATCCGCGTCAGGTGCTGGACGAGCAGGAGGACGCATTAAACGAATTGACGTTTGATGAAGTGGCTTCCAAAGCGCAGATTGCCTGATTGTATTTAATGCTCCTGTGGGAGCGAGCTGGCTCGCTCCCACGATGTATACGTGGCATTCAACCTGATCTGAGACACTTCAAATCACTGAAATCCTTCTTCACGCCCTCGATCTTCGTCAACAAACGCTCACGTTGTTGTGGCGTACTTTGCGCCATCAAATCCACAAACAGCGCCCGCGCCTGGGCTTCGGTGTTGGCGAAGGCCTGTCGATAGGCGGGTGTCCATAAGCTTTCGCGGTTGACCAGGAGCGTCTCGATTCGCTGTGGGAATTGTGGTGCCTGGCGCTGCGCCACGGCGGCACTGAACTGTTTCTGCCAGTGGACGCGGTTGGCAATCCACTCGGTGTTCTGGTCGCCCAAGGCATTCGACCAGGCCATGACTCGCTGTTGTTGCGAGGGGCCGAGTGGTCCGAGCCATTCATTCAGGCGCTTCACCATGCGCTCGCCACGCTGTTTTATCTGCTGGTCCAGCGGTGGTTTCACGTATCGCTCCTGGCGCTTGCGCTGGTCCTTGGCGAAGGCCTCATTCATTTCCGCGACCTGATTGTCGTCCAGGCCTTGCAGCAATTCGATGGCTGACGGGGTGATTTCCCGGGCTGTTTCGGCAATCGCTTTTTCGGCCTCCGCCGTTCGCGCCTTCAGTGCGTCATCGGTGACCTGATTGGTCGCGATCATGGTCTGCAAGCGGTCCAGCCAGTCGAGATAACCCGGCATTTGTGTCGTGCAATGCCAGCTCAGGTGTTCCTTCAGGCGTTCATTGAGCCAGCTTTTCTGCTCGCCGTTCATGTCCAGGTAATCGCTGAGCGTCCAGGGAATGATCACGTCGAGGTTGCGATAAGCCAGGCCCATGCGGTTGCACGCGCCGAGGGCGAGGGTGAACATGAGCACAAAGGCAATGTGTTTGATCCAGCGTGACATGGGCGAATCCTTGCGAAGCCTGGTTTCTGGCGCTGATTCTCATCTGAACGCGCAATGAACCCGGCAGTTCAGCCCATCAGTAGAAGGTGTGTTCGGCCTTGAGGGTGAGGAGTGCGTCGCACTGGCTGTTTTGCCCGGTATAGGCTGAACAATAGCTGCCGCTGAGGCTGGAATCGCTATAGATTAAATCGAGGTCGATGCCCATGAACGGTCGGGACAGTTTTACCGACCAATCGGTGAAGCTGCCGACATACCCACCGTCCACGGCGACCGGCGTGTTCAACTGATGGGTGGTGTATTTCATGCTGACGCCGATGCCGAACGGCTGGTTGCCGCGCAGGTCGGCAAACAGCGTGCTGTTCTGCTTGTCTGGATCGTTGCTCAAGGCTGCGCCGAAGCGGCTGCCCAGCAGGGTCAGGCCACCGAAGATTTCCTGGCTGTCGAGGGTCGCAACTTCGGGGTAGCTGTAATGGATGATGCCCACTTCGTAGCCGAGGACCTGGTCGAAGGGTTGCTTGAAGCCCGCGTAAGAGTCGATTTCAAGGTTTTTTCCCGGGCTGATGCCCATGCTCGGCGACCATTGGCCGACGTAGAAACCGCTGTCATGGGTCAGGTCCAGGCCGCCATGGAACGAGCCGATGGCCGATGGCTTGACGAGGCCTTGGGCCATGCTGCGGCTGGGACTGCTCCCGAGCTTGAGGTCGAAATCCCCCAACTCGCGTTGAAAGATTTGCCCGTGCACCGCCTGGCTCGCCAGCAGGCCGCCGAGCAGCAAGGATAAAAAAGAAGGTGTGCGCATGCGTCACTCCATGAACTGCGGACAGGCTAAGGCCTGCTGAAACGCTTGATCTAGACGCGTGCAAGGATACCGACGAATAATTAGCCGCGTAGGCCGTTCGTCGATTTTTACAAGAAAGGAGGGTCAGGCGAGGATGTTGCCAGGTTCCAGTCCAAGCGCTTCGAAGCTCAAAGCGCTTAGGGACCAGGTGCAGCGCAGGCTATTACTTCTTGCCCAGGGTGATCTGCTTGGATGGGCCGAACGACTGGCCGCTGACACCTTTGGCAATTTGCTGGATTTCACCACCGGATTTGAGGAACGCAGCGATCTGGTTGTTGATCGATTCGCTGGTTTCGACGGCTGGAGCTGGCTTTGCTTTGCTGTTGGATGCTTTTACGCGCATGGCGGCCATTAACCTGTAGAAAATTAACTTGGCCAGGCATCGTACAGGATTAACTGCCTATTTGCTTGGCAAATATCCGCTGGGGCACATTGAGCGGGGGGCCATAATTGGTAAGTTGTATTTTGAAATATCGCCCTAAGCCGCTGTTTTAACTAAGAACCTGGTGAAAATAGAGCGTTTTCGCCTTGGGCGGGCGGCAAGGACAATCGCCGCTCCGGTCTGACGAGCGGCGGCCAGAAAATGGCAAAACCGGGAAAAACTAAGGCTTTGCAGGGAATTTCTGGCGCCATCGGGCTGACTGGCGATCCTGGCCGCTAAAACCGGGTAGAATGCCGCCACGCAATGAGGGTATTGGACATGGCTTTAGTCGGGCGTTACAACAGTTTGCAAGTAGTTAAACACACTAACTTCGGTTTATATCTGGACGGTGGCGCGGATGGCGAAATCCTGTTGCCTAATCGTTATATTCCAAAAGATATTCCCAGTGAAGATGAAGACTGGCTAAACGTTTTTGTTTATCTGGACAGCGATGACAAACTCATCGCAACGACTGAAAAGCCGAAAGTTCAAGTCGGTGAATTCGCCAGTTTGAAAGTTGTGGAAGTCAACAGCATTGGCGTATTCCTGGATTGGGGGCTGCCCAAAGACCTGCTGCTGCCGTATTCGGAAGAAAAACGCCAGATGACGGCCGGGGAATACGCCGTGGTGCATGTCTACCTCGACAAGCATACCCGTCGCATTACGGCGACCGCGCGCCTGGATCGGTACCTGGACAAGACGCCCGCCAACTACACCCCAGGCCAGGAAGTTGACTTGCTGGTGGCCGAAGCCACCGACATGGGTTTCAAGGCCATCATTAACAACAAGCACTGGGGCCTGATTCACAAGAACGAAATCTTCAAGTTCATGCGCGCTGGCAAGGAAGAGAAGGGCTTCATCAAGGAAGTTCGTAGCGACGGCAAGATCAGCCTGAGCCTGCAGCCCGTAGGCGTCGAAGCGGCCAGTAGCCTGAACTCCAAGATCCTCGCCAAGTTACGCGAGAACAACGGCAGCCTGGCAGTCAGCGACAAAAGCGATCCGACCCTGATCAGCAGCATGTTCGGCGTCAGCAAGGGCAACTTCAAAAAGGCTATCGGCGCGTTGTACAAGAACGGCCAGATCGTGATTCATGCCGATCGTATCGAATTGAGCTGAGTCGCCCATGTGCTTTGATGTCGAGGTATCAGGGTGAGCGCCACCCGGCGCAGCGCCGATGGATTTGCCCTGCAAGTGATGGTGGGGTTGTGCCTGGTCTGGGGCATCCAGCAGGTGATGATCAAGTGGGCGGCGCCCGATATTGCGCCGGTCATGCAGGCAGCGGGGCGTTCGGGTATGTCCGCGCTGCTGGTGGGGTTGTTGATCTGCTGGAAGGGCGGCTGGGATCAGGTAGGCGCCACCTGGCGTGGCGGGCTGTTGGCCGGGGCCTTGTTTGGCCTGGAGTTCCTGTTCATTTCCGAAGGCCTGCAATTGACCACGGCGGCGCACATGTCGGTGTTCCTCTACACCGCGCCGATTTTTACGGCGTTGGGCGTGCACTGGTTGCTGCCGAGTGAGCGTCTGCGGCCTGTGCAATGGCTGGGCATTTTCCTGGCCTTCGTCGGGATCGGCATTGCGTTTGCTGCAGGGGTGTCCTGGGATAACCTCGATCGCCGCATGTTGCTGGGCGATGCGTTGGGGGTACTGGCGGGGGCTTGCTGGGGGGCGACCACTGTGGTGGTGCGCGCGTCGCGTCTGTCGGAGGCGCCGGTGACCCTGACTTTGTTTTACCAGTTGATCGTCGGTTTTGTCGGCCTGCTGCTGATTGCATTGCTCAGCGGCCAGATTACCCATGTCAGCTTGACCGGCGTCGCGCTGGCCAGTGTGCTGTTCCAGGGCATCGTGGTGTCGTTCTTCAGCTATCTGGTCTGGTTCTGGTTGCTGCGCCGTTATCTGGCGGCCAACCTCGCGGTTTTTTCATTCATGACGCCCTTGTTTGGCGTCACGTTCGGGGTTGTCCTGCTGGGGGAGGCGCTGAGCCTCAACTTCGTCATCGGTGCCGTGCTGGTGTTGCTGGGGATTACCTTCGTCAGCGCTGAACAGTGGGTACGTCGCCGGTTGCGCAGGGTCCTTGGGCAGGCTTGAACGGCTGGCATGCAGGCCGCCCGCGGTCTGTGATGCGCCAAGATGAAGTCAGGCCGTCGGATTGTGATCCATTCAGTAACAGATCGTTGTGATGTTCGACGAGCATTGCTCGACACTTCGGACTATTATCAGTGCGAAGCGGCTACAGAATTCCGGTCGCCCGGCACTACCCTGAAGGGGGCATCATGAAAGAGAAAATTCAAAACTGGCTGCACGACTTGGGTGTTGCACTCGGTTTGATCGAACCGCCTCTGCAACCTGTGCCTATTCGCACCGACGACGAACAGCGCCGACGCCAGCAGCGTCGCCGGTAATCGCGACGCCGTCTTTGCAGCAGCAGCCAAGGGCTGCTGCTCGCTGCTCCATGCGCAGTGATGCGTGCAGGAAGATCGGCCAGGTCAATGCCGACCGATCTCCATCAAGAACCGGCTCAAGTCGTTCGCCGTCCTGGCGGTCTTGAGCATCTGGTCTTCCTCGGCGGTGAAAGCCGTCAAGCCAAGTTCGTCTTCGAGATGGAAGATCAAGTCTTCGATATCCGCTTTATCCAATCCCAACTGCGCCAGGCTGGCGTTGTCGTCGAAGTCAACCTGGCCTTCCAGCAGACGGCTGATGAAGTGATGTACAGCGGCACGCACGGCAGCTTTCTTCATGGCGGGTCTTCTACGATTGTGGTGACTGTCCCTGCTGGTTGTTCCTGAGGTTGAGTACAGCAGGCTTCAGGCGTGTGAGCGCTGCCACTGGTCAATCATGTGCCGCAGATGGTCCCCGGAAAAACTGCCGAAGTGCCCGCCATGTACCGTACGGATCGGCAGGGCGCGCAAGCGCTGCAAACTGCGTGCGTAATCATCGAGGTTGGAGTGGTAGGCGTCTTCGATCAACGGCCCATCGTAGATGATGTCGCCGCTGAACAGGGTCTCGGTGGCCGCTTCGTACAGGCTGATGCCGCCAGGGGAGTGGCCGGGGGTGTGCAGCACTTGCAAGACCCGATTACCCAGGTCCAGTACGTCGCCTTCGTCGATCGTGGCGGTGGCCGGTGCAGCCTTGACCCGATACTCGGCGTAGCACAATGGGCAGTCGGGGTGCGCTTCGAACATGTCATCGCCGACAAAGGCTTTGCTCAAGTCGTTTTCGCCGTCCGGCGCGGCGAGGATGTCCGCTTCGGCCGGGTGTACCAGGCGCTCGGCGAATTCGTGATGCCCGGCAATGTGGTCGAAATGGCAGTGACTGGCCACTGCCACCAAGGGTCGCTCGGTAATCCACGGCAGCTGTTCGCGCAGGCTGACCAGCCCCGAGCCGCTGTCGAGTAGCAGGTCTTTGTCGCGGCCTTGTATGTGCCAGAGGTTGCAGCGATAGAAGGGGCGAATGTAAGGCTCGTGAATCAGGCGGATGCCATCACTGAGCTGTTTGACTTCGAACCAGTGATCGCGGCTGACGATCTTCATGGGCGGTTTCCTTCAGGCGAAAAAAAACGAGTGTGGCAACCGACGCCACACTCGTCGAAGAAAGCATCAAGTCGTTATGTTTCAGCTTAGGCGGCGCTTGCCTGCATCGCGGGGCGAGGGGACAACAGGCTGACCACCACGAAGCTCACCAGGCCTACGGCGAGGCTGTAGTAGATCGGCGTATTGGCGTCCAGGCCGTCCTTGAACATGAACACCAGTGCGGTGGCGAATCCCAGGCCCATGCTGGCGATGGCGCCGGCGGTGGTGGCGCGTTTCCAGAAGATAGCGCCAATCAGCGGAACCAGCATGCCGCCCACCAACAGGTTGTAGGCCAGGGTCAGGGCGCTGATCACGTCGTTTACGACCAAGGCGATACCCAACACCACGACACCGGTCAGCAGGGTAACCAGGCGGTTCAGGCCCAGGCTCGACTGTTTGCCGCCGCGCAGTTTTGGCAGCAGGTCTTCGGTCAGGGTGGTAGCGGCGGCGAGCAGGCCGGCGCTGGCGGTGGACATCATGGCAGCCAGTGCGGCAGCGATCACCAGGCCGCGGATACCGTCCGGCAGGGACAGTTTGACGATGGCGGCGAAAGCGTTGTTGACGTTGTCCAGGTCCGGGATCAGGACGTGAGCGGCCATGCCGATCAGGGCGCAGGCCAGACCGTAGAGAATGCAGTAGACACCGGCGAACGTACCGGCGACCTGGGCCACCTTGGCGGTCTTGACGGTGAACACCCGTTGCCAGATGTCCTGGCCGATCAGGATGCCAAAGAAGTAGATCATGAAGTAGGTGATGATGGTGTCCCAGCCGATGGTGGTGAAGCTGAAGCTTGCCGCCGGCAGTTTCAACACCAGTTCATCCCAACCGCCGACGCGGTACAGGCAGATTGGCAACAGGATGAACATCAGGCCCACGGTCTTGATGACGAACTGGACGATGTCGGTCAGGGTCAGCGACCACATGCCGCCAATGGCCGAATAGACCACCACGACGCCACCGCCGAGCAGGACCGAGACCCAGAACGGCAGGCCGAACAGCACTTGCAGCACGGTGCCGATGGCCAGGATCGAGGTCACGCCGATCATCAGCGCGTACGCCAGCATGATTGCCGCGCTCGCGGAGCGCGCCATCGGGTTGTAGCGTTTTTCCAGCACCTGGGTGACGGTGTAGATCTTCAGTTTCAACAGCGGTTTTGCGAGGAAGAGGTTCAGCGCGACGATCCCGCAACCCAGTGCGGCGCACAGCCAGAAACCGGAGATGCCATGCACGTAGCCCAGGCGCACGGTGCCCACGGTGGACGCGCCGCCCAGGACGGTGGCAGCCATGGTGCCCATGTACAGGCTCGGGCCGAGGTTACGACCGGCGACCAAAAAGTCTTCGTTGGTCTTGGCCTTGCGCATGCCGTAATAGCCGAGTATCAGCATCGCGGCGGCGTAGATGAGTACGACGAATAAATCCAAAGCCATTGTGGCGTGTCTCCGATTGTCTTTTTTATGTGAAACAAAAGCGTTTCTGTGGGGCTGCTTTCTGTGGGAGCGAGCCTGCTCGCGAAAGCGGTCTGTCAGTCACATCAGGGTTGAATGTGCCGCCGTCTTCGCGAGCAAGCCCGCTCCCACAGGTGGATCTGCGTCAGGCCGGCTGACGCAGATCAGGTTTTGTCGTAATGCTTGTGCGCTTGCTACGTGAATCATTGGGTCCGAACACCTCGCTCGATTCCGGGAACAGGCTCAGCAGCGCCAGGTACACCAGCGAGGCCAGGCCCAGGGTGACCGGCAGGCTGATGTCGATACCGCCAGCCATTTCGCCCAGTGGTCCGACGAATTGCCCCGGCAGGTTCACGAAGCACAGGCCGACAGCCGCGCTCGGGATCCAGGCACCCAGGCCACGCCAGTTCCAGCCGTGGGTGAACCAGTAGCGGCCACCTTTCTCGCCACGGGTAAACACTTGCAGGTCATCCGGGCAGTAGAAGCCGCGACGCACCAGCAGGCCGATGATCATGATCACCATCCAGGGGGTGGTGCAGGTGATGATCAGCACGGCGAAGGTCGAGACGCTCTGCACCAGGTTCGCCGCGAAGCGACCGATGAAGATGAAGGCAATCGACATCACACCGATCAGCAGCGTGGCCTTGACCCGCGACAGTACCCGGGGGAACACGCTGGACATGTCCAGGCCAGTGCCGTACAGCGAAGTCGTACCCGTGGACATGCCGCCGATCACCGCAATCAGGCAGACAGGCAGGAAGAACCAGCTCGGCGATACCGCCAGCAAGCCGCCGACATAGTTGTTGGCTGCGATGTAGTCCGGTGCCTTGATCGCTACGATGGTGGCGGTGGTCAGGCCGAACAGGAACGGGATGAAGGTCGCGATCTGCGAAATCACCACCGCTGCCATGATCCGGCGCTTGGAGGTCTCACGCGGAATGTAGCGCGACCAGTCGCCCAGGAACGCCCCGAAGGAGATCGGGTTGCTCATGGCCACCAGCGCGGCGCCGATAAACGCCGCCCAGAAACCCGGTTGTCCCATGTTCACGGTGCCGGCGTAGTTAACATCGAAGGGACCTGCGAACGCGAAAACGCCCAGCAGGAACAACAGGCTGGCGCTCCACACTGCGATCTTGTTGACCCATAGCAGGAAACGGAAACCATAGATGCACACGGTCAGCACCAGGATCGCGAACAGACCGTAGGCCAGGCCCAGGGTCAGGTCGGTTTCCGGCAGGCCGATCAGGCGCTTGGCGCCACCGATCAGCGCATCACCCGAACTCCATACCGACAGCGAGAAGAAGGCGATGGCGGTCAGCAGCGACAGGAACGAACCGACGATCCGCCCGTGCACGCCGAAGTGCGCTCCGGAAGACACGGCGTTGTTGGTCCCGTTGATCGGGCCGAACAGGCCCATCGGCGCGAGGATCAGCGAACCCAGCAACACGCCCAGCACAATCGCCAGTACGCCCGCCTGAAAGGACAGGCCAAACAGCACCGGGAAGCTGCCGAGTACGGCGGTGGCAAAGGTGTTGGAACCCCCGAAAATCATCCGGAACAAGTCCGTCGGGCCTGCGGTGCGTTCGTTGTCCGGGATCTGTTCGACCCCGTGGGTTTCAATTTGCGTAAGGCTTTGGTCGTTGTTGTTGTTATTCATGATCTGCTCCGATCATAAAGGCGCGCTCATCGTGCGTGAGCGTCACCTGTGTTGGCTAAGGGGATGGCAGCCCTTCCGGCATCGCGGACAAATGTTCGTGGCAGGCCAGCCATAGGCCTTGTTGTTCTTGGCCAGACGCTTGTTTCCTGAAAACAATCGTCTCGCGCTCCTGGCTAAAGTGCTGCTCCCCTTGCATGCGCAGCTCGGTGGCCACGTCATGGATGAAAATCGCCGCGTCACCTTGCAGGCTGACGAAAGCGTTGCTCGAGGTGCATGAGAGCACCTCGAAGCCGTCCTCGGCGCGCCAGCTGTCCCACAATGCCTGGTAGGCATCGCGCGACAGCAGGGGCTGTTCGAGGGTGTAGAAGACGAAGCTGGCATCGGCGCTGAACGCGCCGAAGTAGGCTTCGCGATCGTTGCGGGCGAAGGCGGATACCAGATCGGCAGCCGCTTTCAATACCTGATCGCGTTCATTCATGACCGATACTCAGCGATGGACCACACCAGGCAGTACGCAGAGCATTTCGTACAGCAGGTTGGCGGCCAGCAGCGAGGTGTTGCCGGTGGTGTCGTAAGCGGGCGAGACTTCTACCAGATCGCAACCGACCAGGTCCAGGCCTTGGCAGCCACGAACGATCTCGATTGCCTGAATGGTCGTCAGGCCACCGATTTCCGGGGTGCCGGTGCCAGGTGCCCAGGCCGGGTCGATACCGTCGATGTCGAAGCTCAGGTACACCGGACCGCCGCCGACTTTCTCGCGCACTTCGGCCATCAATGGTGCCAGGGATTTGTGCCAGCACTCTTCGGCCTGAACCACGCGGAAGCCCTGGTTGCGGCTCCAGTTGAAATCGTCAGCGGTGTAGCCCTGGGCGCGCAGACCGATCTGGACCACACGGTCCGGGTCGATCAGGCCTTCTTCGACGGCGCGACGGAACGTGGTTCCGTGGGCGATTTTCTCGCCGAACATGTGATCGTTCACATCGGCGTGGGCGTCGATGTGCACCAGGCCGACCTTGCCGTGCTTTTTATGGATGGCACGCAGGATCGGCAAGGTGATGGTGTGGTCGCCACCCAGCGTCAGGGGGATCACATCGTGTTCGAGGATATTGTCGTAGGATTCTTCGATGATCCGTACGGCATCCAGCAGGTTGAAGGTGTTGATCGCCACGTCGCCGATATCGGCAACCGACAGCGAATCGAACGGCGCAGCGCCAGTGGCCATGTTGTACGGGCGAATCATCACCGATTCAGCGCGAATTTCGCGAGGCCCGAAGCGGGTGCCAGGGCGCAGGGAAGTGCCGATGTCCAGCGGCACGCCGACAAAAGCGGCGTCCAGACCTGCAGCGGTCGGTACGTGGGGGAGTCGCATCATGGTGGCGATGCCGCCGAAGCGCGGCATTTCGTTGCCGCCCAGTGGTTGGTGAAGAATCTTGTCCACGGGTAAGGCCTCATCGTCGTTGTTTTATTTATTGGGTTTCGCCGTTCACGGAGGGCACGGGCGAACCTTGTGGCAGCGATTCTGCGAAATGTAGTGGCCGGGAAGAATCGCTACGGGCAAATACTTAGTTCAGATTTTTCTAAACTAATGGAAGTGGGAGAGATAGACTTCACAGGTTGAACGCCGCAACCCATGTGGGAGCGGGCTTGCTCGCGAAGGCGTCGTGTCAGTCGATATCAATGTTGCCTGATACACCGCCTTCGCGAGCAAGCCCGCTCCCACAGTTGATCTCCATCGCCATGAGCATCACGCGCTATTTTGTAATCGGAGCCCCCATGGCCAACGCTTTACCCGACCTGAAACTTTTGCGCATTTTCGTCAGCGTGGTCCGCCATCAGGGCTTCGCCAACGCCCAGCAAGAGCTCAACCTTTCGACGTCAGCCATCAGCACCTACATGAGCCAGCTCGAATCCGCCCTGGGGCTGGTGCTGTGTCATCGCGGCCGTGGCGGGTTCAGCCTGACCAGCAAGGGTGAGCTGTTTCATCAGGAAACCCTGCGTTTGCTAGGTGAGCTCGAAGGTTTCGAACAATACGCCGCCGCGCTCAAGGGCGAGTTGCGTGGCACGCTGAACCTGGGGGTGATCGACTCCACGGTCAGCGACAAGGCCTTGCCGTTCGCCGAAGCCATTGGCGCCTACAGCCAGGAGCACCCGGCGGTGCACTTGCACTTGTCGGTGATGAGCCCCTATGAACTGCAACTGGGCGTGCAGGACAACCGCCTCGACCTGGCCATCGGCGCGTTTTCCACGCGCATGAGCGGTCTGGTGTACATGCCGCTGTACCGCGAGCAGCACTGGTTGTATTGCAGCACGCGGCACCCGTTGTTCAATGAACGGCGCATTCCCGAGCAAGTCATCACCCAGCAACGCATGGTCGGCCGAGGCTACTGGAGTCAGGCCGAGCTGGCCCGTCACGGCTTCAAGCACAGCGCCGCGACCGTGGAGAGTATGGAGGCGCAGCTGATTCTGGTGCTGTCCGGCGCCTACATCGGTTACTTGCCGGAACACTATGCCCAGGCGTGGGCCGACAAGGGCGACCTGCGTGTGTTGCTGCCGGCGACCTTCGGTTATCAGGCTCCGTTCTCGATGATCGTGCGCCGGGGGCGTAGTCGCGAGCCGTTGATCCAGACCTTTCGCGATTTGCTCAAAGCACAACTCAACCAGGCGTGAAGAAGATGCCGAGAATTCAATGCCCCCGCTGCCTGCGTCCTCAGAGCCATTGCCTGTGCCCGCTGATCCCCAGCCTCGACAGCCGCACCCGAGTGTTGCTGCTGCAACACCCGAGCGAAGTGAACCATGCGCTGAACACCGCGCGGTTGGCGGCGCTTGGGTTGAAGAACGCCGAGCTGATCGTCGGTGAGGTGTTCGAGGATCTGCCGAGGTTATTAAGTCAGACGGGCTATCAGGCGCGGTTGTTGTTTCCCGGCGAGGATGCGCATCCGATGCAGGCGTATACCGCATCCGATGAGCCGCTGTTGCTGGTGGTCCCGGACGGAACCTGGCGCAAGGCGCGCAAGATGTTGCACTTGAACCCGTTGCTGGCGGCGCTGCCCAGGGTAACCCTGGCCGAGGGTGGCGTGTCCCGCTATCGACTGCGCAAGGCGCCAGGGCCCGGGGCTTTGTCGACGGTGGAGGCGATAGTGCAGGCGCTGGAAACTCTAGAGGCGCCGACCTCGTTTGCGCCATTGCTCAAGCCGTTTGAAGCACTGATCGAGGGGCAGATTGCGGCGATGGGGGAGGAGACCTTCCTACGCAATCACACCCACCAATAGTTCCCACGCAGAGCGTGGGAACGATCGGTAGCTAGCGCTCGCGCATCGCCTCGGTCCGGGCTTTCAGCACCGGTTTAAGCAGGTAGTCCAGCACCGTCTTTTCCCCGGTAATGATATCCACCGTCGCCACCATCCCCGGAATGATCAGCAATGGTTTCGCGTCCCCGCCAAGGTGGTTTTTATCGGTGCGCACCTGGATCAGGTAAAAGCTGTTGCCCTTGTCGTCGGTGATGGTGTCGGCACCGATCAATTCCAGCTTGGCACTCAGGCCACCGTAGATCGTGTAGTCGTAGGCACTGAACTTGACCATGGCTTTCTGGCCCGGATGCAGGAACGCCACGTCCTGTGGTCGAACCTTGGCCTCGATCAGCAGGTTGTCTTCCAGCGGTACGATTTCCACCATGTCACTGCCCGGCTGGACCACACCGCCGATGGTGTTGACCTTCAACAGCTTGATAATGCCCTTGACCGGCGAGGACACGGTAGTGCGGGTCACGCGGTCGTCGATGGCAATGCTCGAGGCAGTGATTTTCGACAGGTCGGTGCGTTTCTCATTCAGCTCTTTCGCTGCATCCGAGCGGAACGACTGTTCGGACTCGTCGATCTTGCTGCGGATCTCGGCAATGGCCGATTCCGCCCGGGGAATGGCCAGGGTAGTGGCGTTCAGTGAACCGCGGATTTCCACCGCGCTGCGCTTGAGCCGCAGGATCTCCACCGGCGACACGGCGCCGGTCTTGACCAGGGGCTCGGACATCGCCATCTCCTGGTTGACCAACGCCAGGCTGGAGCCGTACTGCCCGGCTTTGGAACGAAACTCCGCCAGTTCCTGGGTTTTTTGCCGCAGTTGTTCGGTCAACGTGCGTTGTTCGCTGGCCAGTCGGCGTTGGCGCTGTTCGTACAGCGAGCGTTCGTCTTCGGCGACTTGCGGCGCCTTGGCTATCACCTCTTCCGACAGCTTGAATGGCCGTCCTTCGGCTTCGGCCGACAGGCGTTCGACCTGAGCGGTCAGCGCGTAACGATCGACCTCGCTTTCGCCCTTGTTCGACAGGTAGCGCGTGTCATCCAGGCGTAGCAGGGTATCGCCCTTGTTCACCATTTGCCCTTCACGCACGAAGATCTCGGTGACGATGCCGCCCTCAAGGTTCTGGATCACCTGGACCTTGCTCGACGGAATCGCCTTGCCTTCGCCCATGGTGACTTCCTGCAGTACCGCGAACTTGGCCCAGGCCAAGGCGCTGATCAGCAACGCGGCGGCGAGCCATACGGTGATCCGCGACCAGCGTGGGGAGTCCTGCAGAGCGGCGCCAGCCGTTTCCGGCATGTACTCGGCTTCGGCACTTTTGCCGAAGCTGTCAAAGTAGCCACGTGCTTTCGAAGCATTCGATGAAGCAGACATAGGCGACTCCTAGACGGCCGCAGAGCCGACTCGGCCCTTGCGCAGTGCATCGATGACCGCTTCTTTCGGGCCGTCGGCGACGATCCTCCCGTTGTCCAGTACCACCAAGCGATCGACCAGGCTGAGCATCGAGGTGCGATGGGTCACCAGCAGCAGGGTCTTGCCCTGGACCCAGGCGTGGAGTTTTTGCCGCAAGGCGTCTTCGCTGCTGTTGTCCATGGCACTGGTGGGCTCGTCGAGCAGCATGATCGGTGGGTCGAGCAATAAAGCGCGGGCCAGCAATACTGCCTGGCGTTGACCACCGGACAGCAGTTGCCCACGCTCGCCGACCGGGCGGTCGAAGCCTTGCGGGTGTTGTCGGGCGAGTTCGGTGACGCCGGTCAGTTCGGCCACTTCGAGCATCCGTGCGTCACTGATGTAGCGTGCGCCCAGGGTCAGGTTGTCACGCAGGCTGCCGGCCAGCAACGGCAGGTCATGGGCGACGTAACCGATCTGATGGCGCAGGTCGGCGACGTCCAGTTGGCGCAGGTCCAGGCCATCGAGCAGCAATTGGCCTTGCGCCGGTTCGAAAAACCCCATCACCAGCCGCCCCAGGGTACTTTTGCCGGAGCCGCTGCGACCGATGATGCCGATCCGTTCGCCGGGTTTCACGCTGAAACTGACATTGGCCAGCGCCGGGGCGTTCTGGCCGTTGTAGTGGAAGGTCACGCCGACCACATCCAAGGCGCCTTGCAGTTGTGTGCGTTCCAGAGGCCGTTGTCTGGCATCGCGCTCCTGGGGCAGGGACATCAGCGCGTCGGTGCTTTTCATGGTCAGTTGCGCTTGCTGGTAGCGGGTGATCAGGCCAGCGATTTGCCCCAGCGGCGCCAGGACGCGACTGCCGAGCATGTAGGTCGCTACCAACGCACCGACGCTGAGGTTGCCGGCGATGATGCTGTAGACCCCGGCGACGATGGTGGCCATGCCGGAAAACTGTTGGATGAACAGCGTGCCATTGGTGGCCAGCGCCGAGAGATTGCGCGCGTGGCTGTCGAGACGGGTGAGGGCGCCGTGGGTGCTTTCCCATTTGTGCTGGCGTTCGCTTTCGGCGCTGCAGGCCTTGAGGGTTTCCAGGCCGCCCAGGGTTTCGATCAGCAGGGCTTGGCGTTCGGCGCCCAGGGCCAGGCTTCTCTGCACGGTGTCACGCAAGCGCGCCTGAATGATCATGGCGAAAATGATCGTGATCGGAAACGCCAGCAGCGGAATCACCACCAGCCAGCCACCCAGCAGGCCGATCACCACCAGCATCAGCAGTGCGAAGGGCAGGTCGATCAGGCTGGTGAGGGTGACGGCGGTGAGGAACTCGCGCAGGCCCTGGAAATCGTGAATGCTCTGGGCAAAGCCACCAATGGTCGCAGGCTTGGCTTTCATCGCCATGCCGGTGATGCGTTCGAACAGGGTCGCCGAGAGAATCACGTCGGTTTTCTTGCCGGCAGTGTCCAGTAGATGCGCGCGCACCACCCGTAGCACCAGTTCGAAACCGGTGCCGATCAGCAGGCCGATGGACAACACCCACAGGGTCGAGGTGGCCTGGTTCGGCACCACGCGGTCGTAGGTCTGCATCACGAACAGCGGCACCATCAGCCCCAGCAGGTTGATCAGGAAGCTCGCCAGGATCGCATCGCTGTACAACCATTTCGACAGCTTCAGGGTGTCGCGAAACCACGCCTCTACCCGTGGCACCAGCGGTGAACGAAGGTCTTCGAGTTCATGCCGTGGCCGGGCGAACAGCGCCTGGCCACTGTAATGCCCGGCAAGCTCTTGCGTCGTGGTCCATTGTTCGCCGCCATCGGCTTCGCTGGGCAAAACCAGGACCCGGCCATCCTCGCCAAAGCGGCGCAGCACGGTGGTACGACCGTTGTTGAGCAACAGCAGCACTGGCAGGTTAAGTGCAGAGATATCTTTGAGGTCGCGGCGCAACAGGCGCGCCTGCAATCCGGCCCGGGCCGCTGCGCGGGGCAGCAGGTCCAGGCTCAGGCGTTGGTGTGCCATAGGCAGCCCGGCACTCAGGCTGGCGCGACTGACCGTCGCGCCGTGGAGTTTGCAGAGGATCAACAGACCGTCAAGAAGTGGGTCATCGAAGCTCAGGCGTGGATCGACACCGGTGTTGGCGGTTTCCATGCTGGTCACATTGATCGCTCCGGTAATTGCATAGATACCTGCACATCAGCCCGTAGGAGCTGCCGCAGGCTGCGATCTTTTGACTTTGATTTTAAGAAAGAAAAGATCAAAAGATCGCAGCCTGCGGCAGCTCCTACAGGGGGTCATTTGAGTTCAGGCAGGCGAGCTTCGCTTTTCACTTCGGCCTGGGCGATTGCATCGGCGGGCAGCACCACGCGTTGCTTGCTCAGCAACTGACCCATGTTCGCCAGCACCCGGTACATCGAAAACTCCTCGGTGTAGCGTACTTCGGTGTAGCGGCGATTGGCGTTGTAAAGCTCGTTTTCGCTGTCCAGCAGGTCGAGCAGGGTCCGTTGGCCGAGGCCGAACTGATCCTGATACGCCACGCGTACGCGTCGGCTGGTTTCGGCATACTCGCGGGCGGTCGGGGTTTGCTTCTTGGCGTTGACCATCGCGTTCCAGGCCAGGTGGATGTTTTCGTTGAGCTGGCGCAGGGCGTTGTTGCGAATGTCCATTGCCTGATTGATCTTGTGGGCATCGGACTGCAGGCGCGCCTTGTCACTGCCGCCGCGGAACAGGTTGTAGTTCATCACCACCCCGACCCGCCACTCGTTGTCATGGCCTTCTTCGCCCGCGATGTTGTTGTTCGCGCCCACCGCGGCTTCGGCGTCGAAGCGCGGGTAGAACGGCGACTTGGCGACTTCGTACTGGCTCTCGGCTGATTGCACGTCGGCCTGGGCGGATTTCAGGTAGGGGTTGTTCTCCACCATGCTTTGCTGGGCATCCGGCAGGGAGGCTGGCACCTCGCCGCGGATCGACGGCGGGGCTTCCAGTTCATCGGGTAGGCGCCCGACGACGGCGGCGAAGTTCGACTCGGCATCGGCCAAATCGACTTCGGCGGTGTCGAGGTTGTTTTCCGCCAGTGCCCGACGGGCAGTGGATTGGTCGGCGTCGGCGGTGCTGCCGATCCCCCGCTGGGTGCGCATGCCGATCTGGTCGTTGACTCGCAGGTGCGCTTGCAGGTTGTTCTTGGCCAGGGTCACCAGTTCACGGCGCTTGAGCACTTCGAGGTAAACCTCGGCGGTGCGCAGGGCCAGGTCCTGGGCGGTGCCTTGGGCGTAGTACGCCCGGGAGTTGACGACGCCCTTGGTCCGCTCGACTTCGTTGGCGGTGTTGAACCCATCGAAGAGCATTTGACGAAGGCGCAGTTCTGATTGGGTGTAATTGAGGATTTCTGTGTGGTGATTACCCAACGCGCGGGTGTTGGTGTTGTCGCTGTACCCGCGCCCGTATGCGGCATTGAGGTCCACCGATGGATAAAAGCCCCCCTTGGCGACCTTCACATCTTCATCAGCCGACAGACGGCTATCCACCCGCGATGCAAGCTCCGGGTGGGTGGCGATAGTGCTCTGGATCGCTTCCGTCAGTGACATTGCATGCGCTTGGGTACCGCAGGCAATCGCCAGCAGAACCGCGCTGCAGAGGGGGTTTAAAAGACGCATGGTTCATCTCCCTGAATCCTAATGATGCTTTATGAGTCGCCAATTATTTGACGACATTTATAGGTAAAACCGTTTCATGCTTGTAACAAGAGAGCTAAGAACATTTTGAGGCGAACCTAAGAAGTTTTTCTCATAAGACTTATGCCAAAAAAAACTTATGTACTCTGCCAAATCCAGCACATTGTTCACTGCGAAAGCCCTTGATTTATGTGCCTTATGGCGATCATCAGGGCTTAAGGAAAGTTCAAGTCCAATTATCGAAAAAGGACGGAGAGGTGCTGGAGGGGAGGGATGCGGCGCAGACTGGGGTGACGGTTTTTTGTCGCCAATGTGATTCAGGACTGTTACGCAACGCTGGTGGATGACGTTGTAGAGGCGGCTAGCCCAATGCCATTGATTGCAAAGGGTTTATCGAGATCGCGGACAGCGCACACAATTCGCCAGGGAATCCAATTGAGCCCACAGGCATGTTCTCCGCATTCAGACAGGGTGCCGACAAAGCGTTGGCAGCGGAGGGAATGCACATGGCTACGCTCATCGGTATCGTCAGCAAGGTTATCGGTCAGGTCTTCGCGGTGGCGGGTGACGGCACCCGTCGAGTGTTGATCGAGGGGGACCGGTTGTTTGCCGGCGATCAACTGGTGACCGGGGCCGAAGGCGCAGTGGCGGTGCATCTGCAAAATGGCCAGGAACTGACGCTGGGTCGCGGCAGTAGCCTGCAAATGACCGCCCAGTTGTTGGCGCATTCGTCGCCCCATGTGGAGCCGGCTGAAGCGACGACTCCGAGCCAGGCACAGTTGACCGATGTCGAGCAATTGCAAAAAGCCATCGCCGCCGGTGACGACCCAACCCAGACCGCCGAAGCGACGGCGGCCGGCCCGGGTTCGACCGAACCTGCCGATGGAGCACAGGGTGGGGGCCACAGTTTCGTCATGCTCGAGGAAGTCGGGGGGCGGGTCGAGCCGACCATTGGCTTCCCCACCGCCGGGTTCAATGGCATTCCAGAGTTCCCGCTTGCACGGCACGACGGCGATAACAACTCTGACAACGCTGAGCCTGCGCCGCTGATTACACCGCCAGTGGTCACACTGCCCGAAGTCCCATCGTCGGAGGTCACGCCGCCAGCCGTCATACCCCCGGATGTCACGCCACCTGTCGTCACGCCACCTGAAGTCTTGCCCCCGGTCATCACGCCACCGGTGAACCATCCGGTCACCCTCGATGGTCTGTCAGTGGAGGGTGGTGAACTGACCGTCAACGAAGCCAACCTGCCTGACGGTTCGGCAAGCAATCCCGCCGCACTGACCCAGAACGGCACCTTCACCGTCACGGCGCCTGACGGGCTGACCAGCCTGAGCATCGGTGGGATCGCCGTGATCAGCGCTGGCGTAGCCAACGGTTTTCCGCAGTCGATCATTACGCCGCTGGGCAGCACCCTGACCATCACCGGGTACAACCCAACAACAGGCGTAGTGAGTTACAGCTACACCCTCAACGACAACGAAAACCATTCGAGCGGCGACGGCACTCAACTCAGCGAACACTTCACCGTGATTGCCGGTGACAGCAATGGCGACTCCGCCACCGGTTCCCTGGACGTCACCATCGTCGACGACATGCCCAAGGCGAACGATGACAACAACCTCGACACCGCCTCGGAAATCCGACTCACCCTCGAAGGCAGCGTCCTGGGCAATGACGTGCAAGGTGCCGACCGTGTAGCGATCGGACCCAACAGCGGCCCAATCACCCCCGGCACGTTCATCGGCACCTACGGCACCCTGGTGCTCAACGCCAATGGCACCTACACCTATACCCTCAATCCCGGCGATGCCGACTTCAAGGCCTTGCACGCGGGCGGCAATGGCACCGAGACCTTCACCTACACCCTGACCGACGCCGACGGCGATACCAGTACTGCCAACCTGGTGCTGAACGTGCACAACAACGATGACGGGGTGACCCTCGGCGGCCTGGACGTCGCAGGCGGCGAACTGACCGTCTACGAAAAAAACCTCATGTACGGCAGCGACCCCGATGCCCCGGCGCTGACCCAGCACGGGACCTTCACCGTCATCGCCCCGGACGGCCTGCAGAGCCTGAGCATTTCCGGCGTCTCGATCATCAGCGGTGGCGTGGTGCAGCCGTTGCCGATCTCCGGCAGTACCTGGTTGGGCAGCACCCTGACCGTCACCGGCTTTGACCCTGCCACCGGCGTGGTGAGCTACAGCTACACCCTGAACTACACCGAGACCCACCCCAACGCCGACGGCGCCAACAGCGTCAGCGAGAACTTCGAGGTCATCGCCATCGATGCCGATGGCAGCGAGGCGCGTGGGGAAATCAACGTCAAGATCGTCGACGACTTGCCGACCGCCAAACCCGATGCGACCTCGGTGGTCGAGGGCGGCACTGTCACCGGCAACGTACTGTGGAATGACGTCGGCGGTGCCGATGGCTCCGGCGGTGGCGTGGTCGGCGTGCGCGCCGGCGCAGATACCTCGACCCCGGTGCATGGCGGCCTGAACAGCCAGATCAACGGCACCTACGGCTACCTGACGCTGGATGCCGCAGGCAACGCCGTGTACCACAGCTACCCGAACTCGGTGAGCGGCCCGGGTGCGAGCGACGTGTTCACCTATACCCTGCGCGATGCCGACGGTGACGAAAGCACCACCACCGTCACGATCGACGTGCACAACAGTTGCTTTGTGGCGACCAGCGACCACGACGTGACCGTCTACGAAAAAGCCCTGGACTTGCACCAGGACGGCCAGGACCTGGCCCCCGGCAGCGTGAATGGCAGCCAGCCGAGTAGCGCCGGTGAAACCGCCAGCGGCACCCTGGTCGGCTCGGTCCATGGTGCCAGTGGCGCCATCACCTACAGTCTGCTCAGCAACGCCATCGGCACCTACGGCCAACTGCTGCTGAACTCCGACGGCAGCTACACCTACACCCTGACCTCACCGGCCAGCACCATGCCGCAGGTCAACGATGGTGCCAACACCCTGCACGAAAGCTTCACGTACCAGGTCACCGACAGCCAGGGCAATGTTGCGACCAGCACCATCGTGATCAATATCGTCGATGACGTGCCGATCGCTACTCCCGATATAGCCTCGGTGGGAGAGGGCGGCTACATCGGCGGCAATGTGCTGTGGAACGACCACGTAGGAGCCGATGGTCAGTTCGCTGGCGGTGGCGTGGTCGGCGTGCGTGCCGGCGATGACACTTCGACCCCGGTGCATGGCGGCCTGAACAGCCAGATCAACGGCACCTACGGCTACCTGACGCTGGATGCCGCGGGCAACGCCGTGTACCACAGCTACCCGAACTCGGTCAGCGGCCCGGGTGCGAGCGACGTGTTCACCTATACCCTGCGCGATGCCGACGGTGACGAAAGCACCACCACCGTCACGATCGACGTGCACAACAGTTGCTTTGTGGCGACCAGCGACCACGACGTGACCGTCTACGAAAAAGCCCTGGACCTGCACCAGGACGGCCAGGACCTGGCCCCCGGCAACGTGAATGGCAGCCAGCCGAGCAGCCCGGTCGAAACCGCCAGCGGCACCCTGGTCGGCGCGGTTCACGGCGGCAGCGGTGCCATCACCTACAGCCTGCTCAGCAATGCCATCGGTACCTACGGCCAGCTGTTGTTGCACCCCGACGGCAGCTACACCTACACCCTGACCTCACCGGCCAGCACCATGCCGCAGGCCAACGACGGCGGCAACACCCTGCACGAAAGCTTCACCTACCAGGCCACAGATGCCCAGGGCAATGTCGCCACCAGCACCATCGTGATCAACATCGTCGATGACGTGCCCACCGCTAACATCGACCACACCTCGGTGGGAGAGGGCAGCTACATCGGCGGCAATGTGCTGTGGAACGACAACGCGGGGGCCGACGGCCAGTTCGCCGGCGGCGGCGTGGTCGGCGTGCGTGCAGGCGGGGACACCTCGACCCCGGTGCATGGCGGCCTGAACAGCCAGATCAACGGCACCTACGGCTACCTGACCCTGGATGCCGCGGGCAACGCGCTGTACCACAGCTACCCGAACTCAGTGAGCGGCCCGGGTGCGAGCGACGTGTTCACCTACACCTTGCGTGACGGTGACGGTGACGAAAGCACCACCACCATCATCATCGACGTGCACAACAGCTGCCTGGTCGCAGCCAGCGATCAGGACGTCACCGTGTACGAAAATGCCCTGGCCCAGCCGTGCAACACCGGCGAAATCGCCAGTGGCACCCTGGTCGGTGCGGTCCATGGCGGCAGCGGCGCCATCACCTACAGCCTGGTCAGCAACGCCATCGGCACCTACGGCCAACTGCTGCTGCACCCCGACGGCAGCTACACCTACACCCTCGCTGGCCCGGCCAGCACCACGCCGGCGGCCAACGACGGCGCCAACACCCTGCAGGAAAGTTTTACCTACCAGGCCACCGACGCCCTGGGCAACATCGCCACCAGCACCATCGTGGTCAACATCGTCGATGACGTACCGACCGCTATCGCCGATGCCACCTCGGTGGGAGAGGGCGGCTACATCGGCGGCAATGTGTTGTGGAACGACCACGTAGGAGCCGATGGTCAGTTCGCCGGCGGCGGCGTGGTCGGCGTGCGTGCCGGCGACGACACTTCGACCCCGGTACATGGCGGCCTGAACAGCCAGATCAACGGCGCCTACGGCTACCTGACGCTGGATGCCGCGGGCAATGCGCTGTACCACAGCTACCCGAACTCGGTCAGCGGCCCGGGCGCGAGCGACGTGTTCACCTACACCCTGCGCGATGGTGACGGTGACGAAAGCACCACCACCGTGACCATCGACGTGCACAACAGCAGCCTCGTGCCGTCCTGCGACAGCGACGTGACCGTCTACGCCAAAAACCTGAACCAGGACGGTCAGGACCTGATAGCCAAAGGCGCGGACTTTACCGGGACCCAACAGATCTACAGCCTGACCGGCAGCAATGCCGCCATTGCCCGCAGTGCGTTCGTCGCCAATACGGCAGCCATGACTGCAGTGCTGGTGGTCAGCGGAGCGCTTGGGTCAGTCAACGGCAACCACGACCATGACCTGATCACCGTCAATCTCAAACAGGGGGAAACCCTCAACCTGGATCACAACCTCACAGCCGGGCACATCAGCCTGGAGTACTCGATCAATGATGGCGCCTACATCGCCATCGCTGACGACCAGACCATCACGGCGACCTCGGATGCGACCTATCACATCCACGTCACCAGCCTCCCTGATGGTCCGGCCCCAAGTGCAAGTGCTGTTGAAAACTACCAGTTGAAGATGACCGTCGATTACTCCGGGGCCCACGACATGGCACCGGACAACCATGACACCTACAGCGCCAGCGATAACCATGGCGGCAGCGACATCAGCTACCAGGATGGCCACACCCTCACCGGGACAGCGGGGGATGACACGCTGGTAGCCGGCAATGGCGACGCCATCATCCATGCCGGTGACGGCAATGACTTGCTGTACAGCGGCCTTGGCAACGATCTGCTCGATGGTGGTACGGGCATCGACACCGCCAGTTATGCCCACGCCACTGCCGGCGTCACGGTCAATCTCGGCGAGACCGGCGCACAGGACACCTTCGGTGCCGGCACTGACACCTTGACCGCCATCGAAAACCTGACCGGCTCCAACTTCAATGATGCCCTCACGGGAGACAACAACGGCAACCTCATCACCGGCGGCCTGGGCAACGACGTGCTCAACGGCGAGGGTGGCGACGACTTCCTGATCGGCGGGTTGGGCAACAACTCCCTGACCGGCGGCAGCGGCGCCGATACCTTCCAGTGGCTCAACGGCAACAGCGGCCACGACGTCATCACCGACTTTACGCCGGGGGCCGACAAGCTCGACCTGTCGCAACTGCTGCAAGGGGAGAACAGTACCGCCGCCTCACTGGATGACTACCTGCACTTCACCGTCAGCGGCAGCGGCGCTTCTCTGGTGACCAGCATCGACGTCAGTGCCATGGCTGGCGCGGCGCCGAACCAGACCATCGACCTGGCGGGTGTCAACCTGGCCAGTCACTATGGGGTGACGCCGGGGGCGGGCGGGGTCATCGGCGGCGCGGACACGGCCACCATCATCAACGGTATGCTCAATGACCACTCGCTGAAGGTGGATACCGTGTGACCTGAAACCGCAATGAAAAACTGGTTGAACGCCGATATCCCTGTAGGAGCGAGCATGCTCGCGATGGACGTCAACGATGACGCGGGGATCCTGGATGCACGCGGTGCACTTGAGATCATCGCGAGCATGCTCGCTCCTACAGGGGATAAGCCCAAAAAACCACAGTCCCTGTGCAAGGGGCTGCGGTTTTTTCTGTGTGCGAACCTTTGCAAATCACATCGGCAGCGGCTGTCCGATCAAACGCCCCATCACGCCATGTACCCCCAGTGCCTTGATCGTTTCCAGCTCGCCTTGGGTTTCCACTCTCTCGGCTATCAAGGGTAAGTCGATGCTGTGGGTCGTGCGGCAAATCGCCTCGATGAACAACTGTTTGTCGGTCTCCTCATCGATGCCACGGATATAGGCCCCGTCGATTTTAAGGTACGCCAATCCCAGTTGAGTGAGGTTGCCAATCTGGCTGAAATGACCGCCAAAATGCTGCAACCCGATACGGTAACCGGTGTCGAGCAGGCTGTGGCTCAAGCGTTGCAACTGGTCCGGCGGCGGCAGTTGGCGCTCATCGATTTCCAGGGTCAGCAAGGGCGCCAGTTCCGGCAGGGATTCGAGCATGTCGAGGATCAGTTGCACCTGCGCCTGATCGCGCAAGGTGCTGCCGGACAGGCTCAACGCCAGGGGCAAACGGTTGATGATGAGGTATTCGAGGGTGGCTTCAAGCATCGCCAGGTCGAATCGCGCCGACCAGCCAAAACGCTCGATCCACGGCAAGAACTGGCCGGCGGCAATCGCTTCGCCCTGTGGATCGAGCAGGCGTGCGAGGACTTTGTGATGCAGCACCTGGTGGGTGTCGGCGCATTGCACCACCGGTTGGAAATACAACTGCAGTTTACCTTCGTTCAGGGCGTCGTCGAGCCAGGCATGCCAGTGCTGTTGTGCCAGCTTTGGCGCACTGTCGCTACGGCCCAACACGGCCCAGGGGCGCTCGGGATGCTGCCGGGCTTCGTTCAGTGCCTGGTCCAGTTGATGCAGTACGTGGCTTGCCGGATCGCCGGGGTGGAAGGCGACGATGCCCAGATGGGCGACAGGCATGCAATCACTTTCACCGGTCAGGCGCAGGTTCTCCAGGGTGGCGCTGATCTCGGCGGCCAGGCGTGTTGCATCCTCGGTATCGAGGTCCGGTGCCATCAGGCTGAATTCGCCCCCGCGATTGCGTGCTGCCAGCCAGGTGCGACGTTGCGGAACTTGAGTCAGGCGCTTGAGCAATTCGCCGACCGCGCGGATCAACGCATCGGTGCGCTGCCCGCCGAGGCGTTGATTGAGGCCGGCCAGGTCGTTTAGCCGTAGCATCAGCAGGTGACCGTCGCCATTTTGCTCGGTGACCAGTAATTGATCGGCCAGTTGTTCGTCGAGCAATCGCCGGTTGGCCAGCCCTGTCAGGCTGTCCTGATAGGATTCGTTGAGCAGTTTTTCACTGCGCGCAGCCTCTTCGGCGAACAGCGTCTTGAGTTTCTCGACCATCTGGTTCATCGCCAGCACTACACGTTTCAATTCCGGTGTGCGTGGTAGCGTCGGCAAGCTGAGAAACTCGCGTTTGCTGATGGCTTCGGCCTGGCGGACCATGCTGTCGAGCGGACGAAATTGTCGACGCAGCAACCAGCCGCCAAACACCGCACTGAGCAGCCCGCAGAGCAGCAGCCAGACAAGACTGCCCAGTGTGCTGTCCCAGAGTTTGGCCAGGGCGAATTGTGGATTGCTCAACACTTCGACCCGCGCCACCTGTTGCCAGCCCCGGGTGATCAGTGCATCGCCACCCTCGGGACGCAAATTAACCAGGTTGACGAACCAGCCAGGCACGCCATCGATTTGTTCAGGGTTGCTGCGCTGCACCAACACCTGCCGATTCTCGAGGTGGGTGACGCGGATATCGCTGAAATAGCCACTGTCGAAAATCGAACTGACCATCAACTCCATCATGGCCGGGTCGTCGATTTGTGTGGTCAAGGTCAGGCCCAGAGCGGTTGCGGCGTCCTGGGCGTGGGCGCGCAACTGCCCAAGCGTCTGCTCGCGAGAACTTTCCAGGCTGGCATAAAAACTGCCGCTGAAGGCCACCAGCAAGAACAGGCAGATGGCGAGAAACAACTGGTTGCGCAGTTTCATCAAGCGCTCCTTGGCGTGGCGGCTAACCGTCGCCCACGGCGAATCCTTCGGCTTGCATTTTTTGCAAGACATCTTGCCAGCGAGACAACTTTTTCGAGTCGCCGCTGCGCTGGTTACCAGGCTTGCCGGGCAGGTACAGGCCTTCGGCGTTGAACGCATACACCGGCAACAGGTCCTTGCGCTGCGAAGCGGGGCGAATTTCGCCGATCAGGTTGTCGAGCACCAGCGGTTCGGCGCCGGGGCTGCTGTAATAAGTCAGCACCATGTGCGCCTGGTTTTGGGTCAGGGCCTTCACATAGGTAATGCGCAGCTTGTCGCTGGGAATGCCCAGCTGGCGCAGGCTGAAATATTTCGCCAGGGCGTAGTCTTCGCAATCGCCGGCGGCCTTGATCAGCGCCTCGACCGGCGTGGCCCAGTAATCATTCTGGTGCCAGATGCGAGCATCGTCCTGGAAATCCAGCTGCTGGTTGAAGTAGCGATTCACCGCCTTCAATTGCTCCTGCTCGGGCAGGTTGCGTTCGCCTTGCAGCATTTCACTCCAGGACTGGATACGTCCCTGTGTCGGTCCCAGGCGGGCATAACGCTTTTCGGCGGTTTGCGCGATCTGCGCGAAATCCCAGCGGGGCCAGGCACTGCCAGGTACAACCAAAGGAAAACTGACCAGCAACAGCCATGCGCCAAACCGAAGTCGGAATGTTGACCATTCTGGACCACCCGGACTTCGTGGCATGCCTGGCTGCTCGAATGCAGAGAGATGAAGTCTAGGTGGTGGTTGGGTAGGCGTCGACCCTTGGGCGGGGGAGTAGCCGTCAGGATTTACGCAGGGTTTTCTGCCGAAGGATGTACAGGGTCACCAACACCGCACTGGTCAGCATGAACCCTCGGGCCCAAGGCATTGGCACCAGGTAGCAGGAGAACAGGATGCTGGTCCACATCAGGCCGATGGCGTAGACCTTGCCCTTGAGCGGAATGCCGTTACCCTCGAGGTAGTCACGGATCCACGGCCCGAGCCGCGGGTGCCCCACCAGCCAATGATAGAAACGCGGAGAACTGCGGGCGAAGCAGGCTGCTGCCAGCAACAGGAAGGGCGTGGTGGGCAACACCGGCAGGAAAATCCCGAGCACCCCCAGCGCTACGCTCAGCCAGCCGATAGCCAGCAGCACGTAGCGCAACATCAGGGAGCGGTTGCCTATGGGGTTGTCCATAGGCAAAACCTTAGTGGTGACGTGGCTTGAGGATCGCCGGTTTCTCGTCCGGTGCGTTGCACAGCAGGTACAGCGCGGTCAGGGCTTCCGGGATCTGCACGATCATGTCGTCCATCAGGTTGGCGTCCGCGGCAATGTCGGAGAATTCCGGTTGCTCGTCGAACAGGCCCGAACCGACCATGATCGGCAGCAGCATTTCGCTGACTTCGTCTTCGGCGGTTTCGAACCAGGCTTCTTCGCGCAGGAATACGCCTTCCATGAAACCGATGCACCAGCCGCGCAGGTCGGAATCGTCCGGGTCTTCGCCCAGGTCCAGGTCGCACGGCAGCTCGAACTCTTCATCGGAGGCCAGTTGACGGGCGATGTGGGCTTTAAGGCCGATCAGCGTGGCTTCGATCTCTTCGCGCTGGGCTTCGCTACTGTAATGCGGCTCTTCAGCGAAGAGGGCATCGATCCATTCACGATCGGGAACGACTTCGGAACAGATCGACAGCGCGGTGAGGTAGCCGTGGGCGGCCACGTAGTCCAGCGCCTCGTCATGCAGTTCATCGGCGTCGAGGAAGACTTGCAGGCGGGTTAGTTGCTCAGCGAAGGACATTAAAGGGCTACCTTGGGGAATATTCGATGCGGGAATTCTAGGCCTTCTTGAGCGCTTGGGCCAGCCGCACGGCATATTTGCACCCTAATGGACACCGCATTTCCCGTAGGAGCTGCCGCAGGCTGCGATCTTTTGATCTTGCTTGCAAAAAAACAAAATCAAAAGATCGCAGCCTGCGGCAGCTCCTACATAGAACTCATGTTGATTCCCTCTTCTCAGTGGCGCCCTTTGCCGGACAGGGGTCGGGTATACTCGCGCGTTTTGTGATGCCCTGCTGGCTTCGCGGCTCGAATACACAGCGTCATGCAATCTGTACTTACTATTTGTCGGTGCAAAGTTGCGGGTCCTGTACCAGCCTTGCAGGGATGTTTCGGTGATTTTTGGAGTTTTTATGCTCGAACAGGCTCAGCGCGTCCTCAAGGACATCTTCGGCTACGACAGTTTCCGTGGCCGCCAGGGTGCAATCATTGAGCGCGTGGCCAGTGGCGGCGATGCCCTGGTCCTGATGCCTACCGGGGGTGGTAAATCCCTGTGCTTCCAGGTGCCGGCGCTGTTGCGCGATGGCCTGGCGGTCGTGGTTTCGCCGTTGATCGCGCTGATGGACGATCAGGTCGCGACCCTCGAAGAGCTCGGTGTGGCCGCTGCGGCATTGAACTCAACGCTCAGTGCCGAACAACAGCGTGACCTGGCGGCAAGGATCCGGCGCGGCGAGGTGAAAATGCTCTACCTCGCACCCGAGCGTCTGGTCCAGCCGCGCATGCTGAGCTTCCTGCAAGGGCTGGATATCTCGCTGTTCGCCATCGACGAAGCCCATTGCGTGTCCCAATGGGGCCATGACTTTCGACCGGAATACCTGCAATTGGGCCAGTTGGCGGAACTGTTCCCCGACGTCCCGCGCATCGCCCTGACCGCCACCGCCGACAAGCGGACCCGCGAAGAGATCGTCACACGCCTGCACCTGCAGGACGCCGAGCGCTTCCTGTCGAGCTTCGACCGGCCGAACATCTTTTATCGCATCGTGCCCAAGGAACAGCCGCGCAAGCAGTTGTTGGCGTTTCTCGCCGAGCGTCGCAGCGATGCCGGCATCGTCTATTGCCTGTCGCGCAAGAAAGTCGAGGAAGTGGCCGCGTTCCTCACTGAACAAGGTTTCCCGGCGCTGCCGTATCACGCCGGCCTGCCCAACGATCTGCGCGCTCACAACCAGAAGCGCTTCCTCAACGAGGAAGGCCTGATCATGGTCGCGACCGTGGCCTTTGGCATGGGCATCGACAAACCCAACGTGCGCTTTGTCGCTCACCTCGACTTGCCAAAGTCGCTTGAGGCCTATTACCAGGAAACCGGACGCGGCGGCCGTGACGGTTTGCCGGCCGACGCCTGGATGGCCTACGGCCTGCAAGATGTGGTGATGCTCAAGCAAATGTTGCAGAACTCCGAAGGCGACGAACGCCACAAGCGTCTGGAGCAACACAAGCTCGATGCCATGCTGTCGCTGTGCGAGGAAACCCGCTGCCGTCGCCAGACATTGCTGGCCTACTTTGACGAAGAAATGCCCGAGCCCTGCGGGCATTGCGACAACTGTGTCGACGGCGTGCAAACCTGGGACGCCACAGAGCCCGCCCGCCAGGCGCTGTCGGCGATCTACCGGACAGGCCAGCGCTACGGTGTCGGACACCTGGTGGATGTCTTGCTGGGCAAGGACAACGAAAAGGTGCGCAACTTCGGGCATCAGCACCTCTCGGTGTACGGAGTCGGCAAGGCGATGGCCGAAGGCGAGTGGCGTTCGTTGTTCCGCCAGTTGGTCGCCCGTGGCCTGGCCGACATCGATCTGGAAGGCTATGGCGGCCTGCGCCTGAGCGACACGTGCCGGCCATTGCTCAAAGGCGAAGTGACCCTGGAGCTGCGTCGCGACCTGAAGGCGCAAACCACAGCCAAGAGCAGCAAGAGCCAGGCGAGCCAGCTCGTCCGGGGCGAAGAGCGCGAACAGTGGGAAGCCCTGCGTGCCCTGCGCCGCAAGTTGGCCGAAGAACATGGCGTACCGCCGTACGTCATTTTTCCCGACTCGACCTTGCTGGAAATGCTGCGCAGCCAGCCCACCTCGCTGGCGCAAATGGCCCGTGTCAGTGGCGTCGGTGCGCGCAAGCTGGAGCGTTATGGCGAGGCTTTCCTCGAAGTCCTCGGTGGCCAGGCCGAAGCACCGAAAGTGGTGGCAGACCTACGCCACGAGCTGATCTCCCTGGCGCGTGCCGGCATGACGCCGTTGCAGATCGCCGGGCAGCTGCAATGCTCGGAAAAGAACGTCTACACCATGCTCGCCGAAGCCATTGGCAAACAGCAGCTGTCACTGGAACAGGCGCTGGATCTACCGGAGGACTTGATGGGCGAAGTCCAGGATGCGTTCCTCGACGGTGAGGGCGAACTGCCACCTGTGTCGGAAATTTCCGCGCTGTTTGCCGGTCGGGTGCCGGAAGGGGTTTTGTACTGTATTCGCGCCGCCCTGCAGTCCGAATTTGAACTTTGAGCGCCCGGTCCCGCTGATGTAACGATTCAGTACAGAACAAGCCTTGCCTCCAGCCAAGGCTCATGCTTAGCTGACTAATTATTAGTATTTCCCTAATTTCAGTCTGATCATGAGTGTTTTATGCCGTTGACCGATCAACACCGTTTTGGCATGCAACTGGCCCAGATGTCGCGTGGCTGGCGTGCCGAGCTTGACCGTCGTCTTGCCGGCCTGGGGTTGTCCCAGGCCCGCTGGCTGGTGCTGCTGCACCTGGCGCGCTTCGAACAGGCCCCGACCCAGCGTGAGCTGGCGCAAAGCGTCGGTGTCGAGGGACCGACCCTGGCTCGGTTGCTCGACAGCCTGGAAGGCCAGGGCCTGGTGCAACGTCAGGCGGTGGTAGAAGACCGTCGGGCGAAAAAAATCGTGTTGTGTGCCCCGGCGCTTCCCCTGATCGAACAAATTGAAACCATTGCCACCCAACTGCGACATGAACTCTTCGAGGGTGTCGATGAGGCCGATGTAAAGGTCTGCATGCGGGTTCATGGGCACATTCTGGCCAACCTCGAAAAATCCTGAGACAAAGCTTCCCGTCAGACTTTTTAGTGAGCGCATTGGGCAGACTATAAGAACTACTCGGCAATATCGTGTTCGTACCGGATGCGCGAACACGTGCAGATTGGTTTTTGGTTACCTAAGGGATGTTCATGCTCAAGAGTCGGCTGTTGGTTGTACGGTATGGTGCCAGGCTGTTGCTGGCCAGTGCCGCCGTCACGTACTCGGCTTGGGTGCCGGCGTTGGGCCTGGGTGAAATCACCCTTCATTCGGCCTTGAATCAGCCGCTGCGCGCTGACATCGCCCTGGTGGATGCTGCCGGACTGGAAGAGGGCGAGTTGTCGGTCCGCCTGGCAACGGCTGACGAGTTCAGCCGCGCCGGGGTCGAGCGTGTGTTTTTCCTCAACGACCTGAAATTCACGCCCATCCTGCGAGGCGATCGCAGCCTGATCCGGGTCAGCTCCAGCAAACCGGTGAAGGAACCCTACCTGGATTTTCTCGTTCAGCTCGACCAGCCCAATGGCCGCTTGTTGCGCGAGTACACCGTGCTCATCGATCCTCCGGGCGCCGCGGACATTGCGCCGATTGACGATGAACCGCCGCCGGATCGTTCTGCTTCTGCATTTCCGAGTGTGCAGCCGGCGACGCCTGTCGCCGCCCCGGAAACGAATCCCCTGGCTGAACAACTGGCCGCCAGAGTCCTGCACAACCAGCAGATGCAGGCAACCATCGATGAGCTTAACGGGAAGCTACAGGCAAAGGACGAGCAAATCGCCGTTGAGAAAAAGCAGGTGGCCGAGTTGCAAACCCGATTGGCCGAGGTCGAGCAGGCACCGACAGAGCCAGCTGCGCCGGTTGCCGTGGCGCCAGCGCCGGTCGTGGTTGAGGAACCAAGGGTGAATTGGCTATGGATGTTGGGGTTTGTGACGCTGTTGGCCGTGGCGCTGCTGCTTGCATGGGGACGTCGTCAACGACAGCAGGATCAGGTTTCACCAGAGCCATCACCACATCACCCCCAGGCTAGTCCACCCGAAATGCACGCTGGGCCGACATTTCAGGAAGTGCGCGTGGATTCTCCTCAATCGCGCACTCTTGCGCCGGTCGCGCTCGTTACATCGACGGTCTTGGCCCCGGCAGCATCCTCGCAGCCGCCACCCACCGAGGAGTTCCAGTTGAATCTGGATGATTTGTCGATGGATACGAATTGGGATTTGGGCCCGATGGAAAACATCCAGCCCTGCGAAGCGCCTGCGTTACCCGAACCTGAAATCGAATGGACCATCGAGCCCGCTTCCCTTGACGAAAGCCTTCGAACCAACAGATAACCCGTAGGAGCCAGGCTTGCTGGCGAACCAGGCGCTGCGGTGTAATTGCCAAACCGCGTTATCGTTCTTCGCGGGCAATAACGACCGTTATCATGGTCGTCCCCTCCGTTTCAGGAAATGCGCCGATCATGACCACCAGCAAACCGGAAATCGTCATCACCTATTGCACCCAATGCCAGTGGCTTTTGCGTGCGGCCTGGCTGGCCCAGGAACTGCTCAGCACTTTTGGCGATGACCTGGGCAAGGTGTCGCTGGTGCCCGGCACGGGCGGGGTCTTTCACATTTTCTGTGATCAGGTGCAGCTCTGGGAGCGCAAGGCAGACGGCGGTTTCCCCGAGGCCAAGGTGCTCAAGCAGCGAGTCCGCGACCAGATCGATCCGGACCGCGACCTGGGCCACAACGATCGCACCACTCAGTGAGACACCGCCTCCGCAGCAACGGCTTTCTTGCCTGATCCGCTGGAAAGCCTGCTGGACACCATGATCGCGACGATGATCAATGCGCCGCCAAGCAGCATGCGCAGGGTCGGGTTTTCATTGAATAACAGCCAGGCCATGGTGATCCCGTAAACCGGCTCAAGGGCGAAGACCACCGCAGCGGTCCGCGCCTTGATCACCGCCAGGCTGGCGACAAACAGGCTATGGGCAACGCCGGTGCAGAACACCCCGAGCAGGCCGATCCACAGCCAGTCGATGGCTCGCACTTCGCTCAGGTGGGGGGCCGCTGCCGGTAGCAGGCACAATCCGACCACCACGTTCTGGCACAACGCCGCCTGCACCGGCGGGATGCGCGCGGAGCTGGCGCGGTTGGTCAGCGACAACAGGGAAAACAGCAGGCCCGAGGCGATCGACCAGAGCAGGCCGGTGGTGGCGCCACTGCCCAAGTCGAACTCAGGCGTGACCAGCACCAGCCCGACACTGACCAGTGCCACCAGCAGGATTTCATTGGCGCGGATGCGCTCGCGGAAAATCAGCCCTTCAAGGATCACGGTAAAGGCCGGGAAGCTGGCAAAGCCCAGGGTGGCGATGGCCACGCCAGCGATCTTCACCGAAACGAAGAAGCTCACCCAGTGCCCGGCCAGCAGCAAACCGCTGAGCAACAGTCGGCGCACATCCACGGCTTCGAGTTTCTGCCAGCGGGTCTGGCTGGCGAAGCGTGCAAAGAACGCCAGCGCCAGCACCGCGAACGCCGCCCGGCCGAAGACGATGATTGACGCAGAGGCGACGGCAAGTTTGCCGAACACGCCGGTCAAGCCGAACATCAATGCGCCGATATGCAGGGCGCCCAGGGCGGTACGGGGAGTCATGGCAATCCTTGAGGAAGTGAGCACGGTCATTTAACCGCGCCCGCTGGCGCTGTGTCTGTCGCCAGACTCGCGTTATTTGTCGCCAGCCTCGCGCCGCAGCTTACCCGGCGATGCGCCGAACTCGCGCAGCACTGCAGCGGCAAAGGCGCTTTGGGAGCTGTAGCCGACCCGACAGGCAATCTCGCCAATAGGCAGCGCCGAATGGCGCAGCAAGCTCATGGCCTTGTGCAAGCGTCGGCTGCGGATGTATTCCATCGGCGTCTGCCCGCATTCGGCCACGAACCGCGCATGCAAACGCGCGCTGGAAAGACCGGCTACGCGGGCCAAGTCGGCGACTTGCAGCGGGTAGGCGGCGTATTGGTCAATGTGCGCATTCAACGCGGCGTAGGGTAGGCGCCGGCCACCAACCGGGTCCGGCCTGGTGTTGTTGAGGCTGGCCAGTAATAGCACCGCGCCCTGTTGAGCGATCACCGGGTCATCGACCTGACTGTTGGCCAGCCATTCGACCAATTGGCTCTGTCCCGCATCCAGCGACAAGCGACCGGCGTTGTCGAGCAGGCGCCGACTGGCATCGGCATGATCGCCCAGGGATTGGCCAAGCCATTGATCGCCGGGCACGTCCAGGACCAGGCATCGACTGCCATTGGGGCTGCCGCAGGCATGGTGAAAACCGGAGGGAATCACCACGAAGCTTTGCTGGACCACCTGGCTGCCACGCCCGTCGACCTCGAAATCCAGCGCACCCGACAGCCCGAACACCAATTGCGCGTGCTCGTGGCTGTGGACGATCAGGTCATGGGTGTAATGGCGCAGGGTAAGGATCGGTCTCATCGCGGTTCTCGTTACAAGCTCTCGTTACAAGCTTTCGTTACAGGCTCTCATTGCAGGGTTGATGAGTCAGGGCCCAGTCTACACCGACACGGCTTGCGCGCGCTGTCACAGGACTGACTTGCCATTGTCATGGGTCATTAACCCGACCGGTTCAAGCTTGCCAAAACTTGTCCTGAGGGTCGCCCATGACCAGCGCCGAGCTCGCCAAACCCAGTCGTAAGCAACGTGTGCGCACCTTGTGGATTTCCGACGTGCACCTGGGCACGCGCGATTGTCAGGCCGAGCACCTGTCGCAGTTTCTCAAGGGCTATCACGCAGACAAGATCTACCTGGTCGGCGATATCATCGACGGCTGGAAACTGCGCGGCGGCATGTACTGGCCCCAGGCGCACACCAATGTGATCCGGCGCCTGTTGACCATGAGCAAGCGCGGCACCGAGGTCATCTACGTCACCGGCAACCACGACGAATTCCTGCGCCGTTATTCGAAACTGATCCTGGGCAATATCCAGTTGGTGGACGAAGCGGTGCACGTGACCGCCGATGGCCGGCACCTGCTGGTGATCCACGGCGATCAGTTTGACGTGATCACTCGCTATCACCGCTGGCTGGCGTTTCTTGGCGACTCAGCGTACGAATTCACCCTGACCCTCAACCGCTGGCTCAACCATTGGCGCGCCCGATATGGCTACGGTTACTGGTCGCTGTCGGCGTACCTCAAGCACAAGGTCAAGACCGCGGTCAGCTTCATCAGTGATTTTGAAGAGGCCATTGCCCATGAGTGCGTCAAGCGCGAGCTGCATGGGGTGGTGTGCGGGCATATTCACCATGCCGAGATCCGCAAGGTCGGCGAGGTGGATTACCTCAATTGTGGTGATTGGGTGGAGTCGTGCACCGCGTTGATCGAACATTGGGATGGCACGATCGAATTGTATCGGTTGGCCGATGCGCAGGCGCGGGAGGCGCAGGTGAAGGCGGCGAAGGTGGCGGAACTGGCCTAAGAGAGTTTTGGCGTCTGGACTGGCCTCTTCGCGAGCAGGCTCGCTCCCACAGGTGACCGAATTCCTTCAGTAACGTGCGATCAAACTGTGGGAGCGAGCCTGCTCGCGAAGAGGCCGGCACGGGCACTGCAGATCTGTCAGGCTGGTGAATACTCCTCCATCGCCGCCTTGTAGATCGAATTCTTCGGCTGGGCAAACAAGCGCTCCATCATAGGCTCGAAGAAACTCAGCGGCAGCGTGTCATACGCTGGATCAAACGCCGCCGCATCGTACTTGGCACAGAACTCGATGGTCGCCTGATACTGCGGATGGTCGCAAAATTGCTCGCGCAGGTGCCGATCCATGCCCAGGTGATGGAAGAAGTAGTAGCCCTGGAAAATCCCGTGTTTCTCCACCATCCACAGGTTTTCAGAGCTGACGAAAGGCTTGAGGATCGCGGCGGCGATGTCCGGGTGGTTATAGGAACCCAGGGTGTCGCCGATATCGTGGAGCAGGGCGCAGACCACGTATTCTTCGTCGCGTCCATCGCGCCAGGCACGGGTGGCGGTTTGCAGCGAGTGGGTCAGGCGGTCCACGGGGAAACCGCCGAAGTCACCTTCCAGCAACTTCAAGTGCGCGACGATCCGTATTGGCAACTGACGAGCATAGGCGCTGAAGTCCGCGGCGATGATCGCCCAGTCTTCCTGCGTACCATCCTTCATGTGAGTAAAACGGGCATTGGCATTCATCGGCAATCCTCTGGTGATCTAGAACGGCACACGTCCCAGAATCATGTCGCGATACATGACGAAATCGCCGAGCAGGCTGTAGAAAGGGTGCTGGAAGGTTGCAGGACGATTCTTCTCGAAGAAGAAATGTCCAACCCAGGCGAAGCTGTAACCTGCCAGCGGCAAAACCCACAACAGCATCCAGGCGCCACGACCGATGGTCAGCGCCAGAATGAAAATCACCAACGTCGTGCCGATGAAGTGCAATCGTCGGCAGGTGCTGTTGCTGTGTTCGCTGAGGTAATACGGGTAAAACTCAGCGAAACTGTTGAAACGCTTGATGTTTTCCACGACTGCGATCTCTGTGGTCATTGTTCTGGCCGCAAGTTGTTCGGCGGGTAGCTTATTTGAGTCTAGAGTGATCATTGGCGCCAGCCAGTGACAATAGGCGCCACTTTAGTATCCTTCGGAAAACTTGCCGCGACAGACGGCTCACCAAGACAGTAAACGCCATGAGCGAACGAACGACTTCTGCAAGCTGGGCGATGGGGATTGTCAAAGCACTGGAAATGGACGGCCTGGATTGCCGGGTTCTGTTCAAGCAGCTGGGGCTCGACTACGCGGCACTCGATGATCCGGATGCACGCTTCCCGCAAGATTCCATGACACGACTGTGGCAACGGGCGGTTGAACTGTCCGGTAACCCGGCGATTGGCCTGAACATGGGCAAGGTGGTGCGGCCTGCACAGTTTCATGTGACGGGCTATGCCTTGATGTCCAGCCAGACCCTGGCCGAAGGGTTCAAGCGGCTGGTGCGCTACCAGCGGATCATCGCCGAAAGCGCCGACCTGAGTTTTCGCCTGCTGGATGAGGGCTATGCGCTTATTCTGACGGTGCATGGCGACCATTTGCCGCCTACCCGGCAAAGCGCCGAAGCCTCGCTGGCTTGCGCCCTGGCGCTGTGTGGCTGGCTGACCGGGCGCACGCTGCATCCGCGCAAGGTCCTGGTGCAAGGCGCTGAACCGCTCAATCTCGAACCCTACAAACAAGCCTTCCACGCGCCACTGGTATTCAACGCACCCTACGATGCGCTGATTTTCGAACGGGCGGACATGGAGGCGCCGCTGCCGACGGCCAACGAAGCCATGGCGTTGTTGCATGACCGCTTCGCCGGCGAATACCTGGCGCGATTTTCCGAGAGTCGAGTCACGCACAAGGCGCGGCAGGTTTTGTGCCGATTGCTGCCCCAGGGCGAACCCAAGCGCGATGCGGTCGCGCAGACGTTGCACCTGTCGCAACGCACCCTGCAACGGCGTCTGCAGGAGGAGGGCACGAGTTTCCAGACGTTGCTCGACGACACCCGCCGTGAGCTGGCCGAACAGTATCTGGCGCAACCGACCATGACCCTGCTGGAAATTGCCTACCTGCTGGGGTTCGCTGATCCGAGCAATTTCTTCCGCGCGTTCCGCCGCTGGTTTGACACCACGCCCGGCGAGTACCGGGCGCGATTGACGGGAACGCCGCTGCCGGTCAGTGACGCCAGAACGCCGGAATACACAGCACAAACACCGTAATGATCTCCAGTCGGCCCAGGAGCATGCCGAACGAGAGAATCCATTTGGCGGCGTCCGGCAGCGAGGCGAAGTTGCCGGCCGGACCGATGGTCTCGCCCAGCCCAGGGCCGACGCCGGACACGGTGCTGGCGGCACCGGTCAGGGCGGTCATCCAGTCCACCCCGAGCAGTGACAGCAGTAGCGCGATCACGCAGATGGTGATCGCGAAGAAGAACGAAAAGGTCAGGATCGAACGTACGATCTCTTCATCGAGGCGGTGACCGTTGTACTTCTGCTTGATCACCGCCCGCGGGTGAATCAGTTGGTTAAGGTTGGCCTTGAGCAGGATATAGGCGACCTGGAAGCGGAAAATCTTGATCCCGCCAGCGGTTGAGCCGGAGCAGCCGCCAACAAAACCCAGATAGAAGAACAGCATCAGCGAGAAATTTCCCCACAGGCTGTAGTCCCCCAGCGCGAAGCCGGTGGTGGTGACCACCGACGTCACGTTCAGCGCCACATGCCGCAGCGCTTCGAGCCAATGCAGCTGGGTAGTCCACCAGTACCAGGTGCCGAGCACCAGCCAGGTCACCAGCAGCATCCCGAGCAAGCCCTGGACCTGTTGATCCTTGATCAGCGCCCGGCGGTTACCGCGCAGGGTCGCCACATACAGGGTGAACGGCAGGCTGCCGAGAATCATGATGACGATGGCTACCCAATGCACCGCCGGCTGCGTCCACTTGGCCAGGGATTGGTCCGAGGTGGAAAAACCGCCCGTGGAAATCGCCGACATCGCATGGTTGATCGCGTCGAACGGACTCATTCCGGCCCACCAGAACGCCAGGCTGCCGAAAATGGTGATGCCGACATAGGCTGCGACGATCAGGCGCGCCACCATGTGTGAACGGGGCATGACTTTCTCGGAGCGGTCCGAGGATTCGGTCTGGAACAGCCGCATGCCACCGATGCGCAGCAGCGGCAGGATCGCCACCGCCATGCCGATAAACCCGATGCCGCCGATCCAGTGCAGCAGCGAGCGCCACATCAGGATCCCGGGGGACATGTCGTCCAGGTGGTTGAGCACCGTCGCACCGGTGGCGGTGATCCCGGACATGCTTTCGAAGAACGAATCGGTGTAGCTGATGTGCTGGGTCAGCAGGAAGGGCAGCGCGGCGAAGATACACACCACCAGCCAACTGCTGACAGTTAGCAGGTACATGTCCCGTGGTCGCAGATGAACATGCTCGGGGCGCCCGGGAATGACCAGGGCGAGGCCGGCGACAAAGGTGATCATGCTGGCCCAGAGGAACGACGGCAGGTCGCCGGTGCGATCGAAGATCACCAGCGTACCCATGGGTACGACCATGGCGATGGCCAGGGTTATCAGGAAGATGCCGATGATGAAACCAATGAGACGTAAGGTCGGCAACGCCATGAAATCCGCTCGGCTGAAGTAAGGAAGGCGCCATTCTACCTGCGGGGCGGGGCATGTAAACCGCACTGCCTCAGTAGTTACAGCTAGAATAGCCGCACAATTTTTTCTGGAGGTGGCCGATGCAGGCTCTCGACGTTTTGCTCAACCGTGTTTCCGTCCCGCGCCTGATCGAACCGGCCCCCACCCAGGCGCAACGTGAAGTGCTGTTTGCCGCGGCCATGCGTGCCCCGGACCACGGTCATTTGCAGCCTTGGCGTTTCCTGACTGTCGAAGGTGCGGCGCGCGAGCAAATGGGCGAGTTGCTGGCCGAGGCGGCAAAGTTGCAGGACGCTGAAGTGACCGAAGCGGCCATCGACAAGGCGCGTAACGGACCACTGCGGGCACCCTTGGTGGTGGTCGTGATCGCGCGGGTGCAGGATCACGTCAAGTATCCGAAGTCCGAGCAACGGCTGGCGGCGGGTTGTGCAGCCCACGGGATCTTGCTGGCGGCCTATGCGCAAGGCATTGGTGCGGTCTGGCGTACCGGTGACCTGGCCTATTCGCCGCATGTGGCCAAGGGCTTGGGCCTGGCCGAAGGCGAAGAGGTGATTGCCTTCCTGTACCTTGGCACGCCGCAAAAAGAGCCGCGGGTAGCGGAGAAGGTTGACCTGGCCAAGTTCGTCAGCGCCTGGCCAGCCGCATAAAGATCATTCCCACGCGGAGCGTGGGAATGATTACTTAGGCGACAGCCCCCGGCACCAGTGGCAATTCCAGGCTGGCTATAAACCCGCCCTCAGGGTGATTGGCCAGCACCAGGCTTCCGCCATGCCGTTCCGCCGCACGGCGCGCAATCGCCAGGCCCAGGCCATGTCCGGGCGCCGACTGTCCGGGCGCACGATAGAACGGCTCACCCAGCTGTCTCAAATGTTCCTCGTCCGCCCCCGGCCCATGGTCACGCACGGTCACTACAATCCGTTCTCCTTTCCGCAGCGCCTGCATTTCAATCGGCAGGCCGCCCGCCGGGTTGAAGCGCTGGGCGTTGCGCAACAGATTGTCCACGGCTCGCTCGATCATCGTCGGCCAACCCTTGAGGGTCAGTTGCGACTCGGCTTCAAGGTGCACGAACTGATCGGGTGAACCCAGTTGTGCATCCTTTTGCAACGTATTGAGCAGGGCGTTGAGATCCACCTCTTCGGCACTGGCGTTATCGGCGTCAACCCGTGCCAGCACGAGGATTTCGCTGATCAACGCTTCGAGGCGGTCGCATTCGCGGGTCAGGCGCGGCCAGAGTTTCTCTCGTTCCTGCGGCGTGGCTCGCTCGGCCAGAGCCAGCGCAATGCGCAGGCGAGCGAGGGGCGAACGCAGTTCGTGTGACACATCGCGCAGCAGTTGGCGTTGACTGCCGATCAGGCTTTGCAGGCGCGCGCCCATGCGATTGAAGTCGTTGGCCAGCACGCCGAATTCATCGCGGCGGTTGGCCAGTTTGACCAGGCTGTTCTGTTGATAGGTGGTTTGTCCCAGGTCATGCACCGCACCGCGCAAGCGGCTGAGAGGGCGGGTGATGGATAAGGTGACCAACAGGCTGAACAGGGTCAGCACCACTAATGCGATCCCCAGTGCACTCAACGGCCAGAGCAGGCTTTCGCGGTGCCAGGCGTCGAGTTCTGGATGTGGAATCCGGTAGATGAACAGATAGGTGTCACCGCTTTTGTCGCTGGTGTATTCATCCGTCAGGCGACGCCATGGCAAGCGACGGTCATCGTTGTTCTGTCGCGCTTCAAACGCAGCGGCACGTCGCGGGAAGGTGCCGCGTACTACCGGGTCGCCGCTTTCGTTGAGGACCTGGACATCGATGTGATACTGGCGCTTGCGCTTCTGCAGAAGATCCTGCGCCGCGTCTTCGCCCTGGGATTCGTAAGTCTGCGTCCATTGCTCAGCCAGTGTATTGAGACCTGGGTGGCGACTGAGTATCCACGCATCCTGGTTGAGCATGTGCCCGAGCAGAATGGAGAGCCCTGCAACGAGGGCGATGGCCAGCCAGAAGCTGGCCAGGATCCGCCAGAACAATGAGCGCACGGAAAGTCCTCAAGCAAACACAAAATCACCTGTAGGAGCGAGCATGCTCGCGAAAAACTCAAGGACAACACGGGCTACCTGATGCCCCGCATTATCGTTGAAGTCCATCGCGAGCAGGCTCGCTCCCACAGTTCAGCCGTTGGGCCTAGGGGTTAGCGCATTATTGCGCTTTTTGTGCCTGTTGCGCTTTCCAGGCCTTGAATTCGGCCCACTCAGCGCGACGTTCAGCCTGCTTTTTCTGGATCTCGTCGAATTTCTTCTGTTGATCCGGTTTCAGCAACGCACGCACGTCGGCTTCGGCTTTCTTGTGGTTGGCGGCCATTTCATCTTTCATGGCTTTCTGGTCGGCTGGCGAGAGTTTTTCCAGGTACTTGTCGACCACTTGCTTACGCTCATGCATCTGCTCGCCCATGATCTTGCGGATCTGCTCGCGCTGCTCGCGGCTCAGGTCCAGTTGGCTGTACGGGCCTTTGCCGTGCATGCCATGCATCTGCCCGCCGTGGTGCGAACCGTCCATCTCGCCACCCATCGGGCCTGCGCCTTCGGGCATGGCCATGGCAACGGTCGGGAGGGCGGCGGCGAACATCAGAGCGATAAGAGTCTTGCGCATGGTGAATCTCCTTGTCTCATTCCCGGTACGTTCCGGATGAGTACAGATTACGCAGATCAAGGTCAGCAGCGGTCAGCGATACGTAAAGCTTGGGTAAAGACCGATTTCCGACGACCTGACAAAGACAAACCCTGTAGGAGCTGCCGCAGGCTGCGATCTTTTGATTTTGCTTTTTAAGATCAAAAGATCGCAGCCTGCGGCAGCTCCTACAGGGATCGCGTTCTATTCAGAGGCTGTAGTAGTAACCACGGCTACGCAAAGCCACGATGCGCGGGCGGCCATCAGGATGAGGGCCGATCTTCTTGCGCAGATTACTGACGTGCATGTCGAGGCTGCGGTCGTACAGGGTCAGCTTGCGGCCGAGGGCGATTTGCGCCAGTTCCTGCTTATCCAGCGGCTCGCCGGGCTGCTTGAGCAGGGCTTCGAGCAGGCGGCTCTCGGAAACGGTAAGGGTGAATTCCTGTTCATCGATGCTGACCACGCCACGCACCGGGCTGAAACACAGGTCGCCCAGCTCCATCTGGCTGGACACTGCCGCCGGATGGCTGCGACGCAACACGGCGCGCAGGCGGGCTGTCAGTTCCCGCGGGTCGCAGGGTTTGGCCAGGTAGTCGTCGGCGCCGAGTTCCAGGCCGAGGATGCGGTCCAGGGGTTCGCCGCGGGCTGAAAGCATCAGCACCGGCAAGTCGGGGTGATCGCTGCGCAGCTGCTTGAGCAGTTCCAGGCCGCTGCCGTCCGGCAACATCACGTCCAGTACCACGGCCGCCGGGGACGTTTCGGCCAACGCGCGGCGCGCGCTCTGGCCGTCATGACAGGCGCGCACCTGAAACCCTTCCTGGCTCAGCCAGCTGCCCAGGAGCTCGCACAGTTCCTGGTCATCATCAATTAATAACAACTCGCTCATGGATCACTCAATTTAGCCATTGTCGACGTTTTCGCCTCGCACCACTGGCGAAGATACCGCAGAGCAGGGCGAATAGCGCCACCCCGGCGCCAATGACGAACCACTGTTGCTGATCGGTCAACAAGCGCGGGATCGAACTGCCGGCCTGTACTTCCCGAAGTTGCAGCTTGAGTCGCTGATTCTCCTGGCGCAATCGGGCCAGCTGGACGCTTTCGCGCTCGCCATCGGCATTGTTCAATTGTTTGCTCAGTTCTTCTCGTTGCCGCTCGCTTTCCTTCAAGCGTTGCTGCAGTTCGTTGATCTGGCTACCAGCGCTCAAGGACAGCGGCGTGGAGTTCGCGCCCTCGGCGGCTTCTTCACCGTGGGCGGGCGCCACGATCGACAACGTGACCAACATCAGACACAACGGACCCTTGCGCATCGCGACTCCTGATTCCAATACGGATATTGGGGAGTTTGTCGGCAGGCAAACGAGATTAATGAGCGATTGAGAACGCGATGAACCGAGAAGGTTCACCGCGCAGGGGGCGGTTACGGCAGGACTTGCTTGAAAGGTTTGACCAGAACGTTGGCGTAGACGCCTGCGGCGATGTACGGATCGGCGTCGGCCCAGGCCTGTGCGGCGCTCAGGGAGTCGAATTCGGCGACGATCAGGCTGCCGGTGAAACCCGCTGCCCCCGGATCATTGCTGTCGACCGCCGGATGCGGGCCGGCCAATACGATGCGACCTTCGCCCTTGAGCGCTTGCAGGCGCTCGAGGTGTGCAGGCCGTGCGGCCAGGCGGGCTTCCAGGGAGTTGGCGACGTCTGTGGCAATGATTGCGTAAAGCATGTCAGTCCTCGGTTTTCGGCGTTGTGGTATCGGCGTCGTGCAGGTGGCGGGACAGGTAGATGCCCTGGCCGACCAGGAACAGCAAAGTCATGCCCAGGCTGCCGAAGACCTTGAAGTCGACCCAGTAGCTCTGGAAGGTGAACGCGACGAACAGGTTGGCGGCGCCGCAAAACAGGAAGAACGCGATCCAGGCGATATTCAGGCGCATCCAGACCGGCTCAGGCAGGGTCAGCGCATGGCCCATGATGCGTTTGATCAGCAGTTGGTCACCGATGAAGTGGCTGCCGATGAAAGCCAGGGCGAACAGCCAGTTGACCACCGGGGCTTTCCATTTCAGGAAGGTCTCGCTGTGGAAGGCCAGGGTCAGGCTGCCGAAGACCAGGCAGGCGATGAGGGTCAGCCACTGGCTCTTCTCCAGCTTGCGCTGCTTGATGAACAGCGTGCCGTAGACCACCAGGGAGCTGATGATCAGCATCGCGGTGGCACTGTAGATACCGCCTACAGTGACCTCGTGGCCGGCAATGTCGACGACCCGTGGATCGATTTTGAAGACGATGAAAAACAGCAGGAGCGGGATGAAATCGATGAATTGTTTCACAGTGGCAGCCAGAAGCAGGATGTGGCGGCATAATAACAAACATATGGGCGCGCGATAGCGCCAGCTGATTTGAGGTTACAAAGCCCTGTGAATGTTGATTTGCACTGCCATAGCACGGCCTCCGATGGCGCCCTGGCGCCTGCGGTTCTGGTTGCGCGTGCATTCGAGAAAGGCGTGCGAGTCCTGGCCTTGACCGATCACGACACCCTTGAAGGCCTCGACGAGGCCCGTCACGCTGCGAATGCGCTGGGGATGCAACTGGTCAACGGCGTCGAGTTGTCCTGCACCTGGGGCGGCGCGACCATTCACGTTCTGGGCTACGGCTTCGACGTCGATGCCGCGCCGTTGGTCGAGGCGATTGCCAGGTTGCGCGATGGGCGCTGGCTACGCTCCGAGGAAATCAGCCGCAAACTGGCGCTCAAGGGCATGCCGGGTGCGCTGGACGGCGCAAGGGAAGTCCAGCAGGCCTTGGGAGATAGCGGTAACGCACCGGCCCGCCCGCACTTCGCCGACTGGATGGTGCGCGAAGGTTTCGTCAAGGATCGCGCCGAAGCGTTCCGCAAATGGCTGGGCGCCGGCAAGCTGGGAGACGTCAAGCAGCATTGGCCGACCCTGGACGAAACCGTCGAGACCCTGTGCGCGGCCAAGGCCTGGGTCAGCCTGGCCCATCCCTGGCATTACGAATTCACTCGCAGCAAGCGTCGCCGCCTGATTGCCGACTATATTCAAGCAGGGGGCCACGCAATCGAGGTGGTCAATGGCTATCAGCCTGCCGAACAAGTGGGCAGCCTCGCGATCCTGGCCCGCGAGTTCGGTCTGCTGGTCAGCGCCGGCAGTGATTTTCATGGCCCTGGAGGCTGGTCCGAGATCGGTGAATACCGCCCGCTCCCGGAGGATCTGCCACCACTGTGGTGTCGATTCAAACATGACCCAATTATTGCCGCCGTCTGAACAGGTAGAGAATGTGAGTCAATTTTTCCAGATTCATCCGGAAAACCCGCAAGCGCGCCTGATCAAGCAGGCTGTCGAGATCATCCGCAAGGGCGGGGTGGTGATTTATCCCACGGACTCCTCCTACGCAATCGGTTGCCAGATCGGCGACAAGGTCGCCGTGGAACGCGTTCGCCGCCTGCGTCAGCTCGATGAAAAGCACAACTTTGCGCTGATCTGCAGCGATCTGTCGCAACTGGGTCTGTTCGCCAAGATCGATACGGGCACTTTCCGCATTCTCAAGGCCCATCTTCCGGGACCCTACACCTTCATCCTCAATGCCACCCGCGAAGTCCCGCGACTGCTGTTGCATCCGAAGAAGCGCACCATCGGCCTGCGGGTGCCGAGCCATCCGATTGCCCTGGCGCTGCTGGAAGAGCTGGGCGAACCGCTGATGAGCGTGACGTTGATCATGCCGGGCGATGATGACCCGATGACCGATCCCTACGAAATGCGCCAGTTGCTCGAGCATCAGGTGGACCTGATCATCGATGGCGGTTTCGGCGGGATCAAGGCGTCCACCGTGATTAACCTCGCCGATGGCGAACCGGAAGTGATCCGTGTCGGATGCGGTGACCCTGCGCCGTTCATGGTCGAGGCCTAGATGTCCGCAGTGGAACCCGTCGACAGCCAGGCCGGCGCCCAGCAAGAGCTGCCTTTCGCCATGGTCTATGGCCAGGCGGTCATGGAAATGCCGCTGGACCTGTACATTCCGCCGGATGCGCTGGAAGTCTTTCTCGAAGCCTTCGAAGGCCCGCTCGACCTGCTGCTGTACCTGATCCGCAAACAGAACATCAATATCCTCGATATTCCGGTGGCGGAAATCACCCGGCAGTACATGGGATATGTCGAGTTGATGCAGTCGGTGCGCCTGGAACTGGCGGCCGAATACCTGGTGATGGCCGCGATGCTGGCCGAGATCAAGTCGCGGATGCTGCTGCCACGGGCTGAAACCGTCGAAGACGAGGAAGAAGACCCGCGCGCCGAACTGATCCGCCGCTTGCAGGAGTACGAGCGTTTCAAAGCCGCCGCCGAAGGTATCGACGGCCTCAGCCGGGTCGGTCGCGACGTGGTCGTGCCCAAGCTCGATGCCCCGGAGGCGCGGGCGCGCAAACTGTTGCCGGATGTGCGTTTGTCAGAGTTGCTGTTGTCCATGGCCGAGGTGCTGCGCCGGGGCGACATGTTCGAAAGCCATCAGGTCAGCCGCGAGGCGCTGTCCACCCGCGAACGCATGAGCGATGTGCTGGAACGGCTGAAGGGCGGCGGTTTTGTGCCGTTTGTCGAGCTTTTCACCGCCGAGGAAGGGCGCCTGGGGGTTGTCGTGACCTTCATGGCGATCCTCGAACTGGTCAAGGAATCCTTGGTCGAGCTGGTGCAGAATGAGCCGTTCGCCGCGATCCACGTCCGAGCACGAGCCGAATAACGAGTCCAATCATGAACCTGAGTGAACCCCGCGAGCTGGCGCCACTGCTCGAAGCCTTTCTGTTGGCCTCCGGAAAACCGCAATCGTTGGAGCGCCTGTTCGAGCTCTTCGAAGAGGCCGAGCGCCCGGAACCGGCGGTATTCAAGAAAGCGCTGACTATTCTGGGCAAGTCGTGCGATGGCCGCGCGTACGAGTTGAAGGAAGTTGCGTCCGGCTATCGCCTGCAAATCCGTGAGAAGTTTTCGCCGTGGGTCGGGCGTTTATGGGAAGAGCGGCCGCAGCGTTACTCGCGGGCCATGCTCGAAACCATTGCCTTGATTGCCTATCGCCAGCCGATCACCCGGGGCGAGATCGAGGATGTGCGGGGCGTGGCGGTCAACAGCCAGATCGTCAAGACCCTGATGGAACGTGAGTGGATCCGCATCGTCGGTTACCGCGACGTACCGGGCAAGCCGGCGATGTTCGCCACCACCAAGGCGTTCCTCGATCACTTCAACCTGAAAAACCTCGATGACCTGCCGCCGCTGGCCGAGGTGCGCGAATTGGAGCCTGATCCGGTGCTCGATTTCGACGACGCGCCAGTACCCGCCGGGCTGCAGGAGCTGGCCGATGCCAGCGTCGAAACGGAAGAACCCAAGGAAGAGACCAGTTTTCATACGCTGTTGCTGGAACTGGACAGCATGGAGGAGGGGATCAAGACCGACTTCGATGATTTGTTGCGTGATGGTGATGCGCCGCAGATTGATCCAGAGGCGATCGACATCGAGCCGGAGCCGGTGGATCTGCGGGCTGAAGCTGAGCCCGAGCAGGAAGACGACATCCTCGGCGTCGCCGAGGCCCGCGAAAAACTGCTGGCCGCCGTCGCCGCCCTGGAACAGCCGAAACCCGAGCTTAGCGATGAGGAAGCCGAAGCATTGGCCCTGGCCGAAGCCATCGAAGCCGAACGCCGCGAGCTTGAAGATTGAAAAGATCGCAGCCTGCGGCAGCTCCTACAGGAATCGCATTCCAAATGTAGGAGCTGCCGCAGGCTGCGATCTTTTGATCTTGATGTTAATAGCGTGTCACCGGTCGGCGGAAAAATCAGTAAGTCACGTTCCATCAGCTACTCTCTGATGCGCAAACGCCCGCATGCGCGTATGATTCGCGACCCTTCGGCGATCCCTTCGCCCTAGTACCCAGTTTTCAGAACACACCGGGAGGTGCCCAGATGAGTATCAAAGACCAGAAAGACGACCAGGAAATCGGCCCAGCAGGCGAAAAACTGCAGAAAGTCCTCGCCCGTATCGGCGTCGGCTCGCGCCGTGACGTGGAAGCCTGGATCAGCCACGGCCGGATCAAGGTCAACGGCAAAGACGCCACCCTTGGCCAGCGCGTCGACATGCACGACGCCATCACCATCGATGGCAAGGTGATCAAGCGTGAAGAGGCCGCCGAGGCGGTCCGCCGCGTGATCATGTACAACAAGCCCGATGGCGAAATCTGCACCCGCGTCGACCCGGAAGGCCGTCCGACCGTGTTTGACAAGATGCCGCGTCCGAAAGAAGGTCGCTGGATCAACATCGGTCGCCTGGACATCAACACCACCGGCCTGCTGATGTTCACCACCGACGGTGAGCTGGCCAACCGCCTGATGCACCCTTCCTACGAAATGGACCGTGAATACGCGGTACGTGTGCGTGGCGAAGTCGACGACGAGATGATCGAGCGTCTGAAAGCTGGCGTGGTCCTCGAAGACGGCCCGGCCAAGTTCACCGACATCAAGCAAGCGCCGGGCGGCGAAGGTTTCAACCACTGGTACCACTGCGTGGTGATGGAAGGTCGCAACCGCGAAGTTCGTCGCCTGTGGGAGTCCCAGGGCCTGGTGGTCAGCCGTCTGAAGCGCGTGCGTTTTGGTCCGGTGTTCCTCAATTCGGACCTGCCGATGGGCCGCTGGCGTGAAATGAGCCAGTACGAAGTCGACATCCTGAGTGCCGAAGTTGGCCTGGCGCCGGTGGCGATGCCGCAGATGAACGCCAAGAGCAAAGACAAGCTTGACCGGATGCAGCGTAAATCGTCGCGTCCAATGGCCAAGACCGAGCGCGTACGTACCCTGCGTCCAGCCACTGGTGCCGCCGCACCGGCCTCGCCGCGTGCCAACCGCGAACCGCAGATCGAAGGCGAGCGTCCAGCACGCAAGCCAGCCGCCCGTCAGGACGGCGAACGCGGTCCACGCACACCACGTCCGGCCAATGGCCGTACCGAGCGTGGCGAAGGTCGTGGTACGCCGGTAGCCGATCGTCCAGCCGACACCAAGCGCCCGGCCAAGCCGGCATCGAAGCGTCCAGGCATCAGCCTGGTCGAGGGTGACAAGCCGTCGGGCAAGCGCCGCGGCGCGCCGGCGGGTTCCGGCCAGCGTCCGGGGTTTGGTCGTCGTAAGCCGGAGTAATCGGTAAGCGCTTCATGAAAAACGCCAACCTTCGGGTTGGCGTTTTTTTGCGCCTGGCTTTAGCCCGGTGGTGTTTTTGAGGGCGCCTTCGCGAGCAGGCTCGCTCCCACAAGGGATCACATTTCCATGAAACAACGCAGTCTCCTGTGGGAGCGAGCCTGCTCGCGAAAGCGCCAGTTGCAGCACCGAGGTGTCCGAAGTGGAAAGCCAAAATTACATGCTGTAAAGATTTCATGACGAAATCCACAGGTAAAACCCATGAAATCGCCTTTCTCTTGATCCCGTAAGAAAATGCTTACGCTTCATTCTCTCAGATCCTTCTTCCACCGCTCTATCCCGCTTGTTTCCCGATCCCATGCAAGGTGTCATGCGCGCCATGCCTGTCGTGCAGGTGCATAACAAAAAGGAGGCGCAATGACCGCCGCAATCCGTTTCCAGCTCTCATCGGGGGCCGGTTTTTACGCCGTCCCCGCCCGTGACCTGCAAAGGTCTGACGTCCTTTTTGCCGCCGCCCGATCGCTTCGGGGTGGACACATGCAATCCCGGCTACCGACACGCTGATCCAGCGGGGTCTGGCAGCAGGGGGTTACAGGTGTACAATGCGCCGCGTTTTACCTGTGACCTCCTGCGCATCTGCGCAAACCTCAAGGCTATCCGCCTTGTTCACTCCGCCGCGCCACAAGCGTGTCGGGTTCGATTTCGTCACAGATAAAAACAAACAGGTGACGCATGACCGTTGTAAATACGCTGAACTCCTGGTGCCTGCGCTGGGGTTTGATCGACGCTGCTTAACGTCCTTCTGAGTAGCAACGTCAACTGAATATCATCAAACCTTGCGTGAGACCCTTTTCATGAGTGGACAAAACTCGCATTCAGGCGAGCTGAAACGCGGCCTGAAAAATCGCCACATTCAACTGATTGCCCTCGGTGGCGCGATCGGTACCGGTCTGTTCCTCGGCTCGGCCGGGGTACTGAAATCCGCCGGGCCGTCGATGATCCTCGGCTACGCCATCTGCGGCTTCATCGCCTTCATGATCATGCGCCAGCTGGGCGAAATGATCGTCGAAGATCCGGTGGCCGGCTCCTTCAGCCATTTCGCGCACAAGTACTGGGGCGGCTTTGCCGGCTTCCTGTCGGGCTGGAACTGCTGGATCCTGTACATCCTGGTCGGCATGTCGGAGCTGACGGCGGTCGGCAAATACATCCACTACTGGGCGCCGGACATCCCGACCTGGGCCTCCGCAGCCGCTTTCTTTGTGCTGATCAACGCCATCAACCTGGCTAACGTCAAAGTCTTTGGCGAGGCCGAGTTCTGGTTCGCGATCATCAAGGTCGTGGCGATCGTCGGCATGATTGCCTTGGGTAGCTACCTGTTGGTGAGCGGTAATGGCGGCCCGCAAGCGGCGGTCAGCAACCTGTGGTCCCACGGCGGCTTCTTCCCAAATGGCGTCACCGGCCTGGTGATGGCCATGGCGTTCATCATGTTTTCCTTCGGCGGCCTGGAAATGCTCGGTTTCACCGCAGCCGAAGCCGACAAGCCGAAAACCGTGATCCCCAAAGCGATCAACCAGGTGATCTACCGCATCCTGATTTTCTACATCGGTGCGTTGGTGATCCTGCTGTCGTTGACCCCGTGGGACAGCCTGCTGACCACCCTGAACGCCTCCGGTGATTCCTACAGCGGCAGCCCGTTCGTGCAAGTGTTCTCGATGCTGGGCAGCAACACCGCTGCGCACATCCTCAACTTCGTGGTCCTGACCGCGGCCTTGTCGGTGTACAACAGCGGCACCTACTGCAACAGCCGCATGCTGCTGGGCATGGCCGAGCAGGGCGATGCGCCGAAAGCACTGGCGAAGATCGACAAGCGCGGCGTGCCGGTGCGTTCGATCCTGGCCTCGGCCGCCGTGACCCTGATCGCGGTACTGCTGAACTACCTGATCCCGCACAGCGCGCTTGAGTTGCTGATGTCGCTGGTAGTGGCCACGTTGGTGATCAACTGGGCGATGATCAGCTACTCGCACTTCAAGTTCCGCCAGCACATGAACAAGACCAAACAGACGCCGCTGTTCAAGGCCTTTTGGTATCCGTACGGTAACTACATCTGCCTGGCGTTCGTGTTGTTCATTCTTGGCGTGATGTTGTTGATTCCGGGGATCCAGACGTCGGTGTACGCGATTCCGGTGTGGCTGGTGTTCATGTGGGTCTGCTACGGCATCAAGAACAAGCGCCACGCACAGCGCGCCTTGCAAGCAGCCGTGGAGTAACGCTGCACAGAAACAACAAACCCGGCCATGTGCCGGGTTTTTTTTTTTCAGGATTCACACAAAAACCTGTGGGAGCGAGCCTGCTCGCGAAGGGGCCCTGTCAGTCGACATCACTGTTGCCTGGCACGCCCCCTTCGCGAGCAGGCTCGCTCCCACAAGGTCCGTATTCCTCCCACCTATTCGCGGTATCCTGCACCCTCTGATTACGGACGCTTTTCCATGCTGGTGATTTCCAACAACGTGCATCTGCCGGATGCCGAGATCGAGTTGACGGCCATTCGTGCCCAGGGGGCCGGTGGGCAGAACGTCAACAAGGTTTCCAGCGCCGTGCACCTGCGCTTCGACATTCCGGCCTCGTCCTTGCCCGAGTTCTACAAGGAGCGGCTGCTGGCGCTGCGCGACAGCCGCATCACCAGCGAAGGCGTGCTGATCATCAAGGCCCAGCAATACCGGACCCAGGAGCAGAACCGCGCCGACGCGCTGGAGCGTTTGGTCGAGTTGATCCAGAGCGCCACCAAGGTCGAGAAGAAACGCCGGCCGACCAAGCCGACCCTCGGCTCGAAAACTCGTCGGCTTGAATCCAAGAGCAAGCGCGGCAACATCAAGGCCGGGCGCGGCAAGGTGGATTTCTAGCCAGCGTCTCGCGCTTGTCGATGCCTTGGGGCTTGCCGATACAGGTAGATGCAGAGCATCAGACTGCTTAGCGCGGCAATGGCGGCGAACAGGAAAATCGAGGCAAAACCGAATCCCGCCGCAATCGCACCGGCCAGCGGCCCGGTGATCCCCAGCGACAAGTCGATGAACAGCGAATAGGCGCCGACCGCCGCACCACGACTGGAGGCCGGCACCAGGTTGACCGCTTCGACACCCAGTGCCGGGAACACCAGCGAGAAACCAAAACCGCTCAATGCCGCGCCCGCCAACGCCCAATGCGCGTCCGGTGCCAGCCATAACAGCAACAGGCCGAGGGTTTCCACCGACAGACAGGCAATCGCCACGCGAAAACCGCCAAGGCGATTGATCAGGTTGCCAAACAGCAGGCGTGCACCGATGAAGCTCGCACCGAACAGGCTCAGGCACAACACGGCGTTGTCCCAGTGCTGGGTGGCGTAATACAGGGTGATGAAGGTGGCGATGGTGCCAAAGCCAATCGAGCCCAGGGCGAGGCCGCAACCGTGGGGCAAGACCCGACCGAGCACGTGCATGAACGGCAAGCGTTCACCGACAACGATGGGCGCGGCGGTTTTCGGCCACGCCAGCAGCAGGCCAAGTACTGCCAGCAGCACAATGCTCACGCCCATGCTCCACAAGCCCATCTGCTTGACCAGCAACACGCCCAAGGGCGCGCCCACCGCCAATGCGCCGTAACTGGCGATGCCGTTCCATGAGATGACCTTGGCGGTGTTCGCCGCGCCGACCCGGCCGATGCCCCAGCCAATCGAGCCGGAACCCACCAGGCTTTCGGCGCTGCCGAGCACCAGGCGGCCGATCAGCAAACTGATCAGGCTGAGCATCGGCAGGCTTTGGGTCCAGGCCGATAGCAGCATGAACACGCCGCTCAAGCCACAGCCCGCCAGGCCATACATGACCGCCAGTTTGCTGCCCTTGTTGTCGATGATTTTCCCGGCGTAGGGGCGGCTGAGCAGGGTGGCCAGGTACTGCACGCTGATCACCAGCCCGGCGATTACGGCGCCAAAGCCCAGGTCGCTATGGACATAGCCTGGCAGTACCGCCAAGGGAATGCCGATGTTGAGGTAGCCGATGAAGGTAAACAGGACGATGGAAACGACTTGCAGCGTGACCGCCAGGGGGCGCTGTTGTTCAGGCATGGGTAAAGGTCCACGGGAAAGCAGGTTTAGATAGGCTGCTTATGATAGCGGCGCGAGCGGCCGTGGGTCGTGGAAAAAGTAAAACTATTTTGTCGGGCGGGAGCGATCAGGGCTTGGCAGGTGCTACCAATTGCGTGGTAACCAGGGCGGCCAGGGCATTTTCTTCGCTGCCAAAGCGGGCGAGCAGCGCGGCTTGTTTTTCGGGAGAGAGGCGATTCCAGATCTCGATCATTTTCTCGGCGGTGCCGATCAGGACGCTGGCTTGGGCTTCGGAAAATTCGTCGGTCATGGCGCGGGCTCACTGTTCAGGCGGTGTGGAAAGCGCATGTTAGCGCTTTCCACACAGTCTGTACGGCGGGTGTTTCAGTCTTCGCTGTCGGCCTGGCGGCAGTCAGTGGCTTCTTTCGGCTCGGGCTGTTGGGCACCGGCTTGTTGCGTGGTCGTCTGCTCAGGTACGTGCAGGCTTGGGAAGGGGAGATTAGGAATCTCGTGCATGGTCGCGCTCCTCGCTAAGTCTGTTGATAGATCTGGTCGATCCGCGCTTTCAAAAAAGCCTTGGCAGGATACAGGAGTAAAAATGACAAATAGACTTTTATATCTATTTGTTTCGACGAATGGGATTGTCTAGACAGGTAGTGAAGAACGTGGCAGTCGATCGTTCCCACGCTCTGCGTGGGAATGCCTCCACGGACGCTCTGCGTTCGGCTTTGGATGGGACGCGGAGCGTCCCGGGCTGCATTCCCACGCGGAGCGTGGGAACGATCAGTGAAGGAGCGTCCCGGGCTGCATTCCCACGCGGAGCGTGGGAACGATCAGTGAAGGAGCGTCCCGGGCTGCATTCCCACGCGGAGTGTGGGAATGATCAGTGAAGGAGAGTTATTTGCAGACTTTCGCGATGGCTTCGGCCAACAGGTCAAGGCGCGACGCATCGATCCCCGCCACGTTCGCCCTGCCCGAGCTGACCATGTACACGCTGTGGTTATCCCGCAGGTCTTTCACTTGTTCAGGTGACAACCCGGTGTAGGAAAACATCCCGCGCTGCACGCCAATGTGCGCGAAGCGCTCACGCAAACCGTAGGCCTCCAGCGCTTCGAGCAAACCGCTGCGCAGTTGTGCAATGCGCAAGCGCATGGTTTCCACTTCGTCGGCCCAAAGGTTTTTCAGCTCCGGGTCGCCGAGGATGGTCGCCACCACGGCAGCGCCGTGATCGGGCGGCGTCGACCACAGGTTGCGGGCGATGTTGGCCAGTTGGCTGCGGATGTCGGTCAGCTTGTCCGCAGATTTCGCGCAAACAATCAGTGCGCCGGTGCGGTCGCGGTACAGCCCGAAGTTCTTTGAGCAGGAGCTGGTGATCAGGACTTCCGGCAATTCGGCGGCAAACAGTCGAGTCGACCACGCGTCCTGTTCCAGGCCGTCGCCAAAGCCCTGGTAGGCGAAGTCGATCAGCGGCAGCAACTCGCGCCGACGCACCACCTCCAGCACCCGACGCCAGTCATCATGGGACAGATCGAAGCCGGTCGGGTTGTGGCAGCAGGCGTGCAGCAGTACCACGTCGCCCTTAGGGGCTTCATTGAGCACGGCAAGCATGGCATCGACGTCGAGACGGTTGTCGCTGCCCACGTACGGGTAATGACTGACCTTGACCTTGGCCGCGGCGAAAATGGTTTCGTGGATCGGCCAGGTCGGATTGCTCAGCCAGACCCCACGGCCTGGCAGGCACTGGGCGATGAAGTCGGCACTCAAGCGCAACGCCCCGGTGCCGCCCGGGGTCTGGGTGGCGCCGGCGCGCTGTTCGGCGATCAACTTCGAGTCGGCGCCGAGCACCAACTCGTTGATGACTTTGCCAAAAGCCGCGTCGCCATGACCGCCGATGTAGGTCTTGGTGGTCTGGCGATCCACCAGTCGCGCCTCAGCGAGTTTCACGGCCTGGGGAATCGAGGTCAGGCCCTGGGCGTCTTTATAGACACCCACGCCAAGGTCGAATTTGCGCGGGTTTGGGTCCTGCGCATAGGCCTCCATCAGGCCGAGGATCGGGTCGCCGGGCACCCGGCCGATGGCGTCGAAATGCATTATTTGCGGCCCTCGGCGTCCTTGGCCACTTCGTCTGTGCGCGCCGCCATGATGAAGTCGTTGCGGTGCAGGCCCTTGATCGAGTGGCTCCACCAGGTCACGGTGACTTTGCCCCACTCGGTCAGCAGGCCAGGGTGATGGCCTTCGGCCTCGGAGATTTCACCGACGGCGTTGGTGAACGCCAGGGCGTGCTTGAAGTTCTTGAACAGGAAAACCTTTTCCAGCTGCATGATGCCGTCGCGAACTTCGATGTTCCAGTCGGGGATCTGCTTGATCAGGATCGGCAGTTCTTCGTCGCTGACTTGTGGGGCGTCGGCGCGGCAGGCTTCGCAGTGGGCTTGGGTTAATGCGGTCATGATGGGTTCCTGAAATCGTATTATTGGAATTCGGCCGTCAATGTCACCACGCTAAAGCAAAGCGTCGGTTCCGGACAGGCTCACTTGATGCTAAAAGCTGCGGATCACGCGGCTTTTGGTTTTGGCGGAAATTTTGGCGCGTGCAGACCCATCTGCATCGCTTGCTTGACCATGCCCATGATGTCTTCGTGGGCCAGGTCGAACAGGCGCTTGAGGTTCGGCAGCACAAAATACAGCGGTTGCAGAATGTCGATCCGGTAAGGCGTGCGCATGCACTCCAGCGGATCGAATGCCTGGCGCTCAGGCTCATCCGACAGGCAATACACGGTTTCCTTGGGCGAAGAAAGGATGCCGCCACCGTAGATGCGCTGGCCTTGCGGGGTGTCGAGCAGACCGAATTCGATCGTCATCCAGTACAGGCGCGCCAGGTACACGCGCTCTTCCTTGGAAGCCTGCAGCCCAAGTTTGCCGTAGGTGTGGGTGAATTCAGCGAACCAGGGGTTGGTCAGCAAAGGGCAGTGGCCGAAAATCTCGTGGAAAATGTCCGGCTCTTGCAGGTAATCCAGCTCTTCGCGGGTTCGAATGAAGGTAGCCACTGGAAACTGCTTGCTGGCGAGCAACTCAAAAAAGGTCTGGAAGGGAATCAGCGCCGGAACGCGGGCGACTTGCCAGCCGGTGGTTTCACCGAGGACCTTGTTGATCTCGCCCAGTTGCGGAATGCGGTCGTGGGGCAGGCCGAGTTTTTCGATACCGTCCAGGTATTCCTGGCACGCACGCCCTTCGATCACTTTCAGTTGGCGAGTGATCAGCGTGTTCCACACCGCGTGTTCTTCAGCGGTGTAGTCGATAAAACCTTGCGCATCGGGCTCACGAGCCACGTATTGCGTCTGCTTCATGCTGCTCTCCTGCTAGGGGATTCGTTCTTGTTATGTACTGCTTTGGACCTAGGAATACCCCAACAATTGCATCGATGCAGCCGGTGGAACGCGTCCTGTGCGGGAAATTCACGGTCAATTCGTAAAGTTTTCGTTACGTATTGGGCGTCATCGCGTAGATGTTGAGATTGGCGGGTAGGAAAAGCTCTTCACCTGTCACATAATCTTGACGACAAAGTGAGCGTTCCTGCAGAAAAAATCCTGCGAGGGGCCTCTTCACCACTGTCCAGGCCTCTATATGCGTATCAAAGTCCACTGCCAGAACCGCATCGGCATCCTGCGCGACATTCTCAACCTGTTGGTCGAGTACGGCATCAACGTCGCTCGGGGCGAAGTGGGGGGCGAGCATGGCAATGCCATTTACCTGCACTGTCCGAACCTGATCAATATCCAGTTCCAGGCGCTGCGTCCGAAATTCGAAGCGATTGCCGGGGTGTTCGGTGTCAAGCGCGTAGGGCTGATGCCCAGTGAGCGTCGGCACATGGAGCTCAATGCGTTGCTCGGCGCGCTGGAGTTTCCGGTGTTGTCGATCGACATGGGCGGTTCGATCGTCGCGGCCAACCGCGCGGCGGCGCAGTTGCTGGGCGTGCGGGTGGATGAAGTGCCGGGGATTCCCTTGTCGCGTTACGCCGAGGATTTCGACTTGCCGGAGCTGGTGCGCGCCAACAAATCGCGGATCAACGGGCTGCGGGTCAAGGTCAAGGGCGATGTGTTCCTGGCCGACATCGCGCCCCTGCAATCGGAACATGACGACAGCGAAGCCATGGCCGGGGCGGTGCTGACCCTGCACCGTGCCGACCGGGTGGGCGAGCGCATCTATAACGTGCGCAAGCAGGAGTTGCGCGGCTTCGACAGCATCTTTCAAAGCTCGAAGGTGATGGCGGCGGTGGTGCGCGAAGCCCGGCGCATGGCACCGCTTGATGCACCGCTATTGATAGAAGGCGAAACCGGTACCGGTAAAGAGCTGTTGGCACGCGCCTGCCACCTGGCCAGCCCGCGTGGGCAATCGCCGCTGATGGCGCTCAATTGTGCCGGCCTGCCGGAGTCCATGGCCGAGACCGAGTTGTTCGGCTATGGCCCTGGTGCCTTCGAGGGCGCCCGGGCCGAGGGTAAGCTCGGCCTGTTGGAATTGACGGCCGGCGGTACGTTGTTTCTCGATGGTGTCGGGGAAATGAGCCCGCGGTTGCAGGTGAAACTGCTGCGTTTCCTACAGGATGGCTGCTTCCGTCGCGTCGGCAGCGATGAGGAGGTTTACCTCGATGTGCGGGTGATTTGCGCGACCCAGGTCGACCTGTCCGAACTCTGTGCCCGCGGCGAGTTTCGCCAGGACCTGTATCACCGTTTGAACGTGCTGTCGTTGCACATCCCCCCGCTGCGAGAATGCCTCGACGGCCTGACGCCGCTGGTGGAGCACTTTCTCGATCAGGCCAGCCGGCAGATCGGTTGCCCGCTGCCGAAACTCGCACCCGCGGCCATGGACCGGCTGAGCCATTACCATTGGCCGGGTAACGTACGGCAACTGGAAAACGTGCTGTTCCAGGCGGTCTCCCTGTGCGATGGCGGGACGGTCAAGGCCGAGCATATTCGTCTGCCGGATTATGGCGTGCGTCAGCCACTTGGCGACTTTTCGCTGGAGGGTGGGCTGGACGAGATTGTCGGGCGCTTTGAGAAAGCGGTGCTGGAGCGTTTGTATTCCGAGCATCCGAGCAGTCGGCAACTGGGTAAAAGGCTGGGGGTTTCGCATACCACCATTGCCAACAAGTTGCGTGATTATGAGGTGGGCAAGACAGAGTCTTAGCTGATTTTTGCGGTGATAGCGCACGCCTCTTCGCGAGCAGGCTCGCTCCCACAGGGGATCTTCAGTGCGCCGCAGATCCAATGTGGGAGCGAGCCTGCTCGCGAAGGCGGCGGTGGCCATCGCCCAAGGCCAAGCCTTGCCACCGACCGGCACGACACCGCCGGTTTTTCGTCTCTGACACAATCCCCGATTTCCCTCTAATTACCCTCAAGTCCTTTATTTGCCGGGCTTCGCGGCGCCCAAAACAACTTGGTCTGCAAATTGCTTATGCCACCTCAGTACAGCATCGGGCGGCAAACGTCCGGCAGGCAGAGGAAAGCGTGTGGACAAGTACCTTTATGTGGCAATGACCGGCGCCAGCCAGAATGCGCTGGCGCAAAAGGCTCATGCCAACAACCTGGCGAACATCTCTACCAGCGGCTTCCAGAAAGACCTGGAGCAGGCCCGCTCGATGCCGGTGTTCGGCGACAGCTTTCCGGCGCGTGCGTTTGCCTTGTCCGAGCGCCCGGCTACCGACTTTACCCCTGGCTCCCTGGTACAGACCGGGCGCGACCTGGATGTCGCCGTGCAGGGCAGTGGCTGGCTGGCGGTGCAGAACCCCGATGGCGGCGAAAGCTACGTGCGTACCGGCAGCCTGGTGGTGGACGCCTTGGGCGTACTGCGCGCTGGCAATGGCATGCCGGTGATCGGCAATGGCGGACCGATTGCCGTGCCGCCCGAACAGCAGATCGAAGTCGGCGAGGACGGCACCATCAGCATCCGGGCGATGGGCGAAGGCCCGCGCGTCATGGCCGAAGTCGATCGCATCAAGCTGGTCAACCCGGACATCAAGAACATGACCAAGGGCCTGGACGGTTCGATCCACACCAAGGACGGTGCACCTGCGCAAGCCGATGCTGGCGTCAAGCTGGTGTCCGGTTTCCTTGAGTCGAGCAACGTCAATGCCGTGGACGAGATGACCCAGGTGCTGGCCCTGTCGAAGCAGTTCGAGCTGCACATCAAGATGATGAACACCGCCAAAGAAGACGACCAGGCCATGGCTCGGGTCTTGCAGATCAGCTAATTACCAGAACGTCGCGCCGTAAAACAGGCGCACGAGGAGAATCGAATGCTTCCGGCTCTATGGGTTGCCAAAACCGGTCTGTCCGCCCAGGACACCAACCTGACCACCATTTCCAACAACCTGGCCAACGTGTCGACCACGGGTTTCAAGCGTGACCGCGCCGAGTTCCAGGACTTGCTGTACCAGATCAAGCGTCAGCCAGGGGCCCAGTCGACCCAGGACAGCGAACTGCCATCGGGCCTGCAACTGGGTACCGGTGTGCGCATTGTCGGCACCCAGAAAAACTTCAACGCCGGCAGCCTGCAAACCACCGAGCAACCCCTGGACATGGCCATCGACGGTCGCGGCTTCTTCCAGATCCTGCAGCCGGACGGCACCACGTCCTACACCCGTGATGGTACTTTCCACCTGGACTCCAACGGCCAGATCGTCAACGCCAGCGGCTTTGCCCTGGAGCCGGCAATCGTCATTCCGAACGACGCCCAGACCTTCACCGTGGGCAAGGACGGCACCGTGTCCATCACCGTCGCCGGCAACCCGGCTTCCCAGGTGATCGGCAACCTGCAGACCGCCGACTTCATCAACCCGGCCGGCTTGCAAGCGGTGGGCAACAACCTGTTCCTGGAAACCGCCGCCAGTGGCGCGCCGCAAGTTGGCACCCCGGGCCTCGCCGGTTTCGGCACCACGCTGCAGAACACCCTGGAAACTTCCAACGTCAGCACCGTTGAAGAGATGGTCAACATGATCACCACCCAACGCGCCTACGAGATGAACTCCAAGGTGATCTCCACCGCCGACCAGATGCTCTCGTTCGTAACGCAGAATCTGTAATCAAGTCTATGAGGCGGCCGTGCGGCCGCCTGCAGCACCGTGAGGTAGGGTCATGAAACGCTTCGTCTCTGTTCTGGCATTGAGTGGGATTACCGCGCTCGCAGGCTGCGTGCCCGTGTCGCCCAAGCCCAATGACCCTTACTACGCCCCGGTGTTGCCGCGCACGCCGTTGCCGGCTGCCGCCAACAACGGTTCGATCTACCAGGCCGGTTTCGAGCAGAACCTGTACAGCGACCGCAAGGCGTTCCGGGTCGGTGACATCATCACCATCACCCTGAACGAGAAGACCCAGGCGAGTAAAAACGCCAACTCGCAAATTGGCAAAAACAGCAAGACCGGCATCGGCCTGACCTCGCTGTTCGGTAGCAGCGCAACCACCAACAACCCGTTCGGCGATGGCGACCTGAGCCTGAGCGCCAGCTATGAAGGTGACCGCGCGACCAAGGGCGACAGCAAGGCCGGGCAGGGCAACAGCCTGACCGGTTCGATCACCGTGACGGTGGCGGATGTCTTGCCCAACGGCATCATCGCCGTGCGTGGCGAGAAGTGGCTGACCCTCAACACCGGTGACGAACTGGTACGGATTGCCGGCCTGGTGCGCGCCGATGACATTGCCACCGACAACACCGTGTCGTCGACCCGCGTCGCCGATGCACGCATCACCTACTCGGGCACCGGTTCCTTTGCCGATGCGAGTCAGCCAGGCTGGTTCGACCGTTTCTTCCTCAGCCCGCTGTTCCCTTTCTAGGTGGTCACCTTGCATTTCAAAAGCCTCATGGTGGCCGCATTGTTGATGTCTGCGGCCTTCAACGCTCAAGCCGAGCGCCTGAAGGACATCGCCAGCATTTCCGGCGTGCGCACCAACCAATTGATCGGTTACGGCCTGGTGGTCGGGCTTAACGGCACTGGCGACCAGACGACGCAAACCCCGTTCACCTTGCAGACCTTCAACAACATGCTCTCGCAGTTCGGCATCAAAGTGCCGCCGGGTTCGGGCAACGTGCAGTTGAAGAACGTCGCGGCAGTCTCGATCAGTGCCGACTTACCGGCCTTCGCCAAGCCAGGTCAGCAGATCGACATCACCGTGGCCTCCATCGGTAACTCCAAGAGCCTGCGCGGCGGCACCTTGCTGCTGACGCCGCTCAAGGGGATCGACGGCAACGTCTATGCGGTGGCCCAGGGCAACCTGGTGGTCGGCGGTTTCGATGCCGAAGGTCGCGACGGCTCGAAGATCACGGTCAACGTGCCGTCGGCCGGTCGCATCCCCGGCGGTGCCTCGGTCGAGCGCGCCGTGCCGAGCGGTTTCAACCAGGGCAACAGCCTGACCCTGAACCTCAACCGTTCCGACTTCACCACGGCTAAGCGCATCGTCGACAAGATCAACGACATGCTCGGCCCTGGCGTGGCCCAGGCCATCGACGGCGGATCGGTGCGCGTCACCGCGCCGCTGGACCCAAGCCAGCGTGTCGATTACCTGTCGATCCTGGAAAACCTCGAGATCGATCCGGGGCAGGCGGTGGCCAAGGTCATCATCAACTCGCGCACCGGCACCATCGTGATTGGCCAGAACGTCAAGGTTTCGCCGGCCGCCGTCACCCACGGCAGCTTGACCGTGACCATTACCGAAGACCCTATCGTCAGCCAGCCAGGTCCGCTGTCCAATGGCCAGACGGCCGTCGTGCCGCGCTCGCGGGTCAACGCCGAGCAGGAAGCCAAGCCGATGTTCAAGTTCGGCCCGGGCACCACCCTCGACGAAATCGTGCGTGCGGTGAACCAGGTCGGCGCGGCACCGGGCGACCTGATGGCGATTCTTGAAGCACTGAAACAGGCTGGCGCCTTGCAAGCCGACCTGATCGTGATCTGAGGACGGCGACCATGGACATGAACAAGAGCGGTCGGGTCAGCAGCAGCGATTCCGGTGCTTTTTCCGACCTGAACCGGCTGAACCAGCTCAAGGTCGGCGACAAGAACAGCGACGCCAACATGCGCAAGGTGGCGCAGGAGTTCGAGTCGCTGTTCCTTGGCGAGATGCTCAAGTCGATGCGCTCGGCCACCGAATCGTTGGGCAAGGACAACCCGATGAACACCGCCGAAGCCAAGCAGTACCAGGAAATGTACGACCAGCAACTGGCGGTTTCGATGTCCCGCGAGGGTGGCGGTATCGGCCTGGCGGATGTGCTGATGCGCCAGATGTCGAAGAACAAGCCGCTGGCGCCGGGTGAGGCGGCAACGCTGTCCGCCGCCAAGCAAGAGGCCGCGAAAGCCGCTGCGCAAACCCCGGTGGCCGCCGGCACGACGGCGCTCCATGGGCCGCTGTCGCGGGTCAATGGCGAACGTCCATTGTGGGCTTCACGTTCGGTCAGCGCACCGAGCGGCGAGGGCGCGCACCGCAATGACATGGCGCTGATCAATCAGCGCCGGCTGGCGCTGCCGCCGAAACTGGCCGATCGCTTGCTCGCGGGCCTGGTGCCTTCCGCCACGCCAACCAATGCTGGGGTGGTCAACAAGGCGCCATTGCCTGAGCGCGTCGCAAGCAGCGGTTCCGGACCCTTGTACAACGGCGACTGGCTGGCCAATGCCCAGGCAGCTGAGAGCGGGTCCCTGCAGATTCACGGGCGCGCCATCGCACAAATCCCCTTGGCGCCAGCGAAAAAAGCCTTCAGCAGCGCCGACGAATTCGTTAGCACCATGCTGCCGATGGCCAAGGAAGCGGCCGACCGCATTGGCGTCGATCCGCGCTACCTGGTGGCCCAGGCCGCCCTGGAAACCGGCTGGGGCAAATCGGTCATGCGCGCCCAGGATGGCAGCAGCAGCCACAACCTGTTCGGCATCAAGGCCGGCAGCAGTTGGAAGGGTGATTCGGCACGGGCGATCACCAGCGAATTCAGGAACGGCGAGATGGTCAAGGAGACGGCCGAGTTCCGTTCCTACGACTCCTACAAGGACAGCTTCCATGACCTTGTCACGCTGCTGCAAACCAATAATCGCTATCAAGATGTAGTGAAGTCGGCCGATAACCCGGAACAGTTTGTGCGCGAACTGCAAAAGGCCGGTTACGCAACCGACCCGGCTTACGCCAGCAAGATTTCGCAGATAGCCAGGCAGATGACGAGTTATCAGAACTACGCTGCGGCGGGCGTTTCAACCACGCCTTTATAGACTAAGGGTCTGAACCATGAGTTTGCTCAACATCGGAATGTCGGGTCTGTCCGCTAGCCATGCATCGCTGGTGACTACCGGTAACAACATTTCCAACGTCGATACCGTCGGGTACTCGCGCCAACAAACCGTGCAGAACAGCAAAAGCTCCATTCAGTACGGCAATGTGTTCATCGGCACCGGCACCACGCTGGCCGACGTACGTCGGGTGTACAACAGCTACCTCGACGCGCAGTTGCAGACCTCGACCTCGCTCAACAGTGATGCGCAGGCTTACCTGGGCCAGGCCACCCAGGTGGACAAACTGCTGTCCGACAGCGGCACCGGTGTGACCAAGACCCTGCAGTCGTTCTTTTCGGCGATGCAAACTCTGGCTGGCAGTTCCAATGACAACGCCGCGCGCCAGGCCTTGCTGACCAACGCCCAAGGCTTGAGCGGCCGCTTCAATGCCATTTCCCAGCAATTGAAGCAGCAAGGTACCTACATCAACGATCAGCTGGGTTCGATGGCTGACCAGGTCAACAAACTGGCGTCGACCGTTGCGGCGTACAACAAGAAAATCAGTGAAGTCAGCAGTTCGGGCGGCACGCCCAACGAGCTGCTGGACCAGCGTAACGAAACCATCCGCCAGCTCAATGAACTGGTGGGCACCCAGGTCACCGAGACCGAAGGGCGCATGGATATCTACCTGGGCAGCGGCCAGCCATTGGTGGTGGGCGACACCGTCAACAAACTGCGCGTGGCGGCCGACCCAGCCGACCCGACCCGTTCCTCGGTCATCATGGATCGCAACGGTTCGTCGATCGACATCACCAACGTGATGAGCGGCGGCGAGATGGGCGGGCTGTTGCGTTATCGCAATGATGTATTGACCCCGGCAGTCAACGGCCTGGGGCGTATAGCCATGGTCGTGGCCGATCAGGTCAACAAGCAATTGGGGCAGGGGCTGGACCAGAGCGGCAACTTCGGCGCCGCGTTGTTCAATGACATCAATAGTGCCGCGGCCATCAGCCAGCGCAGCATTGCCAATGCCAACAACGACCCGACGTCCGGCAACCTGAACGTCACCATCAAGAACACCAGCAAGCTGGCGGCCAGTGATTACCAGGTGACCTTCACCAGCGCCACCGGCTACAGCGTACGGCGTTTGTCGGACAACACCGACATGGGCAGTTTCGACCTGGGCGCGACACCGGCACCGGTCATCGACGGCTTCAGCCTGAGCCTCAATGCAGGCCCGGTGAATGCCGGCGACACTTTCAAGATTACCCCGACCCGCAGCTCTGCCGCAGACATGGCCACGGTCATGACAGACACCAAGACCCTGGCCACGGCCGCTCCGCTGACGTCCACCAAGGCTGCGGGAAATAACGGTACCGGCGCTGTCGGCCAGCCGACCCTGAGCACAAGCCTGGACATCTACGACCCGGTTCAGCGCCTGGAAGTGCAGGCGGCGGTCAAGGCATCGATGCCGGTTCGCATGCTCATGACTAGCGCCACCGCCTATGAAGTGTTCGACGCCAAGGGCACCAGCATCGGCACCGGGAACATCGTGCCTGGCCAGAACAACGACCTGAATATTTCGGTGCCCTACACCGATGCCGGCGGCGCTGCCAAAACCTTCAAGGTGGCGATGACGGTCAGCGGCAGCCCGGCATCGGGCGACAGTTTCAACATTGCCATGACCGGAGCCAGCAGCACCGACAACCGCAATGCTCAGGCGCTGCTGGGGCTGCAATCCAAGGCTACGATCGGCGCCACTGCCACCAGCCCGGGCGTGAGTTTTACCGAAGCGTATGGTGGTCTGGTGACGACCGTCGGCTCCCTGACCAAGCAGGGTCAGCTGGATGCCACGGCCACCGACACCATCGTGACCGGTGCACGCAACGCGCGGGACTCGCTGTCGGGCGTCGACCTCGACGAAGAGGCGGGTAACCTGACCAAGTACCAGCAGTACTACACGGCCTCTTCGCAGATCATCAAGACTGCGCAGGAAATTTTCAGCACCCTGATCAATGCCCTTTAAGGAGCCGTAGAACATGCGTATTTCTACCGCACAGTATTACGCCACGACGGCTGCCAACTATTCGCGCAACCTCAACAACGTGATGAAGACGGCGGAGCAGGCCAGCAGTGGTGTGAAGCTCGAGACCGCGGCAGATGATCCGGTCGGCGCGGCGCGGCTGCTGCAACTCGAACAGCAAAAAGCCATGCTGGGTCAGTACACCACCAACATCAACGCCTTGAATACCGCTCAGGCGCAGGAAGAAGGCGTGCTCGACACTATCAACAACGTGCTGCAGAAAGTCAGCGAGTTGGCGATTCGGGCGGGTGGCGGATCGTTGAACGACGATGACCGCAAATCCATCGCCGCTGAGCTCAAACAGTCCGAAGAGCAATTGCTGAGCCTGATGAACAGCAAGGACGCAAACGGCAAGTACATCTTCTCCGGCGCCAGCAACAACACGCAGCCATTTGTACGCAATGGTGATGGCACCTACAGCTACCAGGGCGACCAGACCCAGTTGGAACTGAAAATCGGCGATTCGATGTCGCTGGGCCTGAACGATACTGGGTGGGACGTTTTCCAGCAGGCGATCAATGCTGCACGTAGTTCGACCACAATGACCGCACCCGCCGTCGATGACGGTCGTGTAGCGCTTTCGCCCGGTCTGGTGAGCTCAGGTCCGACCTTCGATGCGAATTTCCGCAGCGGTCAGCCTTATACCCTGTCGTTCGTCAGTAGCACCCAGTACAAGATCACCGATGCATCGGGTAATGACGTGACCGCTGAAGCAGGTGGCGGTGGCAAGTTCGATCCGAATGCCAAGGGCGGTTCCGACGTCGATTTCCGCGGTGTGACCTTCAAGCTGGACATAACGTTCCAGGCCGGCGACACCCCCGCCGACTCCGCCAGTGCCGATGCGGTCATCGCTGGTCACAGCTTTCAGTTGACGGCCAAGCCTGACAGCTTCGTCGCCAACCGCGCGCCGAGCAACACTTCGACTGCGATCATTTCCCAGGCCGTAGTGACCAACGCGAGCGATTACAAGAGCTTCTTCCCGGAAGGCGGGGCGGTGCTGAAGTTCACCGGTCCCGGGACTTTCGAGATGTATGCGCGTCCGTTGACTGCTGGCAGCACGCCAGTGACCACTGGGACCGTGACCGCTGGCGTGGCGACGGCAGCTGGTGTCAGCTTTACCCTCGGCGGCACGCCGGCGGTTCCAGCGGCAGGTGATCAGTTCGATATTGCGGTCAACACCCACCAGACCCAGAACGTGCTCGACACCATCAGCCAGCTGCGTTCGGCGCTCGATGCACCGACCCAGGGCAACCCGGTCGCACAACGTTTTCTCGAAGATACCGTGGCTTCGGCCATTGCCAATCTGAACAACTCGAAGAACCAGGTCGACCTTGCCCGTGGCGCCATCGGTGCCCGTGGCAACGTCATGGACATGCAGACCGAGCAGAACACCAGCACCGGCCTGATCAACGAATCGAGCGGAAATTCGATCAAGAACACCGACCCGGCGGAAGTGCTGACGCGTCTGACCTTGCAGCAAACCATGCTGCAGGCCGCGCAACTGGCATTCGCCAAGATTTCCCAGCTGAGCCTGTTCAACAAGCTTTGAGTCAGCCCTGATCACTCCGCGGCCGGTCCCTGTCATAGGCGACTGGCCTTTTTTTTGGGTTCTTTTTTGAATGTAACGAAGCGTGGCAGGACGCGATCCGGACCACAAAATCAAATAAAGCATCGAACTCTGAGTGACCCGTCGGTCAAAACGCGCATCTTCACTGTATCCTGTCTGCGGGCGGTGAAGGTGGTGGGCTGTTCAAGGTGAATCCTTGAGTCCTGACGTTGCCTCCTCTGGGGGCCAGGCCCTGTCTGTAGACGCCCTCGATTCAGCGAGCGGCGATGTTCAGCTGTTTATTATTGGGAAGCCATAATGATTGGCATAAAAAATATAGCGAGTTACGTGCCGACAGCCGGGGTTGATAACTACGCCCAGGGTGCAAAGTTCGACAAGGACGAAACCTTCATCCTTGGCAAGATCGGCTCGGCATTTTTGCCGCGCATGGCTGCCGATCAGGAAACCTCCGACCTGTGCGTCGAAGCAGCCAATGCGCTGTTTGCCGCCAGTCCCGAACTGAAGCGTGAGTCCATCGACTGCCTGATCGTCGTCACCCAGAACGGTGATGAGGAAGGATTGCCGCACACCGCTGCGATCGTTCAGGACAAGTTGGGCTTGCCGACCCATGTCGCCGCTTTCGATATTTCCCTGGGCTGTTCCGGTTATGTGTACGGCCTCTATGCGATCAAAGGCTTCATGGAGGCGGCAGGGCTGAAGAACGGCCTGCTGATCACCGCTGACCCTTACTCGAAGATCGTCGATCCGGAAGACCGCAACACCACCATGTTGTTTGGCGATGCTGCGACTGCCACCTGGATGGGCGAAAATGCGGTCTGGCAATTGGGCAAGTCGAAGTTCGGTACTGATGGTTCCGGCGCGCCGCATCTGAAGGTCACCGATGGGGTGTTCTTCATGAATGGCCGCCAGGTCTTCAACTTTGCCTTGCTCAAGGTTCCGGCGCATCTGCATGAGTTGCTGGAGGAGTCGAATTTGCAGGCCAGCGATATCAACGCCTTCTGCATTCACCAGGGCAGCGCGGCGATTGTCGATGCCGTGGCGCGTCGTTTTGAAGAAGGCGAGCCCGAGAAGTTCGTCAAGGACATGCTCGAAACCGGTAACACGGTGTCGTCGAGTATTCCGCTGCTGCTGCAGAACCACGTGTTCGATTCCAAGTGGACTCGCGTGGCCATCAGTGGCTTCGGCGTGGGCCTCTCGTGGGGTTCGGCGATTCTCTATCGCGGCTGATCGGTTTTTCAGCGCTCGTGAACAAACATGCCCGGTAACGCAAATTATCGGGCGTTTTGCGTTTTCCTGGCGCCAGCTTTCTGGCTCTAAAGCCCTGAAAATAAAGGGCTGGCACCCTGCCACTAAAAATTTGCAAAAAACCCCTCAAGCAAAGCCTCTTCACGACGATAACTATTACGTAGGTTCTCTAGGCCAAACCCGACGGATGTCAGGGCCGGAAGCCGAAGTATCCATCCAACGAGGATTTCGTCATGGCTTTAACCGTAAACACCAACCTTGCTTCCTTGACCGTTCAGAACAACCTGAACAAAGCTTCCGGCAATCTGCAAACTTCGATGCAGCGCCTGTCCTCCGGCCTGCGTATCAACAGCGCTAAAGACGACGCTGCCGGCCTGCAAATTTCCAACCGTCTGACCAGCCAGATCAACGGCCTGGGCACCGCGATCAAGAACGCCGGTGACGGTATCTCCATCGCGCAAACTGCTGAAGGCGCGATGCAGGAATCCACTAATATCCTGCAAAAAATGCGTACCCTGGCTCTGGCTTCCGCGAACGGCTCGCCAAGCGCTGAAGACCGTAAGTCGAACAACGCTGAATACTCGGCTTTGACTGCTGAGCTGACCCGTATCGCTACCACCACTACTTTCGGTGGTCGTAACCTGCTGGACGGTTCTTTCGGTACTACTGCTTTCCAGGTCGGCTCTAACTCCAACCAGACCATCAACATGACTCTGGGCGACGTATCGGCTAACAATATCGGCTCCCAGCAGATGAAGACCGCATCCCTCACTGCAGGCGCGGGTGTGACTACTGGTACCGTAACGGTCGTTGGTAGTGGTCAAACTGCCACTCTGACCATTGGCACTGCTGACTCTGCGAAGAAGACCGCAGCCCAGTTCAATGGCGCTATCGGTGGTCTGACTGCCACTGCCAGCACAGAAGCTCAGTTCGCATTCGGCGCTGGTGTTGCCCCTGCTACTCCTGCTACTTTCACCATGCAAGTGGGCACTGCTTCTGTCGATTTTATTGGTGTAACTAGCGCGGCCGACATGGCTGAGCAGCTGAAATCCAACGCTGCGAAGTTGGGTATCAGTGTCAACTACGACGTTTCCAAAGGCTTGTCGATTAAGTCCGACACCGGTGAAAACATTGCTTTCACTGCTATTGGCGGCAGTGCTGGTGCTATCACGATCGCTACTAAAAACGGTGCCGGTACCTATGGTACTCCAGCAGCGCTTACCGCTACATTGGTTGCCACAGGTGCTGTCTCGCTGAACTCCACCAGCGGTTACTCTGTAAGCGGCACTGCCGCGACTATTACCGACCTCTTCGGCACCGCTACTTCTTCCGTTAAAAAAACTGTTTCCAACACTGACGTGACTACCGCTGCCAACGCTCAGAACGCGATTGACGTAATCAGTCAGGCTATTTCCGCCATCGACTCCCAGCGTGCCGACCTCGGTGCGGTACAAAACCGTTTCGACAGCACCGTAGCCAACCTGCGCAGCATCTCGGACAACTCCACCTCTGCTCGTGGTGTGATCCAGGACGTTGACTTCGCGGCTGAAACTGCACAGCTGACCAAGCAACAAACCCTGCAACAGGCTTCCACCGCGATCCTGTCGCAAGCCAACCAGCTGCCATCGGCAGTACTGAAGCTGCTGGGTTAATTCCAGCGCGTGGTAAATAACGGAAGGGCGCGTTTACGCGCCCTTTTGTTTTTTCATGATCGGGAGGTCAGGCATGGACATGAGCGTCAAGTTGAATCAGTCCTATCCCGCTGTTGCTCCTCAGGGCGTAACACCGAGTTTCACTGAAAAGCCAGAGCAGCCCAAGAATGAATCGGTAAAGGCCTCGAGCGTCGAGCCTAAGCGAGACGAGCTGGAAAAAGCTGTCACTGATATTCAGGAGTTTGTCCAGGCTGCCCAGCGCAATCTGGATTTTTCCATTGATGATTCCACTGGTCGGGTCGTGGTCAAGGTCATTGCTACCGAAACGGGACTGGTGATTCGTCAGATCCCATCGGAAGCTGCACTTAAACTGGCACAAAGTCTGTCGGACGCCAGTAGCTTGTTGTTTGACGACAAAGTTTGAGCTGGCATGATTTTTGTTGCTGTCGCTGTTTAAGACGTTCCTGGTCAAGAAAACGGCAGCCACTGGATAAGGAGAGAGAAGATGGCGGGTACATCGGTTAGCGGTATTGGTTCGAACATCGATACCCAGGCGATTGTGAAGTCTTTGGTGGACTCTGAAAGAGCGCCAAAACAGACGCAAATCAACAATCAAACACTGAAAGCAACCACCTCGCTGTCGTCGATCGGCAAAATCCAGGCGGCGCTGGATGCCTTCCGTGGCGCATTGGATAACATGAAAACCGCCTCCAGCTTCAGTGGTTTGAGCGGTATTTCTTCCGATGAAAAGGTCGCCTCCGTGACCACCGGTAACGGTGCGGCGGCAGGCAACTTCTCGCTGCTGGTCACCCAGCTGGCAACTGCATCGAAAATTTCGACCAAGGTCTACACCGACGGCGCCTCTGCGGTGGTCAATGCCGGTGCGGTGCCATCCACACTGACCATTAAGCAAGGTACCGACACCTTTGATGTCAGCATTCCTGCGGGTGCGACGTTGCAGCAGGTCCGCGACTCGATCAACTCCCAGTATTCGAACCAGGGCTTGAGTGCCAACATCCTCACCGATGCCAACGGTTCCCGGATGGTGCTGACTTCCAATAAAACCGGTGTCGGTTCGAACCTGACCCTGGCAGGTAACTCGGGTCTGGAAACCGGTGCCTCGGTTCTCGCGACGCCACAGAACGCCAAGTACACACTGGACGGCGTGGCGATGGAATCCAAGAGCAATACCATTGCCGATGCTGTGAGCGGGATCACCCTCAAGTTGACAGGCGTTTCTCCGGTTCCTGCCAGCGGCACGGCGACGCCAACGACTATCACGGTGTCCGCCGATACGGCGACCTTGAAGTCTGCGGTCAAGGGGTTTGTCGATACCTACAACGCGCTGATCAAGGCGGCCAACACCGAAACCCAGGTTACAACCAACGCCGATGGTTCGATGACGACTGGCGCTCTGACGGGCGATGCGTCCCTGCGTTCGCTGCTGTCGTCGGTACGTACCGAGTTGAACGCCATGGGCGGCACCGGTCAGATGAAGTCCCTCGCTCAATTTGGTGTCGAGACTGATCAGAAGACCGGTCTGCTGTCGATCAACGATAAGATTTTTGATGCAGCAGCACTTACCAATGCCGCTGATATCAAAGGAATCTTTGCCGGCGATACCGGTTTGCTTGCGCGCATGAAGTCCGCCACCGACAGTTTCGCGCAGAAAACTACCGGGGTTTTTGCAGCGCGCTCGTCGAGCTTGAGTGACAGCCTCAATGATCTCAAAAAGCAACAGGACTCCCTCGATGCGCGGATGGCCAGCTTGCAAACCAGTCTGAGCGCCAAATACACGGCCATGGACTCGCTGGTGGCCAGGCTGCGCGCCCAGAGCGACAGCATCATGACCACGCTCAATGCGCTGAACAATCCGAAGTCGGACTGATCCGCATCAGATATGAAAAACCCAGGCAGGCTGTCATGGCTGCGCCTGGGTTTTTTCTTTGGCGCAGTGGCAGCGTTAAAGTTCTGCGCCGATCAGTCGACATAAAGATCAGAGCCTTCCCAATTTCAAGCTGTTGTCTGTCACGAGGTAGAACCATGAACCCCATGAGAGCCCTTCGCCAATATCAGAAGGTCAATTCCCATGCCCAGATCTCTGAAGCCAACCCCCATCGCCTGGTACAGCTGCTGATGGAGGGCGGGCTGGATCGCATGGCTCAGGCCAGGGGCGCCATGGAGCGTGGCGACATCGCGCTCAAGGGGTTGATGCTGGGCAAGGCGGTAGACATCATCATCGGCCTGCGCGACGGCCTGAATCCGGAAAAAACCGATGATCCGGCTTCGCTGCAGCAGCTCGATAATTTGTACGCCTACATGATGACGCGTCTGATGGAAGCCAATCGCGAAAACGATGCTGCCATCATCGACGAAGTAGCAGGTTTGCTCGAAACCCTTAAAAGCGGCTGGGATGCGATTGGAACCCCACAGGCCTGACGGCCGAGGATGACGTCATGAGTCAAGCACTGCGGCGAATTGAAGAAACCCGTGAAGCCCTGGTCGATGCCCTGGCGGCGCGTAACTGGGACATGATTGGCGAACTTGATGTGGCGTGTCGCGAATGCGTCGATGAGGTGCTCACCGAGGCGCCGATCGACGAGGAAGCATTACGCACCCACCTTGAGAGCCTGCTGGCGGTGTACAAAGATTTATTGACGGTGACGATGGGCGAGCGTCAGGCGATAGTCGATGAGATGTCGCAGATCAACCAAGCGAAGAGTGCCGCAAAGGTTTACCATCTGTTTGGTTAATTATTTTCTGCTTAATCCGTGCTTATTGCGCCATAAATTTGACTGTGAACGGTTTTTTGACTTTACTAGTGGCTGTTTCCAGATTTCGGGCGTCTACAGGCATTAACGGTCTGCAAGCGTCTAGCTTGCCCACTCATTTCGGGCACCGGGTCGACTAGGGAAGTTACGATTGCATGTGGCGTGAAACCAAAATTCTGCTAATCGATGACGATAGCGTTCGCCGCCGCGACTTGGCGGTGATTTTAAATTTTCTCGGCGAAGAAAATTTACCCTGCGGTAGCCACGACTGGCAGCAGGCTGTCGTCTCTTTATCTTCTAGTCGTGAAGTGATCTGTGTCCTTATCGGGACGGTCAATGCTCCGGGTTCTCTTCAGGGCTTGTTAAAGACACTGTCGACATGGGATGAGTTCCTTCCGATTTTGCTGATGGGCGATAATTCTTCCATCGACCTGCCGGATGACCAGCGTCGCCGGGTGCTGTCGACCCTGGAAATGCCACCCAGCTACAGCAAGTTGCTCGATTCGCTGCACCGTGCCCAGGTCTATCGCGAGATGTACGACCAGGCCCGCGAGCGCGGTCGGCATCGTGAACCCAATCTGTTCCGCAGCCTCGTCGGCACCAGCCGGGCGATCCAGCACGTGCGCCAGATGATGCAGCAAGTGGCCGACACCGATGCCAGCGTGCTGATCCTCGGTGAGTCCGGGACCGGCAAGGAAGTGGTTGCGCGCAACCTGCACTACCACTCCAAGCGCCGCGAGGCACCGTTCGTGCCGGTCAATTGCGGGGCGATTCCGGCCGAGCTGCTGGAAAGCGAATTGTTCGGCCATGAGAAGGGCGCGTTCACCGGGGCGATCACCAGCCGTGCCGGGCGTTTCGAGCTGGCCAATGGCGGCACGCTGTTCCTTGACGAAATTGGCGACATGCCACTGCCGATGCAGGTCAAGCTGCTGCGCGTGTTGCAGGAGCGTACGTTCGAGCGCGTGGGCAGCAACAAGACCCAGAGCGTCGATGTGCGCATCATTGCGGCGACCCACAAGAATCTCGAAAGCATGATCGAGATCGGCACCTTCCGCGAAGACCTTTACTACCGCCTGAACGTGTTCCCGATCGAGATGGCGCCGCTGCGCGAGCGCGTAGAAGACATTCCGTTGCTGATGAACGAATTGATCTCGCGCATGGAGCACGAGAAGCGCGGTTCGATCCGCTTCAACTCCGCGGCCATCATGTCGCTGTGCCGTCACGGCTGGCCGGGCAACGTCCGCGAGCTGGCCAACCTGGTGGAGCGCATGGCGATCATGCATCCGTACGGGGTGATCGGCGTGGTCGAGTTGCCGAAGAAATTCCGCTACGTTGACGATGAAGACGAGCAACTGGTCGACACTCTGCGCAACGATCTCGAAGAGCGGGTGGCAATCAACGGCCATACGCCGGACTTCACCACCCATGCGATGCTGCCACCTGAAGGCCTGGACCTGAAGGATTATCTCGGTGGCCTGGAGCAAGGCCTGATCCAGCAAGCGCTTGATGATGCCAATGGCATTGTTGCGCGCGCCGCTGAACGCCTGCGTATCCGTCGGACCACGCTGGTGGAAAAAATGCGCAAGTACGGCATGAGTCGTCGTGACGGTGATGAACAGGCGGATGATTGACGCCTGTTTTTCAAGTCGTTCATTTTCAAGCAGTTTTTTTTAGGCACGGGTATTGCTATAGCCCTCGCAACGTTCCGTTTCACTGACGGTCAGCCAAGCGAGAGAGCACCCCATGCCCCCATCCGCCCAGATGTCTCCTGCTCCCGATACCTTGGGGGATGCCCTGGGGCAATCGTCGTCGGTAGAGCAGGCGAGCCGGCTTGGCCTTGAGCAGGCGTTTGCCCTGTTCAACCAGATGTCGAGCCAATTGACCAACTCCTACAGCATGCTCGAAGCCCGGGTGACCGAGCTCAAGGGTGAGTTGGCGGTGGTCAGCGCCCAGCGCATGCAGGAGCTGGCGGAGAAAGAACGTCTGGCCAACCGCCTGCAACATCTGCTCGACCTTTTGCCTGGTGGCATCATCGTCATCGACGCCCAGGGCATCGTGCGCGAAGCCAATCCGGCGGCGTATGAACTGCTCGGCCTGCCCCTCGAAGGTGAGCTGTGGCGACAGGTCATTGCCCGTTGCTTTGCGCCCCGTGAAGACGACGGTCATGAAGTCTCCCTCAAGGATGGTCGGCGCCTGTCGATTGCCACCCGTTCGCTGGATGCCGAGCCTGGCCAGTTGGTGCTGCTCAACGACCTGACCGAGACCCGTCATCTGCAAGATCAACTGGCGCGCCACGAACGCCTGTCTTCCCTGGGGCGCATGGTGGCGTCGCTGGCGCATCAGATTCGCACGCCGTTGTCCGCGGCCTTGCTCTACGCCAGTCACTTGACTGAGCAGACGCTGCCGGTGGTCACCCAGCAACGCTTTGCCGGGCGGCTCAAGGAGCGCTTGCATGAGCTGGAGCATCAGGTGCGCGACATGCTGGTGTTCGCGCGCGGCGAGCTGCCATTGACCGACCGCGTGACGCCGGCGCAGCTGATGCAGGCGCTGCAGGCGGCGGCACTGGCGCATGTGCAGGACTTGCCGATTCGCTGGCAATGCGACGCCCATGCCGGCGAACTGCTGTGCAATCGCGACACCCTGGTGGGCGCGGTCCTCAATCTGATCGAAAACGCCATTCAGGCCAGTGCCTCTGATGTGCGCTTGAAGGTGCACCTCTACACCCGTGGCAATCACCTGCGCTTGTGCGTCAGCGATAGCGGCAGTGGTATCGACGAAGCGGTGCTGGCGCGTCTGGGGGAGCCGTTTTTTACCACCAAGGCCACCGGCACCGGTCTCGGCCTGACCGTGGTCAAGGCAGTCGCGAGGGCGCACCAGGGCGAGTTGCGCTTGCGCTCGCGGATCGGTCGCGGCACCTGTGCGCAGGTACTGCTACCGCTTTTTGACAGTGCCCAGGGAGTGGAGTGAAGCTCATGGCTATCAAGGTTCTACTGGTCGAGGATGACCGCGCGTTGCGTGAAGCGCTGGCAGACACGCTGTTGCTGGCCGGCCACGATTACAAGGCCGTGGCATCGGCGCAGGAAGCCCTGGAGGCCGCAGCGGGCGAGGTATTCAATCTGGTGGTCAGCGACGTCAACATGCCGGGCATGGATGGTCATCAGTTGCTCGCTTTGCTGCGGGCGCGGCAGCCGCAACTGCCGGTGCTGCTGATGACCGCGCACGGTGCCGTCGAGCGCGCGGTGGATGCGATGCGCCAAGGGGCGGCGGATTACCTGGTCAAGCCGTTCGAGCCCAAGGCGCTGCTCGACCTGGTCGCACGGCACGCCCAGGGTAGGGTCGGCGCCACCGATGGCGAAGGGCCCGTGGCGTTCGAGCCGGCCAGTGCACAGTTGCTGGAGTTGGCCGCGCGGGTGGCGCGCAGTGATTCCACGGTGCTGATCTCCGGTGAGTCCGGCACCGGCAAGGAAGTGCTGGCGCGCTACATTCACCAGCACTCTCATCGGGCCAGTCAGCCGTTCATTGCGATCAACTGCGCGGCGATTCCGGACAACATGCTGGAGGCCACGCTCTTCGGGCACGAAAAGGGCTCGTTCACCGGCGCCATCGCGGCGCAGGCCGGCAAGTTCGAACAGGCCGATGGCGGGACGATCCTGCTCGATGAAATTTCCGAAATGCCCTTGGGGTTGCAGGCCAAGTTGCTGCGGGTGCTGCAGGAGCGCGAGGTTGAGCGAGTAGGTGCGCGCAAGCCGATAGCCCTGGATATCCGTGTGGTCGCGACCACCAACCGGGACTTGGCGGGTGAGGTGGCGGCGGGGCGTTTTCGTGAAGACCTGTACTATCGCCTGTCGGTATTCCCCCTGGCTTGGCGGCCGTTGCGCGAGCGCACTGCCGATATCCTGCCGCTGGCCGAGCGACTGTTGGCCAGGCACGTCAATAAAATGAAGCATGCCGCGGCCAGGCTGTCGCCCGCGGCCCAGGCGTGCCTGATCGCCTATCCGTGGCCGGGCAACGTGCGTGAACTGGACAATGCGCTGCAGCGTGCGTTGATCCTGCAGCAGGGCGGGGTGATCGAGCCGCAGGATTTCTGCCTGAACGGACCGATCGCCTGCGCGCCGTTGCCGGCATTGGCGCCAGCGCCGACGCCGGTGCGGGCGGTCGAGGCTGAATCTGGCGGCGCGCTGGGCGACGACCTGCGGCGCCGTGAGTTCCAGATGATCATCGACACCTTGCGCACCGAGCGCGGCCGCCGCAAAGAGGCCGCCGAGCGCCTGGGCATCAGCCCGCGCACCTTGCGCTACAAGCTGGCGCAGATGCGCGATGCCGGAATGGACGTGGAAGCGTATTTGTTTGCCACCTGACCCACCGTGACGCCCGGTTCTCCCGTAGGAGCCAGGCTTGCCGGCGAACCAGGCGCTGCGGTGTATCTGTAATACCGCGTTCGTTCTTCGCCTGTAGGAGCGAGGCTTGCCCGCGAAGAACGATGACGCGGTCTACCAGAAATACCGTGGTGTCTGGTTCGCGGGCAAGCCTCGCTCCTACGGGAGGGGGCGCGCTGCCGGTTTTGTGTGAGGTGGACGCTGAGCTGGCACCCTTGTTGCTAACACCTCGTTACCCGCTGAGTGAGCGTCAAAAAATTGCGGGCCGCCAGAGAGAGTAGAGCATGAGCCAAGGTATTGAATTCAATCGATTGATGCTGGATATGCGGGCCATGCAAATGGACGCCATGTCTGCGCCGAAATCGACTGCCGCCGTCCCTGAATTGAATGGCAGCAGCTTTGCCGACATGCTCGGTCAGGCCGTCAACAAGGTCAACGACACCCAGCAGGCTTCCACGTCGTTGGCCAACGCCTTCGAGATCGGCAAGAGCGGTGTCGACCTGACGGACGTGATGATTTCCTCGCAGAAGGCCAGCGTGTCTTTCCAGGCATTGACCCAGGTGCGCAACAAGCTGGTTCAGGCGTATCAGGACATCATGCAGATGCCGGTTTAAGGACGAGATTGAGTCATGGCAGATGCTATCGCTGACAATGTTCCGGCCAAGGCCAACTCCGTAGACGGCAAACCGCCGCTGTTCGGGTTGTCCTTCCTGGAAAACCTCTCCGAGATGACCATGCTGCGCCAGGTGGGGCTGTTGGTCGGCCTGGCCGCGAGCGTGGCGATTGGCTTTGCCGTGGTGTTGTGGTCCCAGCAGCCGGATTACCGTCCGTTGTACGGCAGCCTTGCCGGCATGGATGCCAAGCAGGTGATGGACACCCTGGCTGCCGCCGATATTGCCTATACCGTGGAACCCAATTCCGGCGCCTTGCTGGTCAAGGCCGAAGACCTGTCCCGTGCGCGTCTCAAGCTCGCGGGCGCTGGTGTCACTCCCAGCGATGGCAACATCGGTTTTGAAATCCTCGACAAGGAACAGGGCCTGGGCACCAGTCAGTTCATGGAGGCGACCCGTTATCGTCGCGGCCTTGAAGGCGAACTGGCGCGCACCATTTCCAGCCTGAACAATGTCAAGGGTGCCCGCGTGCACCTGGCGATCCCGAAAAGTTCGGTGTTCGTGCGCGACGAGCGCAAGCCCAGCGCGTCGGTGTTGGTCGAGCTGTATTCCGGGCGTTCGCTGGAGCCGGGGCAGGTCGTGGCCATCATCAATCTGGTGGCGACCAGCGTGCCCGAACTCAGCAAGTCGCAGATCACCGTTGTCGACCAGAAAGGTAACCTGCTGTCCGATCAGGCGGAAAACTCCGAACTGACCATGGCCGGCAAGCAATTCGATTACAGCCGCCGCATGGAGAGCATGCTCACCCAGCGCGTGCACAACATTCTGCAACCGGTGCTGGGCAACGACCGCTACAAGGCCGAAGTCTCGGCGGATGTCGACTTCAGCGCTGTCGAGTCCACTTCCGAACAATTCAACCCCGACCAGCCGGCATTGCGTAGCGAGCAGTCGGTGAACGAACAGCGCACCGCCAGTAACGGCCCGCAAGGTGTGCCGGGTGCCCTGAGCAACCAGCCGCCGTCGCCAGCCTCGGCGCCGCAAACCACCGGTGGCGCCACGGCGTCGGCCGGCATGGTACAGCCAGGCCAGCCATTGCTCGATGCCAACGGCCAGCAGGTCATGGACCCGGCCACCGGCCAGCCAATGCTCGCACCGTATCCGGCGGACAAGCGCCAGCAATCGACCAAGAACTTCGAGCTCGACCGCTCCATCAGCCACACCAAGCAACAGCAGGGGCGATTGAATCGCTTGTCGGTCTCGGTGGTGGTCGATGACCAGGTCAAGATCAACCCGGCCAACGGTGAGATCGCCCGTGCGCCTTGGAGCGCCGATGAGCTGGCCCGTTTCACCCGCCTGGTGCAGGACGCGGTCGGCTTCGATGCCAGTCGTGGCGACAGCGTCAGCGTGATCAACATGCCGTTCTCCACCGAGCGCGGTGAAGTGATTGCCGATGTGCCGTTCTACTCCCAGCCTTGGTTCTGGGACATCGTCAAGCAGCTGTTGGGCGTCCTGTTCATTCTGGTGCTGGTGTTTGGTGTGTTGCGTCCGGTGCTCAACAACATCACCGGTGGCGGCAAAGGCAAGCAGTTGGCGGGCATCGGCAGCGACGTCGAGCTCGGCGGCATGGGCGGCCTGGACGGCGAACTGGCCAACGACCGTATCAGCCTCGGTGGCCCGACCAGCATCCTGTTGCCGAGCCCGAGCGAAGGCTATGACGCGCAGTTGAACGCAATCAAGAGTCTGGTGGCAGAAGACCCGGGCCGTGTCGCCCAGGTCGTGAAAGAGTGGATTAACGCAGATGAGTGATAACCGAGCCATTGCCGCCAAACTGAGCAAGGTCGACAAAGCCGCGATCCTGCTGCTGTCGCTGGGCTCAACCGACGCTGCCCAGGTGTTGCGCCACATGGGGCCCAAAGAGGTCCAGCGTGTCGGCGTGGCCATGGCGCAGATGGGTAACGTGCACCGTGAGCAGGTCGAGCAGGTGATGAGCGAGTTTGTCGACATCGTCGGCGACCAGACCAGCCTGGGCGTCGGTTCCGATGACTACGTGCGCAAAATGCTCACCCAGGCCCTGGGCGAGGACAAGGCCAACGGCCTGATCGATCGCATCCTGCTGGGTGGCAATACCAGCGGCCTGGACAGCCTGAAATGGATGGAGCCGCGCGCGGTCGCCGACGTGATCCGCTACGAGCACCCGCAGATCCAGGCGATCGTGGTGGCGTACCTTGATCCGGATCAGGCCGGTGAAGTGCTGGGCAACTTCGACCATAAGGTGCGCCTGGACATCATCCTGCGGGTTTCCTCGCTCAACACCGTGCAGCCTGCGGCCCTCAAGGAACTTAACCAGATTCTCGAGAAGCAGTTCTCCGGCAACTCCAATGCTTCGCGCACCAGCCTGGGCGGCATCAAGCGCGCAGCTGACATCATGAACTTCCTCGACAGCTCGATCGAAGGCCAGCTCATGGACTCGATCCGCGAAGTGGATGAGGACCTGTCCGGTCAGATCGAAGACCTCATGTTCGTGTTCAACAACCTGGCCGATGTCGACGATCGCGGTATCCAGGCGTTGCTGCGCGAAGTGTCCTCCGACGTGCTGGTGCTGGCCCTCAAGGGCTCGGACGAAAGCGTCAAGGAGAAGATCTTCAAGAACATGTCCAAGCGTGCGGCCGAACTGTTGCGCGACGATCTCGAGGCCAAGGGCCCGGTGCGTGTCAGCGATGTGGAAACCGCGCAGAAGGAAATCCTCACCATTGCCCGTCGCATGGCCGAAGCGGGCGAAATCGTGCTCGGCGGCAAGGGCGGCGAGGAAATGATCTAACGCCATGGCCAAGAATGACGAGCTGCCCTCTGACCTGATCCGCGCCAGGGATGTCGGAGGTTTCGATACCTGGGCGCTGCCCAGCTTCGATCCGCCGGCCCCTGAGCCGGAGCCCGAGCCCGAACCCGAGCCGCCGGAAATGGAGGAGGTGCCGCTCGAAGAGGTCCAGCCACTGACCCTCGAAGAGCTCGAGAGCATTCGCCAGGAAGCCTATAACGAAGGTTTCGCGGTGGGCGAAAAAGAAGGGTTCCATAGCACCACGCTCAAGGTTCGTCAGGAAGCTGATGCGGCGTTGGCGGCCAAAGTTGCCGCGCTTGAAAAGTTGATGGCGCATCTGTTCGAACCCATCGCCGAACAAGACACGCAGATTGAAAAGTCCTTGGTCGAACTGGTGCGGCACATGACCAAACAGGTGATCCAGCGCGAACTGGCCATGGACTCGACGCAGATCGAACACGTGATGCGCGAAGCCCTCAAGCTGTTGCCGTTGGGCGTCAACAACGTGCGGCTGTACATCAATCCGCAGGATTTCGAACAGGTCAAAGCCCTGCGCGAGCGACATGAGGAAACCTGGCGCATCGTCGAGGACGAAGCGCTGTTGCCCGGTGGTTGCCGAGTCGAAACCGAACACAGCCGCATCGATGCCACGGTCGAAACCCGTGTGACGCAAGTGATGGACAAGCTGTTCGACCAGCTTCACGAGCAGGCCTTGCACCCGGCGGCGCCGGATCTGAGCATCGATCTGTCCAGCGCAAGCAAACCAGTGGAGGTTCCCGATGCACCTTAAGCGCACCAGTTTCGCCAAGCGCCTGGGCAGTTACGCCGGGGCGATCGAACTGGCCGGCGCACCGATCCTCGAAGGCCGCCTGTTGCGCATGGTCGGCCTCACCCTGGAAGCCGAGGGCTTGCGCGCGGCCATGGGCAGCCGCTGCATGGTCATCAACGATGACAGCTATCATCCCGTGCAGGTCGAGGCCGAAGTCATGGGCTTTTCCGGCAGCAAGGTGTTTTTGATGCCGGTGGGCAGCGTAGCCGGCATTGCCCCAGGTGCCCGGGTGGTGCCCCTCTCCGACAGCGGTCGCTTGCCGATGGGCATGAGCATGCTCGGGCGCGTACTCGACGGTGCTGGCCGCGCCCTGGATGGCAAGGGCGGAATGAAGGCCGAAGACTGGGTGCCGATGGACGGCCCGACCATCAACCCGCTCAAGCGCGAGCCGATCAGCGAGCCCCTGGATGTGGGCATTCGCTGCATCAATGGCATGTTGACGGTCGGGCGCGGTCAGCGGCTTGGCCTGTTCGCCGGTACCGGCGTTGGTAAATCCGTACTGCTGGGCATGATGACGCGCTTCACCGAGGCCGACATCATCGTCGTCGGCCTGATCGGTGAGCGTGGTCGAGAGGTCAAGGAGTTCATCGAGCACATCCTCGGTGAAGAAGGGCTCAAGCGCTCGGTGGTGGTGGCGTCGCCCGCCGACGATGCACCCCTGATGCGTCTGCGCGCCGCCATGTATTGCACGCGAATCGCCGAGTATTTCCGCGACAAGGGCAAGAACGTGCTGCTGCTGATGGATTCGCTGACGCGTTTCGCCCAGGCCCAGCGGGAAATTGCCCTGGCCATTGGCGAGCCACCGGCGACCAAGGGTTATCCGCCCTCGGTGTTCGCCAAGTTGCCGAAACTGGTAGAGCGCGCGGGCAATGCCGAGAAGGGCGGTGGCTCGATCACCGCGTTCTATACCGTGCTGTCCGAAGGCGACGACCAGCAGGACCCGATTGCCGACTCGGCGCGGGGCGTGCTCGACGGGCACATCGTGCTGTCGCGGCGCCTGGCCGAGGAAGGCCATTACCCGGCCATCGATATCGAGGCGTCCATCAGCCGGGTCATGCCGGCGGTAGTCTCGCCGGAGCACATGACTCGCGCGCAGTACTTCAAGCAGTTGTGGTCGCGCTACCAGCAGAGCCGCGACCTGATCAGTGTCGGCGCCTACGTCGCCGGCGGTGACCGCGAGACCGACCTGGCGATTTCCCTGCAGCCGCAACTGGTCAAATACCTGCGCCAGGGCCTCAACGACAGCATCAGCCTGGGCGAAAGCGAGGCGTATCTCGCGTCGATCTTCGCGCCCGCGGCGGGCGGTTAACCGGCCATGGCCCAGACTCGGGCGGGCCGCCTGGCTCCCGTGCTGGAAATGGCCGAGAAGGCCGAGAAAACCGCGGTCCAGCGCCTGGGACACTTCCAGGGGCAAGTGCGCCTGGCCGAAAGCAAGCTGGCCGACCTCGAAGCCTTTCGGCTCGACTATCAGGAACAGTGGATCGTACGCGGCAGCAGTGGCGTGTCCGGCCAATGGCTGCTGGGCTACCAGGGCTTTCTCGCGCAGTTGGGCACGGCCATCGATCAACAGCGGCAAAGCCTGGCCTGGCACCAGAACAACCTGAACAAGGCGCGCGACACCTGGCAGCAGGCGTTCGCCCGGGTAGAAGGCTTGCGCAAACTGGTCCAGCGCTACCAGGACGAAGCGCGGGCGCTGGAGGACAAGCGCGAGCAAAAGCTGCTGGATGAACTGTCCCAGCGGTTGCCGCGCCATGATGCGTATTGAGTCATATGGAACGCGTTATCGTTCTTCGCGAGCAGGCTCGCTCTCACAGGAGAAAGGCGGTCAACCTGTGGGGGCTCAAGGCCTCCAAAAATATCCTGCCTTGCCCCAACCTCTACCCAATGCTAAACCTTGTACAAGAAGGTTTACCAACGACAAGGAAGCCATGACATGTCAGTCGTTTCAGAAGTGTCCCCGGATGGGCAAAAGCTGACGATATCGGTCAAGGGACGATTCGATTTCGCCAAGCATCAGGAATTTCGTCAATCCTACGAAGACAAGGCGCTCGCCGAAGTCGTCGTCGATCTGAGGGAAGCCACCTACCTCGACAGTTCCGCCCTGGGCATGTTGCTGCTGTTGCGAGATCACGCTGGCGGCGACGATTCCGATATTCGCGTGGTCAACAGCAATTGCGACGTGAGGAAAATCCTCGCCATTTCCAACTTCGACAAGCTGTTCGACATCAGTTGATCACTGTGCAACCGGCACTCGAATCGCTGACGATCCTGATCGCCGAAGACAGCGCCGCCGATCGCATGCTGTTGTCGAGCATCGTGCGCCGTCAGGGGCATCAAGTGTTGACGGCCGCCAACGGCGCCGAAGCGGTGGAAATATTTCGCCAGCAACGCCCGCAGCTGGTGTTGATGGACGCGATGATGCCGGTGATGGATGGCTTCGAGGCGGCCGCGCAAATCAAGGCATTGGCCGGGGAAACCCTGGTTCCGATCATCTTCCTCACCTCGCTGTCGGAAAACCAGGCATTGGCTCGTTGCCTGGAGGTCGGGGGTGACGATTTTCTGGCAAAACCGTACAACCAGGTGATTCTTGCCGCCAAAATCAAGGCGATGGACCGCTTGCGGCGCTTGCAGGCCACCGTTGTACAGCAGCGCGACCAGATCGCCAGGCACCACGAATACTTGCTCAACGAACAGCGCGTGGCCAAGGCGGTGTTCGACAAGGTGGCTCATTCCGGCTGCCTGAATGCGCCCAATATCCGCTACCTGCAATCGCCTTACGCATTGTTCAACGGCGACTTGCTGTTGGCCGCCTTCACCCCGGCAGGGGACATGCATGTGCTGCTCGGCGATTTCACCGGCCATGGCCTGCCCGCCGCCGTTGGCGCCATGCCCCTGGCCGAAGTCTTCTACGGCATGACCGCCAAGGGCTACGGCCTGGCGGAAACCCTGCGCGAGATGAATGCCAAGCTCAAGCGTATCCTGCCGGTGGACATGTTTTGCTGCGCCACGATGCTGTGCCTGAGTGCCCAGAATCACTCGGTGGAGGTCTGGAACGGCGGCATGCCGGACGGCTACCTGTACAGCGTTGCCAGCGGCGAGCGAACGCCACTGACCGCGCGGCATTTGCCACTGGGGGTGCTGAGCCCGCCTACCTTCGATGATCGCACCGAAGTGTTTCCGATGGCCCCGGGTGATCGGATATTCCTGTTGTCCGACGGGGTGATCGATACCTGCGACGCCGATGACCAGCTGTTTGGTGTGCAGCGGTTGCAGCAGGTATTTGCCGCCAATCGTCAACCCGACACCTTGTTCGAGGATATCGAGCAGGCGCTTCGGGACTTTCGTGGTGAGGCGCGCGACGACGTCAGCATGGTCGAGGTCAGCCTGCCTGCGCCCACTCAGGCGAGCCCGCCGCTGCCGATCTATTCCGACAGTGGCCAGTCCTGCCCTCTGGACTGGTCGGCCAGTTTCGAGTTTCGCGCTGCGACGCTCAAGCGCTTCAATCCGTTGCCCCATCTCTTGCAACTGCTGCAGGAAGTGCACGGTCTGCGGGCTCAAAGCGGGGCGCTCTACAGCGTACTGGCCGAGTTGTACTCCAACGCCCTGGAGCATGGAGTGCTAGGCCTGGATTCCAGCCTTAAACGCGATGTGTCGGGTTTCACCCGCTATTATCTACAACGCAATGCACGCCTGGACGAGCTTGAGGACGGTTATGTCCGGGTGCATTTACAGGTTACCCCGCAAGGCGAGGGTGGATGCCTGGCAATTCGCGTCGAGGACAGCGGCAAGGGATTTGATGTCGGGCGGGTACTGGAACGTCCTGTCGATCCTGTCCGTCTGTCTGGACGTGGAGTCAGTCTGATCCGTCAGTTGGGTCATAATGCAAGCTGGTCTGACGATGGTCGAAGTGCCCGCGTGGAGTTTCTCTGGAAGGCTCTGGCATAATCCATAAATTCTTGATCAAGGAGCGAACAAGTGGCTGATGAACATCTGGACCTCGACGCGCTGAACGAGTTGCGCGAGGTCATGGAGGACGCGTATCCGCAGTTGCTGGATACCTTTCTCGCCGATTCCGAAGAGCGCCTTCAAGGGTTGCGCGAGGCAGGGAGAGCTGCGCAGCTCGTAGACGTGGCGCACAGCTTCAAAGGCAGCAGCAGCAACATGGGCGCCGTCAAGCTTGTCGCGCTATGTGGCGAACTTGAGAAAAATGCTGAAAAGCTTTCGCCCTCCGAAATCCAGGAGCTGATCACTGCAATCGACCTTGAGTTCGCGATCGTTCGGCCTCTTTACGAAGCTGAGCGGCAACGGTCCCTGGCGGAAAGCTGAGGCGCAAGACGCTTTTCGTCGCCATCAGGCGAAACTGGCCCGCCCCTTGCTATTAACTCTTGCAACTGTACCTACGATCCCAGTGCAGCGGAGACCGTTAAATGCCCTTTACCCCAAATTCTCTTCTTCAGGCCGCCGCTCAGGCCAAGAGTCAGGCCGCCGCCGCCCCTTCCACGAAGGTCGCCGCCGAGCCCGGGGACAAGGCGTCGAGCTTCTCTCAGGTGTACGCCGCACAAGGCCGGAACCCGGCTGCTGACGGACCTTCGAAACCACAACCTCACAAGGCTGCCGACAGCCTCGGTAAAAAGGACGACGTCAAGGATAACGCTGCCGCCGAGAAGCCTGTCGTTGCCGATAGCGGCAAAAGCTTGCCCGCCGACAAGCCGGCGCAAGCCGACGACAAGCAGGACAGCGCCGATGCGACGGACGAACAGGCAGGGGGCGTCGAAGCTGCGCCGGTTGATCCTGTCGAGGTGCCTGTCATCGCGGCGCCTGTTGTGGCTGATCAACCAGCCGTCGAAGCGCCCGTTGCGGCGGTCATCCCGCCAATCGTCCCCGCCACTGACACAGGATTCGATCCCGAAGCCGACCCACTGGACGCCCTGCCAGCCCTGCGCATGGCCATGGAGCAGAGTGGCCATGTCTCGGCCTCAAGCCAGGCACAACCCAAGGCAGCTCCGACCGAGGTCGACGGTGAACGGACGGCGGCGCAGACCTTCGCCGCTGGCATGGCGAACATGCTCGACGTGCAAACCGACATGGACAGTACCGACCAGGGCGGCGACCAGGCCTTCAGTGGCCTGATCGATGATGGGCTCAAGGACCTCAAGTCTGCCAGCAGCGATACCCGGGTCGACGATTTCGCCGACCGCCTGGCGGCACTGACCCAGGCAGCGACGCCAAAAACCGCCAACGCCCTGCCGGTCAACCAGCCCATCGCGATGCATCAGAGCGGTTGGACGGAAGAAGTGGTGAATCGGGTCATGTACCTGTCCAGCGCCAATCTCAAGGCGGCCGACATCCAGTTGCAGCCGGCCGAACTCGGCCGTCTCGACATTCGGGTGAACATGGTGCCCGATCAGCAGACCCAGGTGACGTTCATGAGCGCGCATCCGGGCGTGCGTGAAGCGCTGGACGGGCAGATGCAGCGTTTGCGCGACATGTTCACCCAGCAGGGCATGGGCCAGGTTGACGTCAACGTCTCGGACCAGTCCCGGGGATCCCAGGACCAGGCGCAACATCAGCAGGCGCAGAGTGGACGCGCCAGTGCTGGCGGCGGTCGCCTTGATTCGATGGATGACGAGCTTTCGGCCAGCGTTACCCAAGTTGCGGCCAGCCCGACTAGCGTGATTGGCTCCAGCGCAGTCGATTATTACGCCTGATAATTCGCGGCGCCCCCTAAAAGATCGCAGCCTTCGGCAGCTCCTACAGGATGTACGCAGTCCAATGTAGGAGCTGCCGCAGGCTGCGATCTTTTGCTTCTGGCATAACACTTGCTCTTGCCTAGTCGCGCGACTGTAAAAACCGAATAGTGACGGATTATTGGCATGGCGAAGAGCGACGCAGCAGTAAAAGACCCCGCAACCAAAGGCAAACTCAAGCTGATCATCTTGATCGTGGTGGCGCTGTTGCTGGCGATCGGCTTGTCCGTGGGGGCGACCTGGTACTTCATGCACAGTGCCCAGAGCAAGCCTGCCGTCGTGGCCGAAACCACCCCCGTGGGCAAGCAGCCTGCCGTTTTCGAGCCGATGGCCCCGGCGTTCGTGGCCAACTACAACCAGAACGGACGCCAGCGCTACATGCAAGTGAGCATTACCATGCTTGCGCGCAACCAAGCGGATCTGGACGCGCTCAAGGTGCACATGCCGGTGATCCGCAACAACCTGGTGATGCTGTTCTCCAGTCAGGATTTCGCGACCCTCGCCTCGCCGGTCGGCCAGGAAATGTTGCGCCAGAAGGCCACCGCCAGCGTCCAGGAAGTGGCGCAGAAAGAGCTCGGCAAAGTGGTGATCGAACAGTTGCTTTTCACTAATTTCGTACTGCAGTAGGAACACGACATGGCCGTGCAGGACCTGCTGTCCCAGGATGAGATCGACGCGCTGTTGCATGGCGTCGACGATGGTCTGGTACAGACCGATATCGCTGCCGAACCCGGCACCGTCAAGAGCTACGACCTGACCAGCCAGGATCGCATCGTCCGTGGACGCATGCCGACGCTGGAAATGATCAACGAGCGTTTTGCCCGCTACACGCGCATCAGCATGTTCAACATGCTGCGCCGCTCGGCAGACGTGGCGGTCGGTGGTGTGCAGGTGATGAAGTTCGGCGAATACGTACACTCGCTGTACGTGCCGACCAGCCTCAACCTGGTCAAGATCAAGCCGCTGCGCGGCACGGCGCTGTTCATCCTCGACGCCAAGCTGGTGTTCAAGCTGGTGGACAACTTCTTCGGCGGCGACGGTCGCCACGCCAAGATCGAAGGCCGTGAGTTCACCCCGACCGAGTTGCGCGTGGTGCGCATGGTCCTGGAGCAGGCATTCGTCGATTTGAAGGAAGCCTGGCAGGCGATCATGGAAGTGAACTTCGAGTACATCAACTCGGAAGTGAACCCGGCCATGGCCAACATCGTTGGCCCGAGCGAAGCCATTGTGGTGTCGACCTTCCACATCGAACTCGATGGCGGTGGCGGCGACCTGCACGTGACCATGCCTTACTCGATGATCGAACCGGTGCGCGAAATGCTCGATGCCGGCTTCCAGTCCGACCTGGACGACCAGGACGAGCGTTGGGTCAACGCCTTGCGCCAGGACGTGATGGACGTCGATGTACCGATCAACGCCACCGTTGCCCGTCGCCAGTTGAAGCTGCGCGACATCCTGCACATGCAGCCAGGGGACGTGATTCCCGTGGACATGCAGGAAGAGCTGGTCATGCGCGCCAACGGCGTGCCGGCCTTCAAGGTCAAGATGGGTTCGCACAAGGGCAACCTTGCACTGCAAGTGATCGAGCCGATCGAGCGCCGTTGAGGCGGCGCAATTACCCCTATTAATCAACTCTTCTAATTGAAGAGTCGTTCGCCGAGGACAAATGATGGCTGACAATATGAATACCCTGGACGATCAGGCGCTGGCTGATGAGTGGGCTGCTGCCCTGGAAGAAACCGGCGACGCCGGGCAGGCCGATATCGACGCATTGCTGGCCGCCGATGCTGGCCGTTCTTCGTCCAACCGCCTGCCCATGGAAGAGTTCGGCAGCGTGCCGAAAAACAACGACCCGGTGAGCCTCGAAGGCCCGAACCTGGACGTGATTCTCGATATCCCGGTGTCGATCTCCATGGAGGTCGGCAGCACCGACATCAACATCCGCAACCTGTTGCAGCTCAACCAGGGCTCGGTCATTGAACTGGATCGCCTGGCTGGTGAGCCGCTGGACGTGCTGGTCAACGGCACCCTGATCGCCCATGGCGAAGTGGTTGTGGTCAACGAGAAGTTCGGCATCCGCCTGACCGACGTGATCAGCCCAAGCGAACGCATCAAGAAGCTGCGCTGAGTGAAAAGGCTCCTGGGGTTGTTTTCGGGGCTGGCCCTGGCGTTGCCAGGCCTTGTGCTGGCCGCCGAGCCTGTCGCCAATGCCGCCGCCGCGCCCGCGGTCAACAGCGGCGTGGCCGGGCAGTTGACGCAACTGGTATTCGGCTTGTTGCTGGTGCTGGGGCTGATTTTCTTCCTCGCCTGGCTCTTGCGCCGGGTGCAACAGGCCGGGCCGGCCGGCAAGGGGCAGGTGATCGAGCTGATCGGTTCTCGCGCACTGGGGCCCCGTGATCGCTTGATGCTCGTGCAAGTCGGCAACGAACAGATCCTGCTCGGCCTGAGCCCGGGGACCATCACGGCGTTGCATGTGCTCAAGGAGCCGGTGCAGGTGCCGAGCGGCACTGAAAAAGCTACCCCCGAGTTTGCCCAGCGCCTGATGGAGTTGATGGGCAAGGATCAGAAGGATAAGAAGTAATGGGCGCGCTGCGCATCATCTTGACCCTGGCCATGATGCTGGCCGCGCCGCTGGCGTTAGCCGCCGATCCATTGTCGATCCCGGCCATCACCTTGGGCACCAACGCCGAAGGTGCCCAGGAATATTCGGTCAGCCTGCAGATTCTGCTGATCATGACCGCGCTGAGTTTCATCCCGGCGTTCGTCATGCTGATGACCAGCTTCACCCGGATCATCATCGTCTTCTCGATCCTGCGTCAGGCCCTGGGCCTGCAGCAGACGCCGTCGAACCAGATCCTCACCGGCATGGCGCTGTTCCTGACGATGTTCATCATGGCGCCGGTGTTCGACCGGGTGAACCAGGATGCCTTGCAACCCTACCTGGCGGAAAAGATGACCGCTCAGGATGCCGTGGCCAAGGCCCAGGTACCGATCAAGGACTTCATGCTGGCCCAGACGCGCACCAGTGACCTGGAGTTGTTCATGCGCCTGTCCAAGCGCACCGACATTGCCACGCCGGACCAGGCGCCGCTGACCATCCTGGTGCCGGCGTTCGTGACTTCGGAGCTCAAGACCGCGTTCCAGATCGGCTTCATGATCTTCATCCCGTTCCTGATCATCGACCTGGTCGTGGCCAGTGTGCTGATGGCCATGGGTATGATGATGCTGTCGCCGCTGATCATTTCCCTGCCGTTCAAGATCATGCTGTTCGTGCTGGTCGATGGCTGGGCGCTGATCATCGGCACCTTGGCCAGCAGCTTCGGCGGTGTGTCGCCATGACGCCGGAAGTCGCCGTCGATATCTTCCGCGAAGCCTTGTGGCTGACCACGCTGATGGTCGCGGTGTTGGTGATCCCGAGTCTGCTGGTCGGCCTGGTCGTGGCGATGTTCCAGGCCGCGACGCAGATCAACGAACAGACCCTGAGCTTCCTGCCGCGCCTGCTGGTGATGCTGGTAACGCTGATCGTCGCCGGCCCTTGGCTGGTGCAGACGTTCATGGAATACATCCTGCAGCTGTACGGCAGTATTCCGCAGGTCATCGGCTAAGCCATGTCGTCGCTGCTGCAGCTGACCGATACCCAGATCAGTACCTGGGTGGCGACGTTCATGTTGCCGCTGTTTCGCGTCGGCGCCTTGCTGATGGTGATGCCAGTGTTCGGCACTGCCCTGGTACCCAAGCGCATTCGCCTGTACTTCGCCCTCGCCATCACTGTGGTCATCGCGCCGGGCCTGCCGCCGATGCCGCCGGTGAATGCGCTGGACCTGAGCGGTCTTCTGCTGATTGCCGAGCAGATCCTCGTCGGCGCGATCCTGGGGTTCTCCCTGCAACTGTTCTTCCAGGCCTTCGTGGTGGCGGGACAGATCGTCGCGATCCAGATGGGCATGGGCTTCGCATCGATGGTCGATCCCACCAACGGCGTGTCGGTGGCGGTGATCGGGCAGTTCTTCACCATGCTGGTGACACTGATGTTCCTCTCCATGAACGGCCATCTGGTGGTGTTCGAGGTACTGACCGAGAGCTTCACCACCTTGCCGGTCGGCAGCGGCCTGATGGTCAACCATTACTGGGAACTGGCCGGCAAACTCGGCTGGGTGCTCGGCGCGGCGCTGCTGCTGGTGCTGCCGGCGATCACCGCGTTGCTGGTGGTCAACATCGCGTTTGGCGTGATGACCCGCGCCGCGCCGCAACTGAACATCTTCTCCATCGGCTTCCCGCTAACCCTGGTGCTCGGGATGTTCATCCTCTGGGTCGGGCTGGCGGACATTCTCAACCAGTATCAACCGCTGGCCTCCGAGGCCTTGCAGTTTTTACGCGAACTGGCACAGGCGCGCTGAGGCATGGCTGAGAGCGAAAGCGGTCAGGACAAGACAGAAGACCCCACGGAGAAAAAGAAAAAGGACGCCCGTGAGAAGGGTGAGATTGCCCGTTCCAAGGAGCTCAATACCCTGGCGATCATGCTTGCCGGGGCCGGTGCGCTGCTGGTCTTCGGTGGGGCCCTGGCGCAGGACATGATGGACCTTATGCGTCTGAATTTTTCCCTGTCACGAGACGTGGTGCTGGACCAGCGTTCGATGGGCACCTACCTCCTGCATTCGGGGCAGATTGCCTTGCTGGCGATCCAGCCGGTGATGATCACCCTGCTGCTGGCCGCCTTGATCGGCCCGATCTCCCTGGGTGGCTGGCTGTTTTCCGCCGGCACCATGGCGCCCAAGTTCAGCCGCATGAACCCCGGCGCGGGTCTCAAGCGCATGTTCTCGGCCAAGGCCCTGACCGAACTGCTCAAGGCCCTGGCCAAGTTCTTCATCGTCCTGTTCGTGGCCCTGGCGGTGTTGTCGGCGGACATTGACGACCTGCTGCGAATCGCCCACGAACCACTGGACCGCGCCATCACCCACAGCCTGCAAGTGGTCGGCTGGAGCACCTTGTGGATGGCCTGCGGGCTGATCATCATCGCCGCCGTCGACGTGCCGATCCAGATCTGGGAAAGCATCAAGAAGCTCAAGATGACCAAGCAGGAAATCCGCGATGAGCACAAGGACCAGGAGGGGCGACCGGAGGTCAAGCAGCGGATTCGCCAGCTGCAACGCGAGATGTCCCAGCGCCGGATGATGGCGGCGGTGCCGGATGCCGACGTGGTCATCACCAACCCGACCCACTATGCCGTGGCCCTCAAGTACGACCCGGACAAGAGTGGGGCGCCGATGCTGATTGCCAAGGGCAGCGACTTCCTGGCGTTGAAGATTCGCGAGATTGCGACGGCCAATGAAATTCTGCTGCTGGAATCGCCGGCGTTGGCGCGGTCGATTTACTACTCCACCGAACTTGAGCAAGAAATCCCCGGCGGCCTGTACCTCGCCGTCGCCCAGGTACTGGCCTACGTCTACCAGATTCGCCAATACCGCGCAGGCAAGGGCAAGCGCCCGGACCCACTCAAGGATGACTTGCCGATTCCACCGGATTTGCGCCGGGATTCCTAGCAGCGTGATCGGTGTTGTACACAAGCAGTGTTGCCCGGGCCGATCCCCTTGTGGGAGCGAGCCTGCTCGCGAAGACGACCGTCCATGCGACTTGATTTTTCCCGACCAATCCCTCTGTTTCAACTCCTCACGAAAGTTGGAAGGCTTCTTGCAATAGCCGCTTTGCGCCAGCTTATGGCGTCAAAAGTTTTGCTTCAAAGGAACGGGGAATACCGGTGGATCGCTCTCAGTTAATCAACAGTGCCCGCACGAACATGGCCGACCTCAGCCGAGGCAATCTGGGCGTGCCGCTGTTGCTGCTGGTCATGTTGGCGATGATGATGTTGCCGATGCCGCCGTTCCTGCTCGACGTGTTTTTCACGTTCAATATCGCGTTGTCGATTGTCGTCTTGCTGGTCTGCGTCTACGCCTTGCGGCCGCTGGATTTTGCGGTGTTCCCGACCATTTTGTTGGTGGCGACGCTCTTGCGCCTGGCGCTCAACGTGGCTTCCACCCGAGTAGTGATGCTTCACGGCCAGGACGGTCATGCCGCCGCGGGCAAGGTGATCCAGGCCTTCGGCGAGGTGGTGATCGGCGGTAACTACGTGGTCGGTATCGTGGTGTTCGCGATCCTGATGATCATCAACTTCGTCGTGGTGACCAAAGGCGCCGGGCGTATTTCCGAGGTGAGTGCGCGGTTCACCCTCGATGCGATGCCCGGCAAACAGATGGCCATCGACGCCGACCTCAACGCCGGCCTGATCGACCAGAACCAGGCCAAGGCGCGGCGTTCGGAAGTGGCGCAGGAGGCCGAGTTCTATGGCTCAATGGACGGTGCCAGCAAGTTCGTGCGCGGTGACGCCATCGCCGGCCTGTTGATTCTGTTCATCAACCTGATCGGCGGCATGGCGGTCGGTATCTTCCAGCACAACATGACCTTCGCCGATGCCGGCAAGGTTTACGCCCTGTTGACCATCGGTGACGGTTTGGTGGCGCAATTGCCATCACTGTTGTTATCTACAGCGGCGGCGATCATGGTGACCCGTGCTTCGGGCTCCGAAGATATGGGCAAGCAGATCAATCGGCAGATGTTCGCCTCGCCCAAGGCGTTGGCGGTGTCGGCGGGCTTGATGGCGGTGATGGGGCTGGTGCCGGGTATGCCGCACTTTTCCTTCCTGTCCATGGCCGCGCTGGCTGCAGGTGGTGCGTACCTGTTCTGGAAAAAGCAGAACAGCGCCAAGGTGCAGGCCCTGCAAGAGGTCAAGCGTCAGCAGGAACTGTTGCCATCGCCGGCCCGCGCCCAGGAAACCAAGGAGCTGGGTTGGGATGACGTGACGCCGATCGACATGATCGGCCTGGAAGTGGGCTATCGCCTGATTCCGTTGGTGGACCGCAACCAGGGCGGGCAATTGCTGGCGCGGATCAAGGGCGTGCGCAAAAAGCTGTCCCAGGACCTGGGCTTCCTTATGCCTACGGTTCACATCCGCGATAACCTCGACCTGGCTCCGAGTGCCTATCGCCTTACCCTGATGGGGGTGATCCTGGCCGAGGCGGAGATTTACCCGGACCGCGAACTGGCGATCAACCCGGGGCAGGTCTACGGCACGCTCAATGGCATTACCGCCAAAGATCCGGCTTTTGGCCTGGAGGCGGTGTGGATCGAAATCAGCCAGCGCGCCCAGGCGCAATCGCTTGGCTACACCGTAGTCGATGCCAGTACAGTGGTGGCCACCCACTTGAACCAGATCCTGTACAAGCACTCCAGCGAGCTGATCGGCCACGAAGAAGTCCAGCAACTCATGCAATTGCTGGCGAAAAACTCGCCGAAGCTGGCCGAAGAGCTGGTGCCGGGCGTGCTGTCACTGTCGCAATTGCTCAAGGTCTTGCAAGCGCTATTGGCCGAGCAGGTACCGGTACGCGGCATTCGTAGCATTGCCGAAGCCATCGCGAACAATGCCAGCAAGAGTCAAGATACCGCCGCGCTGGTCGCCGCGGTGCGTGTCGGCGTATCCCGCGCAATCGTGCAAAGCATTGTAGGCACTGACTCCGAGCTGCCAGTGATCACGCTGGAACCCAGGTTGGAACAAATATTGCTCAATAGTCTGCAGAAGGCAGGACAAGGCTCTGAAGAGGGTGTTCTGCTGGAGCCAAGCATGGCTGAGAAGCTGCAGCGCTCGTTGATCGATGCGGCGCAGCGGCAGGAGATGCAAGGTCAACCGGTGATTCTGCTGGTGGCCGGTCCGGTTCGCGCGATGCTCTCGCGATTTGGCCGGCTCGCAGTCCCGGGTTTGCATGTGTTGGCTTATCAGGAAATTCCTGACAACAAGCAAGTGACCATCGTTGCGACAGTAGGGCCCAACGGCTGAGGTAGTGATTCATGCAAGTTAAGCGTTTCTTCGCCGCCGATATGCGTCAGGCCATGAAGCTGGTTCGCGATGAGCTGGGCGCCGATGCCGCGATCATTGGCAACCGCCGCATCGCCGGTGGCGTCGAGATTACGGCTGCCCTGGATTACCAACTGTCGGCGCTGGCCCCGCGCGTTCCGAACATGGAGCTCGAGGACGAACTGCGCAAGACCCAGTCGCGCATCGTCAACGCCCAGGCCGAATTGAGCCTGCGAGGCGAGGGCGAAGGCGATAGCGACAAGAGCACTAATCGCCAGTTGTTTGCCGGCCTGCCGCTGACGGCTGCCGAGCCGCTGATCGAACCGACCCTGGCCGAGCCGCGCCGTCCCGCGCCGACACCGGCCCCGGCGGCGACTATCGATACGCGGGTCTTCGACTCGATGCGTTCGGAACTCAACAGCCTGCGCGAACTGATGGAAGTACAACTCGGTTCCCTCGCCTGGAACCAGCTGCAGGGTAGCCGCCCGGACCAGGCGAACCTGTGGCGTCGCCTGCAGCGCATCGGCTTGTCCGGCCCGTTGTCGCGGGACCTGCTGGCGCTGGTCAGCGAAATTGAAGAACCCCGTCAGGCCTGGCGCATGTTGCTGGCGCACCTGGCGCGGATGATTGTCACGCCGGAAATGGAACCGCTGGAAGAGGGCGGCGTGATTGCCATGGTCGGCCCGGCCGGCATGGGCAAGACCACCACACTGGCCAAGCTGGCGGCCCGTTACGTGCTCAAGTACGGCGCGCAGAACATTGCCCTGGTGAGCATGGACAGCTTTCGCATCGGTGCCCAGGAGCAGCTCAAGACCCTCGGGCGGATTCTCAATGTGCCGGTGACCCACGTCGATCCGAACCAGTCATTGGTCCAGGCGCTGGACCCTTTGTTGCGCAAGCGCGTGGTGCTGATCGATACCGCCGGCCTGCAAGCCAGCGATCCGGCCCTGCGCATGCAGCTCGAAAGCCTGGCCGGTCGAGGCATCAAGTCAAAAAATTACCTGGTCCTGGCAACCACCAGCCAGAAACAGGTTCTAACCGCTGCTTATCACAGTTACAAGCGTTGCGGGCTCGCTGGCTGCATCCTGACTAAACTGGATGAAACGGCAAGTCTGGGCGAAGTGTTGAGTCTGGCGATCAGCCATGAATTGCCGGTGGCCTACCTGACCGATGGCCCGCGGATTCCAGATGATCTGCATCTGCCGCGTCGTCATCAACTGGTCAGTCGGGCCGTCAGCGTGCAAATGCAGGAAGAACCCAGCGAAGAGGCCATGGCTGACATGTTCGCTGATATCTACCACAGTCCGACCAAGCAGGTTGGCTGAGGTAACAATGAATAGTTTTTGTACCCTACATCGATGGCCTGCCATGCATTGTTCCGGTTGTGAACGCGCAGCCAGTTATGTGGCCCCGTCTATGCAGAACAAGGTAAAGAAATAACATGGGCAGCATGCATCCTGTACAGGTGATCGCGGTGACCGGCGGCAAAGGTGGCGTCGGCAAAACTAACGTGTCAGTGAACTTGTCCCTGGCTTTGGCTGAGCTTGGCCGGCGCGTCATGTTGCTGGACGCTGACCTTGGGCTGGCGAATGTCGACGTTCTGTTGGGGCTGACACCCAAACGTACCCTGGCCGACGTGATTGAAGGCCGCTGTGAATTGCGCGACGTGCTGTTGCAGGGGCCCGGCGGCATCCGCATCGTTCCGGCGGCGTCCGGCACCCAGAGCATGGTTCACTTGAGCCCGGCGCAGCACGCTGGCCTGATCCAGGCCTTCAGCGACATTGGCGACAATCTCGACGTGCTGGTGATCGACACCGCTGCAGGTATTGGCGAGTCGGTGGTCAGCTTCGTGCGCGCGGCCCAGGAAGTGTTGCTGGTGGTCTGCGACGAGCCGACCTCGATCACTGACGCCTATGCGTTGATCAAATTGCTCAACCGCGATTACGGCATGAACCGTTTCCGGGTGCTGGCCAACATGGCGCAGAGCCCCCAGGAAGGGCGCAACCTGTTCGCCAAGTTGACCAAGGTCACCGACCGCTTCCTCGACGTCGCCTTGCAATATGTCGGTGCGGTGCCGTACGACGAAAGCGTGCGCAAGGCCGTGCAGAAGCAGCGCGCCGTCTACGAGGCCTTCCCGCGCTCCAAGTGCTCGCTGGCATTCAAGGCGATCGCGCAGAAGGTCGATACCTGGCCACTGCCCGCCAACCCGCGCGGGCACCTGGAATTCTTCGTCGAGCGCCTCGTGCAACAGACGGCAGGACCCGTGCTATGACCGCAAGCGGTTACAACCTCTACAAGGCATCGGCGCGTGACGCGCAGTACGAGCTGATCGAGCGTTACGCGCCGCTGGTTAAACGCATTGCCTATCACTTGCTTGCACGACTGCCGGCCAGTGTCCAGGTCGAAGACCTGATCCAGGCCGGGATGATCGGCCTGCTGGAAGTCTCGACCAAATACGACGCCAGCAAAGGCGCGAGTTTCGAAACCTACGCGGGCATCCGCATCCGCGGCGCCATGCTCGATGAAGTGCGCAAGGGCGACTGGGCGCCTCGTTCGGTCCACCGCAATACGCGGATGGTCAGCGACGCGATTCGCTCGATTGAAGCTAAAACCGGGCGTGACGCTAAAGATCACGAAGTTGCGGCCGAACTCCAATTGAGTCTTGACGATTACTACGGGATTTTGAACGACACCCTGGGCAGTCGGCTGTTCAGTTTCGACGACCTGTTGCAGGACGGCGAACACGAAGGGCTGCACGAGGATGGCGCCAGTGCGCATCTGGAACCGTCTCGCGATCTGGAAGATGAACGCTTCCAAGCGGCGCTGGCGGACGCGATCGCCAACTTGCCGGAGCGCGAGCGATTGGTGTTGGCGTTGTATTACGACGAAGAATTGAATCTCAAGGAAATCGGCGAAGTCCTGGGGGTCAGCGAATCCCGGGTCAGCCAGTTACACAGCCAGTGCGCGGCCCGTTTGCGGGGGCGTCTGGGAGAGTGGCGAGCGCGCTGAAGGCAGTGTGGGGGCACTGCGACGCGGCTGGTGGGGTAATGAACCGCGCCGGTCTCGATCCGTTGTATCCCAAACAGTCATCGAGTGTTTTGCCAGATTGATAGAAATGGCGTGTCCAGGTGCTGGGCGCGTTTTAGTCTGCTTGGAGGTCGAATTGGACAAGAACATGAAAATCCTCATCGTTGATGACTTCTCAACGATGCGGCGGATCATCAAGAACCTGTTGCGTGACCTTGGGTTCACCAACACGGTCGAGGCCGACGATGGCACTACCGCCATTCCGGTACTCAACAGCGGGAGCATCGACTTTCTGGTGACGGACTGGAACATGCCTGGCATGACCGGTATCGATCTGCTGCGTCATGTGCGCGCCGATGAAAAACTCAAGCACCTGCCAGTGCTGATGGTGACTGCCGAAGCCAAGCGCGAGCAGATCATCGAAGCGGCCCAGGCCGGCGTAAATGGCTATGTGGTCAAACCCTTCACGGCCCAGGCGTTGAAAGAAAAAATCGAGAAGATTTTCGAACGCATCGGTTGAACTGCGCCACGGGGGAGCTATGGAGCATAACGAGTCATCCCAGGGCGATTTTGAATCGACCCTGAAAAAACACGCCGTTGAATTGGTCGCGAGCCTTGAAAAGGGCAGGTTCGGCGATGCTGTGCAATTGATCCATGAGCTCAACCAGACCCGTGACCGTGGCTTGTATCAGGAAGTGGGCAAGCTCACCCGCGAGCTGCATAGCGCGATCGTCAATTTCCAGATTGACCCGCACATGCCGCAAGCCGAGGAAGTGTCACAGATCACCGACGCCACCGAGCGCCTGGGGTATGTGGTCAAACTGACGGAAGCCGCCGCCAACCGCACCATGGACCTGGTGGAAAACGCCACGCCATTGGTCAACGGCCTGGCTGAAGAGGCGCAGGGCTTGAGCGCCGACTGGGGACGGTTCATGCGGCGCGAAGTCGGGGCCGAAGAGTTTCGTGAACTGGCCCGGCGCGTCGATGGTTTCCTGGCGCGCAGCAGCGCAGACAATCGCGCCGTGTCCAGCAACCTCAACGACATTCTGCTCGCCCAGGATTACCAGGACCTTACCGGCCAGGTGATCAAGCGTGTGACCCAACTGGTCACCGAAGTGGAAAGCAACCTGCTCAAGCTCGTGCTGATGGCCAGTCAGGTGGACCGCTTTGCGGGCATCGAACATGACCGTGCGGCAATGCTTGCAGAAAAAGATCCACAAAAACATCTCACCAAGGGTGAAGGTCCGCAGATTCATGCCGATAAAAGAGAAGACGTTATGTCCGGTCAGGACGATGTGGACGATTTGCTATCCAGCCTGGGTTTTTAAAGTTCAGGTTTTTTGGGTTTTTAGACCTGTAGGAGCACCCCCTTAATGAGCTTCGGCGCCGATGAAGAGATCCTTCAGGATTTCCTGGTTGAGGCCGGCGAGATTCTAGAGCAACTGTCCGAGCAACTGGTCGAGCTGGAAAGCCGTCCGGATGATGCGGACTTGCTCAATGCAATTTTTCGCGGTTTTCACACTGTAAAAGGGGGCGCCGGCTTCCTCCAGCTCAACGAGCTGGTGGAGTGCTGCCACATCGCCGAGAACGTGTTCGACATCCTGCGCAAGGGCGAACGTCGCGTCGACTCGGAATTGATGGACGTGGTCCTCGAAGCGCTGGATGCGGTGAACGGCATGTTCAGCGAAGTGCGCGAGCGTAGTCCGGTCACGGCTGCAACACCTGAGCTGCTGGCGGCACTGGCGCGTCTGGCCGAGCCGCAATCGGCTGACGAAGTGGCTGCTGCGCCTGTTGCTCCAGAGGTCGAAGCGCCTGTGGTTGCCGCCGATTCAGGCGATATCACCGATAACGAATTCGAACAATTGCTGGACTCGCTGAACGCCGTGAAGGCTCAGGCCGAGGCGCCGGCAGTTGTTCCAGCACCCGCCAGCGAAGTGCCTGCCAGCGACGAAATCACCGACGCCGAGTTCGAGTCGTTGCTCGATCAACTGCACGGCAAGGGCAAGTTCGCCGTCGATGCAGTGGCCCCGGCACCCGCCGCGCCGTCAGAGCCGTCAGCGGCGAAAGAGGCGGGTGATAGTTCCGACATCACCGACGAAGAATTCGAGGCCTTGCTCGACCAGCTTCATGGCAAGGGTAACTTTGCCGTTGAGGCGCTAGAGTCGGCCATTGCCTCTGTTCCAGCACCGGCAGCGCCAACCGCAGCGGCGGCCGGCAGTGATCTGATCAGCGATCATGAATTCGAGGCACTGCTCGACGAATTGCACGGCAAAGGCAAGTTCAGCGAAGTCGGCACCGCGACAACGGCCAGCAGCTCGAACGCCTCCGTGGCGGCATCGACCGCCAAGGTTGTCGCACCCAAGCCCGTTGCCAAGGCGCCCGAACCGCAAGCCAAAGCGCCGGCAGCCGCAGCACCAGTCGCGGCCCGAACTCCGGCCGCGCCGCCTGCGGAAAAACCGGCCAGTGAAGCCGAGACCACCGTGCGGGTCGATACCGCACGGCTCGACGAGATCATGAACATGGTCGGCGAGTTGGTGCTGGTGCGTAACCGCCTGGTGCGCCTGGGCGCCAACAGTGCCGACGAAGCCATGTCCAAGGCCGTGTCGAACCTCGACGTGGTCACGGCCGACCTGCAGACGGCGGTCATGAAGACCCGGATGCAGCCGATCAAGAAAGTGTTCGGACGCTTCCCGCGCCTGGTTCGCGACCTGGCGCGCCAGCTCAAGAAAGAGATCAACCTGGAGCTGGTCGGCGAAGACACCGACCTCGACAAGAACCTGGTCGAAGCCCTGGCCGACCCGCTGGTCCACCTTGTGCGCAACGCGGTCGACCACGGCATCGAATCGCCGGAAGAGCGCGAAGCGTCGGGCAAGGCCCGTGGCGGCAAGGTGATCCTGGCGGCCGAGCAGGAAGGCGATCACATCCTGTTGTCGATTTCCGATGACGGAAAAGGCATGGACCCCAACGTCCTGCGTGCCATCGCGGTAAAACGCGGTGTGATGGACAAGGACGCGGCCGACCGCCTGAGCGATACCGAGTGCTACAACCTGATCTTCGCCCCGGGCTTCTCGACCAAGACCGAGATCTCCGACGTGTCGGGTCGTGGCGTGGGCATGGACGTGGTGAAAACCAAGATCTCCCAGCTCAACGGTTCGATCAACATCTACTCGGCCAAGGGCCAGGGATCGAAGATCGTCATCAAGGTGCCGCTGACCCTGGCGATCATGCCAACCCTCATGGTCATGCTCGGCAACCAGGCGTTCGCCTTCCCGCTGGTGAACGTCAACGAGATTTTCCACCTCGACCTTTCGCGCACCAACGTGGTGGACGGCCAGGAAGTGGTGATCGTGCGGGACAAGGCACTGCCGTTGTTCTACCTCAAGCGCTGGCTGGTCAGCTCCGCCGCTCACGAAGAGCAGCGCGAAGGCCATGTGGTGATCCTTTCGGTGGGCACCCAGCGGATCGGCTTTGTCGTCGACCAGTTGGTGGGCCAGGAAGAAGTGGTCATCAAGCCATTGGGCAAAATGCTCCAGGGAACCCCGGGCATGTCGGGCGCCACCATTACCGGTGACGGCCGCATCGCGCTGATTCTCGATGTTCCGAGCATGCTCAAGCGTTACGCCGCACGGCGTATTTGATTCTGGCGCAGCGGTGGCGACTGACGCCTCGCTGCGTCTAATGGAGTGTTTATGGCAGTCAAGGTCCTGGTGGTGGACGATTCGGGTTTTTTCCGCCGCCGCGTCTCGGAAATTCTTTCCGCGGATCCGAATATCCAGGTCGTCGGCACGGCGACCAACGGCAAAGAGGCGATTGATCAGGCGTTGGCCCTCAAGCCGGACGTGATCACCATGGACTACGAGATGCCGATGATGGACGGCATCACCGCGGTACGGCATATCATGCAGCGCTGCCCGACCCCGGTCCTGATGTTTTCGTCGCTGACCCACGAAGGCGCCCGGGTCACCCTGGACGCGCTGGATGCCGGCGCGGTGGACTTCCTGCCGAAGAACTTCGAAGACATCTCGCGCAACCCCGAGAAGGTCAAGCAACTGCTGTGCGAGAAGATTCTCAGCATCTCGCGCAGTAATCGTCGTGTCAGCAGCTACAGTGCGCCGGCGCCGGTGGTAGCACCGACTCCAGTGCCAACGCCAACGCCAACGCCATCGAGCAGCATCGGTTATGGCAGCAGCGCGCTTGTGCGCCCGTCTCCCGCACCGATCCCGGCCCGTGCACCTGCGCAGGCTCCGTCGTCGCCAGCGCCGAAACGCAAAGCCTACAAGTTGCTGGCTATCGGCACGTCCACCGGCGGCCCGGTGGCCTTGCAGCGGGTATTGACCCAGCTGCCAGCCAACTTCCCCGCACCGATCGTGCTGGTCCAGCACATGCCGGCGGCCTTCACCAAGGCGTTCGCTGAACGCCTGGACAAGCTTTGCCGGATCAGCGTCAAGGAAGCCGAGGACGGCGACATCCTGCGTCCGGGCCTGGCGTTGTTGGCGCCTGGTGGCAAGCAAATGATGATCGACGGCCGGGGAGCGGTGAAAATCCTCCCGGGCGACGAGCGCTTGAACTACAAGCCGTGCGTGGACATCACCTTCGGTTCGGCGGCCAAGTCCTATGGCGACAAAGTTCTGGCGGTGGTACTGACCGGCATGGGCGCGGACGGTCGCGAAGGCGCGCGCCTGCTCAAGCAGAGCGGCAGTTCGATCTGGGCCCAGGATGAAGCCAGCTGCGTGATCTATGGCATGCCCATGGCCATCGTCAAGGCCGAACTGGCCGACGCAGTGTATGCGCTGGACGACATCGGCCGGCACATCGTCGAGGCCTGCGTCTGATGGACGTTTTAAGTCTCATCGGCATCATCATGGCGTTCGTCGCCATCATTGGCGGCAACTACCTCGAAGGCGGGCATATCGGTGCGCTGGCCAACGGACCGGCCGCGTTGATCGTGCTGGGTGGGACCATTGGCGCGGCGTTGTTGCAATCGCCCATGAGCGCCTTCAAGCGGGCCATGCAAATTCTGGCGTGGATCTTGTTTCCTCCGCGGGTCGACCTGGCCGGTGGCATCGATCGCGTCGTCAACTGGAGCCTGACCGCCCGCAAGGAAGGCCTGCTCGGGCTGGAAGGGGTGGCCGATGCCGAACCCGACAACTACTCGCGCAAAGGCCTGCAGTTGTTGGTCGATGGCGCCGAGCCGGAAGCGATCCGCAGCATTCTGGAGGTGGACTTCTACACCCAGGAAAGCCGCGACATCGAAGCCGCCAAGGTCTTCGAAAGCATGGGCGGTTATGCGCCGACCATCGGCATCATCGGCGCGGTGATGGGCCTGATTCACGTCATGGGCAACCTGGGCGATCCGTCGCAGCTGGGCAATGGCATCGCCGTGGCCTTCGTCGCCACCATCTATGGCGTGGCCAGTGCCAACCTGGTGTTGCTGCCGATTGCCGCCAAGCTCAAGTCCATCGCGTTGCGCCAGTCGCGTTATCGCGAAATGTTGCTGGAAGGAATCCTGTCGATCGCCGAAGGTGAAAACCCGCGCTCTATCGAGTTGAAGCTCCAGGGCTTCATGGATTGATGGGGGTAATGGACTATGGCTCGTCGTCGTCAACATGATGAACATGTAAATCATGAACGTTGGCTGGTTTCCTACGCCGACTTCATCACCTTGCTCTTCGCGTTTTTCGTGGTGATGTACTCGATTTCGTCGATCAACGAAGGCAAGTACAAGGTCATTTCCGAGGCGCTGGTGGGCGTCTTTACCGATAGCGATCGTGCGCTCAAGCCGATCCCCATCGGTGACGAGCGGCCGAAGACCGTGACTCCGGCCAAGCCATTGGTCAAGGACAGCGACCAGGTCGATGCCGGTGTCTCGGGTGCCAGCGATCCGCTTAAAAGCATTGCCGATGACATCAGCGCGGCCTTTGGCGACCTGATCAGCTCCAATCAAATGACCGTGCGCGGCAACGAGTTGTGGGTCGAGATCGAACTCAATTCCAGCCTGTTGTTCGGCAGCGGCGATGCCATGCCCAGCGACATTGCCTTCAACATCATCGACAAGGTAGCGGCGATCCTGAAGCCGTTCGACAACCCGATCCACGTCGAAGGCTTCACCGACGACCAACCGATCCGCACCGCGCAGTATCCCACCAACTGGGAACTGTCTTCGGCGCGCTCGGCCAGCATCGTGCGCATGCTGGCGATGCAAGGGGTAAACCCTGGTCGCTTGGCATCGGTGGGGTATGGCGAGTTCCAGCCAGTGGCCAATAACGCCACGGCCGAGGGCCGCGCGCGCAACCGTCGCGTGGTGCTGGTGGTGTCACGCAACCTGGACATACGTCGCAGCCTCACGGCAACCGGAGCGGCCAATGCACAACCGGATGCCGCGTTGAAGCGTGCTGGCACACAAACTGCACCGACCAAGGTCATGTCGCCGGTACGAGAGAACGCCGTCAATTCTCCGTCACCCGCATTAACACGTTGAGCTAATTCCCGGTCGATCCGTTCGGGCGGGAGGAACAATCGAATGAGAGTCTGGGCAGTCGCCAATCAAAAGGGTGGTGTCGGTAAAACCACTTCCTCCATCGCTCTAGCCGGGTTACTGGCCGAGGCGGGCAAGCGCGTGGTCGTGGTCGACCTCGACCCCCACGGCTCCATGACCAGCTATTTCGGTTATGACCCCGACACCCTGGAACACAGCAACTACGACTTGTTCCTGCATAAAGGCAGCGTGCCCCAGGGCCTGCCCGGTCAGTTGTTGCTGCCCACCAGTCACGAGTCCATTTCGCTGTTGCCATCGAGTACCGCGCTGGCCACCCTTGAACGCCAGTCGCCGGGCCAGAGTGGCCTGGGCCTGGTGATCGCCAAGAGCCTGGCGCAGTTATGGCAGGACTTCGATTACGCCGTGATCGACAGCCCGCCACTGCTCGGGGTGCTGATGGTCAATGCCTTGGCGGCGAGCCAGCAACTGGTGATTCCGGTGCAGACCGAACACCTGGCGGTCAAAGGCCTGGAGCGCATGGTCAACACCCTGGCGATGATCAATCGTTCGCGCAAGCAAGCCTTGCCGTTCACCATCGTGCCGACCCTGTTCGATCGCCGCACCCAGGCGTCCCTCGGTACGCTGCGGGTGTTGCGCGATAAGTTTCCAGAAGAGATCTGGCAGGGCTACATCCCGGTCGACACACGCCTGCGCGATGCCAGTCGGGCGGGGCTGACGCCTTCGCAATTCGACGGCAAGAGCCGTGGCGTCGTTGCCTACCGCGCGCTGCTCAAGCATCTGCTGGCGGCCCAACTCGTCGCGCAGGTGGCATAAAATGACACCGATCCCTGTAGGAGCTGCCGCAGGCTGCGATCTTTTGATCTGGCTTTGCGGCGCGTCTGAAATCGCTAAAAGATCGCAGCCTGCGGCAGCTCCTACAGGTGCGCGCCCATGAACCGGCCATTGAAGATCACATCGCGCCCGCAACTGGCGCTGCAGTCTTATCTGGACAGCCTGCTGCAAGACATTACTGAGGAACTTGCGCCGCCCTTCGAAGCCCCTCCCGAGGTGGTCGAGGTTGAAGCCGCGCTGGATGAATTCCAGGCCGCGGTGCTTGAAGAACAAGCTCGCGATGCCGTAGTGGCTACCTCAAAGGTGGTAGCGCCGATTGCGCAGGCACCCGTCGCCGTGGTGGACAGCCCGGCCCCCGTTCTGGCACCGGTCTCGACTATCGCGCCCTTGCTGCAAGCCTTGGCGCCGCCGGCCATGGACGAACCAGAAATTTTGGTTCCTGTCCCTGTCGAAGTGCAGCAGGTGCTGGTACCACCCGTGGTCGAAGTCCATCTGCCACCCGCCAACACGCCGCCACCGGCAGAAACCAACGGTCGTCCGGCCTGGGCGGCCGAGCCCTTCGAATGCCTGTTGTTCGATGTCGCTGGGTTGACCCTGGCAGTGCCCCTGGTGTGCCTGGGTTCGATCTATCCACTGTCCGGTCATGAACTGACGTCGCTGTTCGGCCAGCCGGAGTGGTTCCTCGGCATCCTGCCGAGCCAGGCAGGCAACCTGAAGGTGCTGGACACGGCCCGTTGGGTCATGCCCGACCGCTACCGCGAGGACTTCAAGCAGGGCCTGCAATACGTGATTTCCGTCCAGGGCTATGAGTGGGGGCTGGCGGTGCATCAGGTCAGTCGCTCGTTGCGCCTGGACCCGAACGAAATCAAATGGCGCAGTCACCGTGGCCAGCGGCCATGGCTGGCGGGCACGGTGATTGAACACATGTGTGCATTGCTCGATGTTTCCGAACTGGCCGAATTGATTGCCAGCGGCGGAGCCCGGCACATGGGCGGCAGCAAGCCGCCGCATAAACCTACATAACAGAACAATACCGCCAGGGCGGTTTCTTGAGGGGATCAGGGTATGAATGACAAGGCGACGGCGGCAAAGGGTTCCGAAGATCCGATCCTGCAATGGGTCACCTTCAAGCTGGACAACGAAACCTACGGCATCAACGTGATGCGCGTCCAGGAAGTCCTGCGCTACACCGAAATCGCCCCGGTACCGGGCGCTCCGAGCTATGTGCTGGGCATCATCAACCTGCGCGGCAACGTGGTCACCGTGATCGACACCCGCCAGCGCTTCGGCCTGATGAATGCCGAAATCAGCGACAACACCCGCATCGTCATCATCGAAGCCGACAAGCAAGTGGTGGGGATCATGGTCGACAGCGTGGCCGAAGTGGTTTACCTGCGTCAGTCGGAAATCGAGACAGCGCCGAACGTCGGTAACGAAGAGTCCGCCAAGTTCATTCAAGGCGTGTGCAACAAGAACAACGAACTGCTGATCCTGGTCGAACTCGACAAGATGATGAGCGAAGAAGAATGGTCGGAACTGGAGAGTATCTGATTGATTCTAGAGGTGGCGGTGATTGTCCTGTTCCTGTTCTGGGCAGGCACGCTGGCAATGTTCTTGTCCTACATCCGTGGGCAAAAGCTGATCGCCGCGCAACAGGCCCAGGGCGATGCGCAGCGTGACCAGCGCATCAAGGACCTGGGCAGGCGCGTCGACAACTACCAGGATGGCAATGTGCGCATGGGCGAAGAGCTGCATGAATTGCGCACGCTCGTCGCGCCATTGCCGGACAAACTCACCCGACTGGAACAGCGCGATCCCAAGAGCCTGTCGTTTGATCAGGCGGCGAAGCTGGTCGGTATGGGTGCCAGTGTCGACGAACTGACCCAGTCTTGTGGCCTGACCCAGGCCGAGGCGGAGTTGATGAGCAAGGTGCATAAGAACTGAGCGTACACCCGGATCGTTCCCACGCTCTGCGTGGGAATGCCTCCAGGGACGCTCCGCGTTCCGCTTCCAGGGTGTGACGCGCAGCGCCAGGGGCTTGGTCCGGGCGGTATTCCTACGATGGCGTTCTACAACCCTCAACAGTCTTCCATGCCATTGCCTGTTTCAAGAATAAGGTATCGAAAAAGTCATTGCGAATCATGCCAGCGATATTCGTGGTGATTTCCCTGGCCTCGCTGAATCACTCCAAAGGCGTTGCAATACCGCTCTCGGTGTATGTGCTCGGCATAAATTCAGGGTGGGTAGGTGGCAAAGCGTTTCTACCCGAATCACAGTGGGGAACTCAAGGGAGGGGTTGGTGCTGGGAGGCACGATCAAGGTGTTGATTGTGTATTAGTGTTTCTTTGCCTGGCGTTACTACAGTGGCTGCCAGGAGGCAATGCATACCGAGCGAGCCAATGAAACCACGGCGGTGGCGTGGTCTGCACTCGTGGCTGGACTTATCAATGGCTTGATGTCCGGTCGTAGCCATTTGCTATTACGTTACTTTTGATAGTTGCGCTGTTTTATCAGGAACCTTAATTTTGTCGTCGAACTTACGTAGTTGGTTCGATAACTAATTTATTGATTTCTATTTTAAGGAATGTTTAGCATGGAGCAGGAACTATCTCGTCATACAGGATTCGTCGAGACTTTTGAGTTGGAGTATCCGTGTTTGACCATAACGGCCGGCGCGAAAGGAACAGTTCGGGCCTCATTTAATGGTGCTCTCTGTGAACTGCGCGGGCGTGACTTAATGGGCATGGAATATCTGTTGCCACTTGTTGGTTCACGTATTTCTTTTAATATCTACACAATGCAAGGTAGAAAAATTGCGGGTGATATTAGGCCGGAAGTAAGTGTTAGCGATGCCTGACTGAAGTATTGCTCAAAGTTGTCGCGTTGGCTGTCACTTCAAATGAGTGGCAGCCAACACGTTGTCGTTTTACTCAGTTATATCGCGCTCCACTATCCCTCCATCCGGATCCTGCCCCACCGGAAACTTACCCTTCAAATTCCACGCAAACGCAATGACCTCGGCAACCGTCAGATAAAGCTCCTGCGGAATACTGTCCCCCAACTCCATCCGCGCCAGCAGGCTCACCAGTTCGGCATTCTCATAGATCGGCACTTCGCAGTCGCGAGCGATGCGCAGGATTTCTTCCGCCAGTTCTTCGTCGCCCTTGGCCGAGAGGGTAGGGGCGTGGGTGCCGTCGTACTTGAGGGCGATGGCCTGGCGGGGAGCGTTGGGGTTTTTCATGCGTTTTCGTCGACCCAGCGTTGTTCGAGACGGGTTTGCATTGGGGCGGTTGGTAATTGAGACAGTGGTCGCCTGACAATCGGATGGGGGATTTGGCTTTTGTAAGTGTTACGGAATGATTCATGTTTCATCCTCATTAAGGAAGTTAAGTCCTACTCTTAAGAAGATCTATTTAGACTGTTGCGGTCAATTTGAGTCCTACACAGTAATGTACGAGGTTTCCTACAGGCTTGCCTGTTTTTGAACGATGTGAATGTGTTGAATTTTGTTTGGTTGTGGCTTTTGCATTGACAGGTTTGAGCGTCAGTCATTAAGTTTGTTCTGCAGGTGGATATTGTTTGATTAAGTCTTAAGGGGTTGAGTGTTGCGCAATTAACGTACAAGAGGACGGTTTCGTGAACAATATTTATATTATAGGTGTTGGTCAAATGGGGCGGGCAATTTTGTTCGGGCTAAGACGGAGCATTATTGATTGCCATTTAAAGCCGATTGAAGTCTGTGCTGATCGAGCAGCCTATCTGGCTTCCTGCGGCGTTGAGGTAAGTAAGCGAATTGAAAGTATTGATGATGACGATGTTGTTATTTTAGCTGTCCCACCCCAGCAATTTCAGAGCGTGGTTCGCGACAATCAGTTATTGCTTTCTCACCGTGGACCGGTCATCTCCGTCATGGCTGGCATCACTACTAATTCGCTTTGCCGTACCCTAGGTCATACGCGGATAGTTCGTTCGATTCCAAATACTCCGTCAGAGGTGCAGGAAGGCGTTACTTTTTACTATGTCCAAGAAAGTGCCGGCAGTGATTTGATAACTGTCGCAGAAAAAATTTTCGGCACGATTGGCATTTGCATGCAAGTTGATAATGAGTGGCAGCTTGATTCAGGTACAGCGCTCGCAGGAGGTGGCCCCGCATTGGTCGCGTATTTTGCCAATGCGTTACTGTTATACGCAGAGAGCGAAGGGTTTGACTCCAAGGTCGCTTGGGAAGTTTCTACGCAGTTGTTATACGGAACCTCCTTGCTTTTGAAATCAACCAGAAAAACGCCGATGCAATTGTGTGAGGAGGTGCAAACCAAAGGCGGTACAACCGAACGAGCAGTCCAGTTGTTCGATCAGCATGACTTCAATGGCGTTATGTTATCTGCTCTAGCTGCCGCTGCGGAGCGTTCAAAAGAATTGGAAGCGTATTTTCTTTCGGAGAATCGTAATGAGCGTAGACAGGTCGACTAAAGTCCACTTTGATTGTCTCAATGAATCCAGGGTGAAGGGTGACTTATATAGCGTCTATTTTGGATTGGGGCACTGTATTGAGCTTATTGATGATCCCGCAGTTTTTAAAGTGAGTCTCGCGGGAGAAGCCTTTGGGTCGCTGATAGCGCGCTATGTTACTGAAGAGTGTAAGGGGTTCAGGTTTTTGGATCTTGGAACCGGGAGTGGTGTGCATTCATTGTTGCTAAAAAGTATGGGTGCTATATCCATTACTGGGTCTGATATATCCAGAGAGGCGGTTGCAGCGGCAAAGAAAAACGAGTTTTACAACTTTGGCGTCAATACCATTGAGTTTGCTTGTGGCGACCTTTTTCAAGGACTTCCAGAGGTTCCAGAGAAATACGATTTGATTTTGTTTAATCCTCCTGGCTGGAGAACGCCTTCCGATTCGTTCCTTGAGGTGCTCGATAGATCTAACGGGGAGGGACTCGCTATTGATTCTATGTTTTATGGGGATAGAACCTTGGAGAGGTTTTTTGAATCGTTGCCGAAACATTTAATTGATGGTGGAAAGGTCTTGCTAGGCCTTAACTCACTGGTCGGGATTCGACAGGTTATGAGGAGGCTACGAGACTTGCACGAAGAGAGATATGTAATTAACTGCAGGCTTCTAGAGCGACATGACCTTCCTTTGCTACTGTATTCTGAGAAGTGGGCGAGGATACAGGATCATCTGATCGAAGAGATATTGAGCTGGACAAGGGAGGGCGACGCGTACTGCAGTAGGCAGGAGAATGGTCAGATAATCTGGTGTTATGAAATAGTTGAGCTAACTTTGTGGAAGAGATAGCCGTATGTTGCCCTCAAGCAAGCAGCGGTATTTTTTTATCGGATCCCTCAGTGGCGTTCTTGCAAATGTGCTGTTGGGGTTCTCTTCTGTTTTTTGGAAATATATCGGGTCTTTGAGCGCAGTAGAATTGGTTGCTTATAGGGTATATTTGTCTCTGTTGACGGTTTTTCTAATTTTGTGCGCTTGTAAGGGGGTGGGGAGATTTTTTGCTCAGCTTAACATCAGGCTATTGTTTGTACATGCTCTTGCGGCCCTGTTATTAGCCGTTAATTGGGGAGTGTTTATCTGGGCCTCTATCCATGGTCGTGTCCTGGAAAGCAGCTTTGGTTACTTAGTTGCACCCATTATAAGTATTGCAGCGGGTGTTGTCCTGTATAAAGAGCCGGTCACAATATGTAAAGTGGTGGCTGTGGTGATTATGGTAATTAGTGTGCTTTGGCTATTGGTTTTGAATGATGAGCTCGTCGTGAAGGTTTACTTGACTATCGGCATGTCTTGGGGGGGGTACTCATGCCTGAAAAAAATGACATCGCTGAACGTTTTTAACGGTTTGTTCTTGGAGTCTTCTGTGCTTGCCTTTTTTTACACGTTGATTTTACTTTACTCAGATTTAAGTATGGCGATTCCTGAGGATTTTGGGTTGGAGCGTACGATACTGGTGTTTAGCTGTGGTGTAGTGTCAATTGTTCCTTTGGCTTTGTTTTCGCTTTCAGCTAAGCGTCTTACTATGACTTCTATGGGGTTGTTGCAGTTTGTATTGCCGGTCACGCAGTTTTTTGTTGCGGCAGTAATTTACAAGCAAGAATTTTCAACGGCTGTTTTATGTGTGCTATTGGTCGTCATTAGTGGATTGGCTTTGGTAGTGCTTGAGCCGTTTGTAAAAAACAGGTTTTCGCGAAAACGGGGGCAGTATGGGGCGTAGATACAGTGTGGTTGTGATTGGGTTAGGTGTTGTAGGAAGTGCATCGCTTTGGAGGCTTTCGTGCTCGAAAGTCGATGTGCTAGGCGTTGATTCAGCAGCGCCTATAAATTTATTTGGATCATCACATGGGGGGTCCCGAATTTTTAGGCGTGCTTACTGGGAGGGTACGTCATATCTCCCCTTGCTTTCTCAGTCAGATAACCTATGGCAAGAGTTAGACAGGTCATGTAGTAGACGTCTTGTTTTTCCTACTGGGGGGCTATTTGTCGGGCCGGTGGACTCGGGAGTTGTTCCAAAAAGTGTCGCAACCGCGCTGCAGGGGGGAATCAAACACACGCTTTTGTCTGCGACTGAAATTGCTGAGTCGTTTCGTGCTTTTCATGTTCTGGAAGACATGGAAGCTGTATATGAAAAGGGGGCATACACTATTGCAGCAGATGACTCAAAATTGCACATGGTCAACTTGGCTGTCAGGAACGGTGCTGAGGCTCGGTTCGGTACTTCGGTGGAAAGTATACTGAAAACTTCGCAAGGTTTAGCTGTTCAATTGAGTGGCGGCGAACTTATTCATACGGCGCGAGTGATTTTGTCGACGGGGGCAGCGATAGGTAAGATGCTTGTTGATGATCTCTCAGGTTTGGTGCGCTCTCAAAGTGTGCCTGTTTACTGGTTTAAACCTAAGTCGCGGAGAAGTTTGGATTTTTTAAAAAACTTTCCCGCTTTTTTGTATCAGATGTCAGATGGGCGTTTACTTTATGGTACACCTGAAATCAGTAGTGAGGAGCCAGGGGTCAAGATTGGATTTCATAATTACCAGCAAACACCATTTGATTGTTTGTCGCACGGCCAGCCTGTGGAAGGCAGAGTTATCGACCAAATTTCTTCTTGTGTAATGCGGATATTTCCTAGTTTGAATCCAATTCCGTACGCATCAAAAAAATGTATTTATACAATGACTCCGGATGGTTCTTTTATACTGGGGGAGTCAGTTGATTTACCTGGTGTGTTTTATGTTTCGGCATGCTCTGGGCATGGGTTCAAGTTTGCAACTGGGTTGGGAGAGGTGCTTGCGAGAGCTGCATTGGATGGGCGGCTTGAAGAAGAGGTGTCAATATTTAGCATAAGCAGGTTCGCTGCTACCGAAGGTTGATTTATTCGCTAATTAATTACAATAAAATAATAAATGTATTTATGATTGGATAACCCTATGGCAATCACTTATTTGATTGGACGCTCCGGCAGTCCGTTACATCCTTTTCCGCTACTTCAGCAACTGGACCCTGCCCCACCGGAAACTTACCCTTCAAATTCCACGCAAACGCAATGATCTCGGCAACCGTCAGATAAAGCTCCTGCGGAATACTGTCCCCCAACTCCATCCGCGCCAGCAGGCTCACCAGTTCGGCATTCTCATAGATCGGCACTTCGCAGTCGCGAGCGATGCGCAGGATTTCTTCCGCCAGTTCTTCGTCGCCCTTGGCCGAGAGGGTTGGGGCGTGGGTGCCGTCGTACTTGAGAGCGATGGCCTGGCGGGGAGCGTTGGGGTTTTTCATGCGTTTTCGTCGACCCAGCGTTGTTCGAGACGGGTTTGCGGACCTTGGGGTGGTTTGCCGAGGTGGCAGTCGAGATCGCCGACGTTCAGCCCGGCGGCCAGCATTCGCTGGCGCAATGCCGCCAGGTTGCTTTCAATCAGGCTGGCGGTGTAGGCGCGTTCGGCCCAGAGCTGGCTGCTGAGGCTGCCCTGGATCAGTTGTGCCTGAACCTGCAACGGCCCGAGCGGTTCCATGTCGAACGCCAGTTCGATGCGCCACAGTTGTTGCTTGGGCGCTCGTTCCTCCTGGCGTTCCTTGGGTTGTTCTCTTTCGGGGGCCTCCTCGCGCTGGAACTTGACCTGCAACGGCACGATGTCCTGCAGGTTGCGCATCGGAATCTCCAACTGCCAGGTACTCATCAATCGCCCATCCGGTGTGACGCCGGACTGCTCAAGGCTCGACAGTTGGTGGCTTTGCAGGCGTGAGACCGCCGCAGCGGCCAGGCGCAACAGATGCTCCAGGTCGTCTTCGCCGTCGGCGCTTTGCAACAGCCGCTCAGGCAACGGAAAACCAGTCGGCGACGGCTTGGCGCTGACCTGGCCGAGCATGCCCAGGGCATTGCGCACGAAACTCGGCATGGCCTGGGCCAGGGTGTTGGCGGCGATGATCGCACTGAGCTGGGTGCTGGCCGGCAGCCCGGATGACAACTGGCCGATCAGTTTGAGCAGGTCGCCTTTTATGTCAGGCGCCAGGTTCTGGCCGCCCAGCAATTTCGACTCCAGGAAGGCTCCGCTGCTGGCCAGCGCCTGGGCCAGGCCTTTGGCGCTGCTCAATTGCTGGATGTCCGGCAGCCCGGCGAGCAATCTGTCCACGGCCGTGCGCAGCTCGTTTGAAGTCTGCGTCGAGGCTGGCAGGTTTTGCAGCTGTTTGAGCAAACTATCCAGCGAACCCTGGCGGCTTTGTTGGCTGAGCAATTGCTGGGTCACGGCCAGTTGCTCCTGGCGGCTGCTCAAGGGCACGAACTTGAGGGTCTGACCATCCTCTACCTGTGCGCTGAGCAACGTGCCGATGCGCAACGGTTGCGAGCTGTCGATGCTGAGGGTGCTGCCGCTCAGCGCTGTATTGAGCAGGCTGGCCATCGAGCGAAACACCGTGGCTTGCCCCGGTACAGTCGGCAACACCTGGGAGGTCAGCACCTTACCCTGCAGCAGGGTGCCCACCGGCATTTTCGCAGTGTCGATACGGGTGAGGGTGGCGACGCTGGCGGCGATAGCTTGCTGCACGGTGACCGCCAGGTTGCCCGCCGAAGGCTGGGTAACCGCGATGCTGCTGCCTTGGGCCAGGGGTTGATTGCTGATGGCCTGGAGCGTGGTCTGCCGGCCGCTCTCGAGAGTGAGCTTGAGCAGCAATTGAAAGGCCTGATCCGCCTGTTTGAGCGACAGCACTTCAGCTTTGGCGGTCTGGCCTGCGCTGATCAGGCCCTCCATCGGCGTCAGCAGCTTGAGCAACTCGCCACTGACCGCTGGCGCACGCGGGGTCGTCGCGGTGGCCTGCGGTAGGGGGAGGATGTTCATTTCGCCTGTCATACGCGGTCACAACCTTGGGAAATTGCACGCTTGAGAGTAGGAAATGGCATGTATAATGCCGCCCCGTTGTATACAGAATGCGGAAAATTTCCCAGTTAATTGACGCAGCTCTCTCGTCCGGGCCGCCAATACCTTTATTCTGCATCTCTTTAACGGCCGCGCCAGCGCCGACTTGAACCGTATAAGGCCCGTGAACCCTTGACCAGTCCAGTCTTGCAAACCGTTGCCCTTGCTTGTGAGCGAGACCTTCGGCTGCTCTTCGAAAATCTCGATTTGAGAATGGCCAGTGGCGAAATGGTACAAATCAGCGGTCCCAACGGCAGTGGCAAGACCAGCCTGTTGCGCCTGTTGTCCGGCCTGATGCACCCGACCGCCGGTCAAGTACTGCTTAACGGTCAGCCGCTGAGCGAGCAACGCACAGAACTTGCACGCAATCTCTTGTGGATCGGCCATGCCGCCGGCATCAAGGATTTGCTGACGGCGCAAGAGAACTTGAGCTGGCTGTGTGCCCTGCATCAACCGGCTTCCCATGATGCAATCTGGCAGGCCCTGGCCGCAGTCGGGCTGCGCGGTTTCGAGGATGTTCCCTGCCATACGCTGTCCGCGGGTCAACAGCGCCGAGTGGCGCTGGCGCGGCTTTATCTGGACAGCCCACCGTTGTGGATACTCGATGAGCCCTTTACCGCCCTCGACAAGCAAGGCGTGGCGCAGCTCGAAGAACACTTGGCAGGCCACTGCGAGCGCGGTGGCATGGTGGTCTTGACCACTCACCACACGCTGAGCCGCGTGCCGGCCGCGTACCGCGACATTGATCTGGGGAACTGGGCCGTATGAGTGTTTTTGGCCTGTTGGTTGCCCGCGAAGCCCGTCTGTTGTTCCGCCGTCCGGCTGAACTGGCCAACCCGCTGGTGTTCTTCGCCATCGTCGTTTCGCTGTTCCCCCTCGCGGTCGGTCCCGAGTCTCAATTGTTGCAAACCTTGTCTCCGGGACTGGTCTGGGTGGCGGCCCTTTTATCGGTCCTGCTCTCGCTGGACGGGCTTTTCCGCAGTGATTTCGAGGACGGATCGCTGGAACAGTGGGTCCTTTCGCCGCACCCCCTGGCTCTTCTGGTTTTGGCCAAGGTACTGGCACACTGGGCGTTTTCCGGCCTGGCACTGGTTTTGCTCGCGCCTTTGCTGGCGTTGATGCTCGGTTTGCCTGCCGCCTGTCTGCCGGTGTTGCTGCTTTCTTTATTGCTGGGTACACCGGTACTGAGCCTGCTCGGTGCGGTGGGCGCGGCGTTGACGGTAGGTTTGAAGCGTGGCGGGCTGTTGCTGGCGTTGCTGATCCTGCCGTTGTACATCCCGGTATTGATTCTTGGCAGTGGCGCCTTGCAGGCAGCCTTGCAGGGCATGCCGGCGACCGGTTATCTGTTGTGGCTTGGGAGCCTGACCGCCCTGGCGATAACCCTGACACCCTTTGCAATAGCCGCTGGCCTGAAGATCAGCGTCGGCGAATAATGAGGTCTGGTCAAAATTTGACCAGTAAAGACCCTATGGCTGTCTCGCGATAGCGAGCAGCAACCGTGATGGAAACAGCAATGAACTGGACGTGGTTTCATAAGCTCGGCTCGCCCAAATGGTTTTACGGCATCAGCGGCAGAATGCTGCCATGGCTGAGCATTGCGGCGTTGCTGCTGATCGGCGTTGGCGTGGTCTGGGGCCTGGCCTTCGCGCCGCCGGACTACCAGCAGGGCAATAGCTTTCGCATCATCTACATCCACGTTCCGGCCGCCATGCTGGCACAGTCCATCTACGTGATGCTGGCGGTGTGTGGCGTCGTCGGGCTGGTGTGGAAGATGAAGCTGGCCGACGTCGCCCTGCAGTGCGCGGCGCCCATCGGTGCCTGGATGACCGCCGTGGCGCTGGTCACCGGGGCGATCTGGGGCAAGCCGACCTGGGGCTCGTGGTGGGTCTGGGATGCACGACTGACGTCCATGCTGATTCTTTTGTTCCTGTACTTCGGTCTTATTGCGCTGGGCAACGCCATCAGCAATCGTGACAGTGCGGCCAAGGCCTGTGCGGTGCTGGCCATCGTCGGCGTGATCAACATCCCGATCATCAAGTACTCGGTGGAGTGGTGGAACACCCTGCATCAGGGCGCAACCTTCACGCTCACGGAAAAACCGGCGATGCCCGCCGAGATGTGGCTGCCGTTGCTGCTGACGGCGCTGGGTTTCTATTGTTTCTTCGGCGCGGTATTGCTGCTGCGCATGCGCCTTGAGGTGCTCAAGCGCGAAGCCCGGGCCAGTTGGGTCAAGGCCGAAGTTGAAAACAGCCTGGAGGTTGCTCGATGAGTTTTGCTTCATTCGGCGACTTCCTCGCCATGGGCCATCACGGCCTGTATGTCTGGTCGGCCTATGGCATTTGCCTGGCAGTGCTGGCCCTCAACGTGGCGGCGCCAATCCTGGCCCGCAAGCGGTATCTGCAACAAGAGGCGCGCCGTCTGCGCCGGGAGAACGGCAAGTGAATCCGCTGCGTAAAAAGCGTCTTATCATCATTCTGGCGATCCTGGTTGGGGTCGGCGCCGCCGTGGGCCTGGCCCTCAGCGCCCTGCAGCAGAACATCAACCTGTTTTACACACCGACCCAGATCGCCAACGGCGAAGCCCCGCAGGACACGCGCATCCGCGCGGGCGGCATGGTCGAGGCCGGTTCCCTGCAGCGCTCCGGAGATTCGCTGGACGTGAAGTTCGTCGTCACCGACTTCAACAAATCCGTGACCATCAGCTATCGCGGCATCCTTCCGGACCTGTTCCGCGAAGGGCAGGGCATCGTCGCCCTGGGCAAGCTCAATGCCGAAGGCGTGGTGGTGGCCGATGAAGTGCTGGCCAAGCACGATGAAAAGTACATGCCGCCGGAAGTGACCAAGGCCTTGAAAGACAGTGGTCAATCCGCCCCAACACCCGCTAAGGAGGGTTGATCCATGACTTCCGGCATCTTCATTCCCGAACTGGGTCATCTGGCGATGATCCTGGCCCTGTGCTTTGCGCTGGTTCAGGCCGTCGTGCCATTGGTCGGCGCCTGGCGCGGTGACCGATTCTGGATGAGCCTGGCCCAGCCGGCGGCATGGGGGCAATTCGCCTTCCTGCTGTTCGCTTTTGGCTGCTTGACCTATGCGTTCATGGCCGACGATTTTTCCGTCGCTTATGTCGCCAACAATTCCAACAGTGCCTTGCCCTGGTACTACAAGTTCAGCGCCGTATGGGGCGCGCACGAAGGTTCGTTGCTGTTGTGGGCGTTGATCCTCGGCGGCTGGACGTTCGCCGTGTCGGTGTTCTCCCGACAGTTGCCGCAAGTCATGCTGGCACGGGTGCTGGCAGTGATGGGCATGATCAGCACCGGTTTCCTGCTGTTCCTGATCCTCACCTCGAACCCGTTCAAGCGCATCCTGCCGCAAGTGCCTGGCGACGGTGCCGACCTCAACCCGTTGCTGCAAGATATCGGCCTGATCGTGCACCCGCCGATGCTGTACATGGGCTACGTCGGCTTCTCGGTGGCCTTCGCCTTCGCTATCGCCGCGCTGATGGGCGGTCGCCTGGACGCCGCTTGGGCGCGTTGGTCGCGGCCATGGACCATCGTCGCCTGGGCATTTCTCGGTATCGGCATCACCCTCGGTTCCTGGTGGGCCTACTATGAACTCGGCTGGGGCGGCTGGTGGTTCTGGGACCCGGTGGAAAACGCCTCGTTCATGCCCTGGCTGGTGGGCACCGCGCTGATTCACTCGCTGGCCGTCACGGAAAAACGTGGTGTGTTCAAGAGCTGGACCGTGTTGCTGGCCATCGCCGCCTTTTCGTTGAGCCTGCTGGGCACTTTCCTCGTGCGTTCCGGCGTACTGACCTCGGTGCACGCCTTTGCCTCGGACCCCGAGCGCGGCGTGTTCATCCTGATCTTCCTGCTGTTCGTGGTCGGTGGTTCGCTGACGCTGTTCGCCTTGCGCGCACCGGTGGTCAAGAGCCAGGTCGGCTTCAACCTCTGGTCCCGGGAAACCCTGTTGCTGGGCAACAACCTGGTGTTGGTGGTGGCCGCTTCGATGATCCTGCTGGGCACCTTGTATCCGTTGATTCTCGATGCCATGACCGGTGCCAAGCTGTCGGTCGGCCCGCCGTACTTCAATGCGCTGTTCATTCCATTGATGGCCTTGTTGATGCTGGTGATGGCGGTCGGCGTGATCGTGCGCTGGAAAGACACCCCGGTGAAATGGCTGCTGGGCATGCTCACCCCGGTACTACTCGGCAGCGCCGCGCTGGCGGTGGTGGCGGGCGTGGCTTATGGCGATTTCAACTGGGCGGTGCTGGCGACCTTCATGCTCGCGGCCTGGGTGTTGTTGGCCGGTGTGCGTGACATTTTCGACAAGACTCGCCACAAAGGCCTGATCAAAGGCCTGCCGACCCTGACCCGCAGCTACTGGGGCATGCAGGTTGCACACCTGGGCATCGCCGTCTGCGCCCTCGGCGTGGTGTTGTCGAGCCAGAACAGTGCCGAGCGCGACCTGCGCCTGGCGCCTGGCGAGTCCATGGCCCTGGGCGGTTATCAGTTCATCTTCGAAGGTGCCAAGCACTTCGAAGGCCCGAACTTCACCTCCGACAAGGGTACCGTGCGGGTGATCAAGGACGGCAAGGAAGTCAGTGTCCTGCACCCGGAAAAACGTCTCTACACCGTACAGAATTCGGTGATGACCGAAGCCGGGATCGACGCCGGTTTCACCCGTGACCTCTACGTCGCACTCGGCGAGCCCCTGGGGGATGGCGCCTGGGCAGTACGTGTGCACGTCAAGCCGTTCGTGCGCTGGATCTGGTTCGGTGGTTTGCTCACAGGTCTGGGCGGGTTGCTGGCAGCGCTGGACCGGCGTTATCGGGTCAAGGTGAAAAGCCGTGTGCGGGAAGCACTGGGCATGACGGGAGCGACTGCATGAAGCGTTGGTTGATGTTGTTGCCACTGGCGATTTTCCTCGTGGTGGCTGTTTTCCTGTATCGCGGTCTGTACCTGGACCCGGCCGAGTTGCCCTCGGCGATGATCGGCAAACCCTTCCCGGAGTTTTCCCTGCCAGCGGTGCAGGGCGACAAGACCCTGACCCGCGCCGACATACTCGGCAAACCGGCATTGGTCAACGTCTGGGGCACCTGGTGCATTTCCTGCCGGATCGAGCACCCGGTGTTGAACAAACTGGCCGAGAAGGGCGTGGTGATCCACGGCATCAACTACAAGGACATCAATGCCGACGCCTTGAAATGGCTGGCGGATTTCCATAATCCGTATCAGCTGGATATTCGCGACGACGCCGGCACCCTGGGCTTGAACCTCGGTGTGTACGGCGCCCCGGAAACCTTCTTCATCGACGCCAAGGGCATCATCCGCGACAAATTCGTAGGGGTGATCGACGAGCAGGTCTGGCGCGAGAAACTGGCGGCCAAGTACCAGGCGCTGGTCGACGAGGCGAAGCCATGAAGCGCTGGATTGCCGCCGTTGTCCTGGGCTTGAGCCTGGCCGGCGTGGCCCACGCTGCCATCGACACTTACGAGTTCGCCAAGGAAGGTGATCGCGAGCGTTTTCGCGAGTTGACCAAGGAGCTGCGTTGCCCGAAGTGCCAGAACCAGGACATCGCTGACTCCAATGCCCCGATTGCCGCCGACCTGCGCAAAGAGATCTTCCGCATGCTTGGCGAGGGTAAGGACAACCAGCAGATCATCGACTTCATGGTCGATCGCTACGGTGATTTCGTTCGCTACAAACCGGCCCTGAACGCCAAGACCGCACTGCTCTGGTTCGGCCCCGCTGGCCTGCTGTTGGGCGGTGTGGTGATCATCGCGGTGATCGTGCGTCGTCGTCGCGTGCAACGCGCCGAAACGCCAGGCTCGCTTTCTGCCGAGGAGCGCGAGCGCCTCGACCAACTGTTGGATAAAAACCAAGAATGATTGATTTCTGGCTCGCTGCAGGTCTGCTGCTCCTGGTGGCCCTGAGTTTTCTGCTGATCCCCGTCCTGCGTAGTCGTCGCGCCCAGCTCGAAGAGGATCGTACTGCCCTGAACGTGGCGCTGTATCAAGAACGCGTGGCTGAGCTGCAGGTTCAGCAGCAGGAAGGCGTTCTCGATGCCGCGCAAATGGACGCCGGCCGGGCTGAAGCCGCCCGTGAATTGCTCGCGGACACCGAAGGCGTTGCCGCGCCTCGGGTGACGCGCCTGGGCAAGGCGGCACCGTTGCTGGCAGCCATCCTGGTCCCGGTGCTGGGCCTGGGGCTGTACCTGCATTTCGGTGCCAGCGACAAAGTCGAGTTGACCCGGGAGTTCGCCCAGGCGCCACAGTCGATGGAAGAAATGACCCGGCGCCTGGAGCGCGCGGTCGCGGCGCAGCCCGATTCCGCCGAAGCGCTGTACTTCCTCGGTCGCACCTACATGACCCAGGATCGTCCGGCGGATGCGGCGAAGATCTTCGAGCGCACCGTCAACCTGGCCGGGCGCCAGCCTGAACTGTTGGGGCAATGGGCCCAGGCGCAGTATTTCGCCGATGGCAAGAAGTGGTCGGACAAGGTCCAGGCCCTGACTGACGAAGCGCTCAAGGCCGATCCAAAAGAAGTTACCAGCCTGGGCCTGCTGGGCATCGCCGCCTTCGAAGGCCAGCGTTTTCAGGAAGCGATCGACTACTGGAATCGCCTGCTGGAGCAACTGCCGCCGGACGACCAGTCCCGTATTGCGCTGCAGGGCGGTATTACCCGCGCCAGCGAGAAACTGGTGGCCAGCGGTGGCAAGGTGGCCCAGGCGCCAGCGGCCAAGCCGGCAGCGCTGCTCAAGGTCCGGGTTGACCTGGCGGCCGACCTGAAGGCCAAGGTCCAGCCGGGTGACAGCGTGTTCATCTTCGCCCGCGCCACCTCTGGCCCACCCGCGCCGTTGGCGGCCAAGCGCCTGACCGTGGCTGATCTGCCAGCCACCGTCGAGTTGGGCGATGGCGATGCAATGATGCCGCAGTTGAAACTGTCGAACTTCCCTGAAGTCCAACTGGTTGCGCGCATCTCCCGCGCCGGTCAACCGACGGCAGGCGAGTGGATCGGTCGCAGCCAGCCCCTGGCCAGCAGCACCACCGCGCCGCAACAACTGACCATCGATAGCCCGGACAAATAACAGGAAGCCACCATGACCGCCATTGCTCGTATCACCCTGCTCAGCGTTGTTTTGGGGCTGAGCGCTTGTGCGGTCCAGCGGCCACCTGAGCAGCCGAGCCCGCCACCGATCCCGCCGTCGCAGCCCAGTACCAAACCGGCGCCGTCGACGGTGCCGAGTAAGCCGACGACTCCCGCCAAACCGGCCAAGCCGCTGCCGCGCACCTCGGCCAGCTTCGCGCCGCCACCGGGTGGCAACAGTCATTGGGACCCGAAACTGGGCGTGTATGTGCTCGACGATCAACCGAACACGTTCTATCGCCAGCGCACCTACTACCGTTGGGATAACGGCTGGAGCCGTTCAATCAGCCCGAAAGGACCCTGGGAAGAGACCGATATCCATGGCGTACCGGGTGGGTTGGGACGCCAGTTCGGGCAGTAACGCAAATTGCGACCCTCGGGGGGTTGGATGGCAGGCAGGTTGATTTACCTCATCGGGCCTTCGGGTTCGGGCAAGGACAGCCTGCTCGATGCCGCGCGAGCGCGGTTGGCCGAGCGAGGCTGCCTTATCGTGCGCCGAGTCATCACGCGTTCCGCCGAAGCCGTGGGCGAGGCAGCACTGGGCGTGAGCCCGCAGCAATTCGTCCAGATGCAGGCCCAGGGCGCGTTTGCCCTGAGCTGGCACGCCAATGGCCTGTCCTACGGCATCCCGCGGGAAATCGACGATTGGCTCGCCGCTGGCCAGGACGTGCTGGTGAACGGCTCGCGCGGGCATTTGCAGGATACTCGCGAGCGTTATCCGAATGTGTTGGCGATATTGCTGACCGTGGACCAGGCAGTGCTGCGCCAGCGCTTGCTGGCGCGTGGTCGTGAGTCCTTGGCCGAGATCGACCAGCGCCTGGCGCGCAATGCCCGTTTCGGTGAGCGCCTGCTGGCCGAGGATCCGACAGTGCATGTGCTCGACAACTCCGGGCCACTGGAACAAACCGTTGAACAACTCTTGGCCTGCCTCGTCGAGCCGGCTGCATGCGCCTGATCGCTGTGCCGGCCATTTTGTCGATTTAAAACCTTCTTTCTTCATACCCCGCAATACAACCGAACGTCGTGCTTTCAGTTTTTGTGCTTGAGTAAAGATAACTCTAGGGTTATTTTTGTTGAGGCCAAAGCAAGGAGGCTGGTGGTGCAGAGCAGGCTATTGATCAAGGAATTGATGGAGGCGGGATGGACCCTGGACCGGGTCACAGGCAGTCATCACATTTTCACCCACCGATACAACCCGTACACCATTCCCATCCCCCATCCGAAGAAGGATTTGCCGGTCGGGGCGGTCAAGAGCATCAGGAGGCGAGCCGGGCTGTACTGCCCGCCAGCCAGTTACGCAGGAGATCCATAATGCAATATCCAATCTGTATCGAATGGGGCGATGAGAACACCGCCATCGGTATCCAGATCCCCGATATCCCAGGTGCGGTAACCGCCGGGGATAGCTTTGAAGAGGCCTACAACGCAGCGGTCGAAGTTGCCCACATCATGCTGCAGGAGTTGGCTGCGGATGGTGAGTCGATTCCGATGCCGACGTCGGCTTCGGTGCATCGCAGTAATCCCGAGTTCGCCGACATGGGCTGGGGCATGCTGGAGCTGGACATCTCGCCGTACCTGGGCAAGACCGAGAAGGTCAACGTGACGTTGCCCGGCTATGTGATCCAGCGCATTGATCGTTATGTGCGCGAGCACAATGTAAAAAGCCGGTCGTCGTTCCTGGCGGATGCGGCGATGGAGAAGCTGGTGCGCAATTGATGGATTGGTAACCTTGCCTTGGCGGGCGATCCTACTCGCCCACCAAGCGCTTGAATCTTTACGCCGTCGCCAATGAAGCCTTCTGCGAAACACTCAGGAAGCGCAACAACGCCAACAGTGGAAACGCACTGCCAACCACCACGATCCACAGCCAGCCGCCGTGCTCATATACCGCGCTGGCCACGGATGAGCCGAACGCACCGCCGATGAAGATGCTGGTCATGTACAACGCATTCAGACGGCTGCGGCTTTTGGCGTCCAGGGCGTAGACCGCGCGTTGACCGAGGACCATGTTCATTTGTACGCAGAAATCCAGCACCACGCCGGTCACGGCCAAGCCGATCACGCTATAGACGGGGTGGATGAAAGCGGGCAGGAAGCTCAGGCTGGCGCACAGCAGGGCCAGCAATGAAGCGATGCGGGTATGGCCGGCGTCGGCCAGGCGTCCGGCGATAGGCGCGGCAATGGCGCCGATTGCGCCGACCAAGGCGAAAATCGCGATCTGGCTTTGCGACAGGCCATGATTGCGCGCCAGTTCCAGCGGCACGGCGGTCCAGAACAGGCTGAACGTGGCGAACATGCAGCCTTGATAAAACGCCCGCTGGCGCAATACCGGTTGTTGACGCAGCAGCGTCCAGAGCGAACCCAGCAATTGGCCATAGGACGCGCTGTGGTCAGGCTGGCGCTTGGGGATGGTCAGCGCCAATACGATGCTGATCGCTGCCATCAATAGCGCGGCAATCACAAACATTGCCCGCCAGCCAAAATGATCCGCCACCACGCTGGACACCGGTCGCGCCAGCAATATTCCCAACAACAAACCGCCCATGATCCCGCCGACCACGCGGCCGCGAGATTCTTCCGGCGCCAGGTGTGCGGCCAGCGGAATCAGGATCTGCACCGACACCGAGCTGAAGCCCACCAGTAGCGAAATCAGCAAGAACACGTTCGGCTGATCGGTGAACGCCGCGCCCAGCAGACTGGCAATGGCGACCACGGTGGTGATGATCATCAGCCGCCGGTTTTCCAGCAGATCACCCAAAGGCACGAGGAAGAACAGGCCCAGTGCATAACCGATCTGCGTCAGCGAAACGATCAGGCTGGCCATGGTGCTGGTCAGGCCGATGTCCGGTGCGATCAGGCCGATGATCGGTTGCGCATAGTAGATGTTGGCGACGATCGCGCCACAGCAGAAGGCGAACAGCAGCACCATGCCTCGGGTCATTGTCGCGGTGCCATGGGGCAGCTGGGGCGACGGAGTCATAACGTGTCTCGCTGGAAATAAGTGAATGCGCGCAGGCTAAACGGCTGGCTGAAACGGCGGAAGTGGAATTGGAATGATAGTAATCATTCTTCTGCGCAATGAATGACGAATGCGGGCGTGTTGCAGGGACCACCGGCCATCCGAAGAACTGCCCGTTTTGCCGTGACAGCTAGAATCTACAGGGGGATCACTTCAACGTGTCCTTACAAAGCGGGAGTATCACGATGAAAATCGTATCTTCGCTGGCGTTGGTGGTAGCGGTTGGGTCGATCTTCGGGTGCTCGACAGTGCCGGATGCTCAGGTCACCAACGTTCCCATGAACGCTACTGCCATCAATGCTGGCAACATCGCCCGGCCAATCATGATGCCCGACGGGCAAGCAACAGTGTTCTGGTTTGCTGTCAGTGGAGAATCCATGGGTAGCGCGTTACCAGGTCGTTTGCAGGCCTACATCTACCCGGGAAGCTGTGGAAGTCTGGGTGCCAAACCCGCCTATGACATGAATGACGGCCCGAATGCGCGGTTCTATTCGCAAGCGTCCATGCAATATTTCTGGAAAAGCGCACCCGTACCGGTCGAGACACTTCGAGCGGGGGGCTATGCGTTGGTGGTGCGTGAAAGCCCGGCCGATGGTCACCAGGCGATTTTCTGCGGCAACCTGAGCTAGCGGCATACCCCTGTAGGAGCTGCCGAAGGCTGCGATCTTTTGATTTTGCCTTTTGAAAAACAAGATCAAAAGATCGCAGCCTTCGGCAGCTCCTACAGGGGATCGCGTCTGCTCAGTGGTTACTGGGCGTAAATCTGATCGAAAATCCCGCCATCATTGAAGTGGGTCTTCTGCACGGTGCGCCAGTCGCCGAAAGTTTTTTCCACCGACAGGAAGTCGACTTTCGGGAAGCGGTCGGTGTACTTGGCCAGAACGGCCGGGTCACGTGGACGCAGGTAGTTGGCGGCGGCGATTTCCTGACCTTGTGGCGACCAGAGGTACTTCAGGTATTCCTCGGCGGCAGCGCGGGTGCCTTTCTTGTCGACGGTCTTGTCGACCACCGACACCGGTGGCTCGGCTTCGGCGGATACGCTTGGGTAGATGACCTCGAACTGATCGCGACCAAACTCGCGGGCGATCATTTCCGCTTCGTTTTCGAAGGTCACCAGTACGTCGCCGATCTGGTTGGTCATGAAGGTCGTCGTTGCGGCGCGGCCACCGGTATCCAGCACTGGAGCCTGCTTGAACAGCTTGCCGACGAAGTCCTTCGCCTTGTTTTCGTCGCCGCCATTTTTCAGCACGTAGCCCCAGGCGGAGAGGTAGGTGTAGCGGCCGTTACCAGAAGTCTTCGGGTTTGGCACGATGACTTGCACACCGTCCTTGAGCAGGTCCGGCCAATCTTTCAGGGCTTTGGGGTTGCCTTTGCGGACGATGAACACAGTGGCCGAGGTGAACGGGGCGCTGTTGTTCGGCAGGCGGGTGACCCAGTTGTCCGGGATCAGTTTGCCGTGATCGGCCAGGGCGTTGATGTCGGTGGCCATGTTCATGGTGATCACGTCAGCAGGCAGGCCATCGATGACCGAGCGCGCCTGTTTGCTGGAGCCACCGAAGGACATCTGCAAGGTGATGTTTTCGTTGTGCTCGGCTTGCCAGTGTTTCTGGAACGCAGTGTTGTAGTCCTTGTAGAAATCGCGCATCACGTCGTAGGAAACGTTGAGCAGGGTCGGTGCGGCCTGGGCCACGCTGGTCAGTGCCAGGCCAGCGGCCAGAAGTGAGGCGCCAAAGAGTTTTTTCACTGCGAATTCCTTGTTCTATGTAGGAGCTGCCGCAGGCTGCGATCTTTTGATTTTGATCTTCAAAAGCAAGATCAAAAGATCGCAGCCTGCGGCAGCTCCTACGGGTTATGTGTATTGAACGCGATACTAATTTGCCAGCGACTATAGCCGGCCCCGCATAGTCGTTTAAAGATTAAAAAGCTCTTTGCTTATTCCAGTTTCTTGAACAATGCATTGCCGCAGCGAGAGCAGAACGCGGCGCCGTGTTCGTGGTGGTTTTTCTTGCACACCGGGCAGTCATGTTGCAACTGTTCGCCACGCATGGCGTTGGCCAGCTCGGCAGTGAAAATACCGGTGGGCACGGCAATGATCGAATAACCGGTGATCATGACCAGCGAGGAAATCACCTGGCCCAATGGCGTCTTCGGCACGATGTCGCCGAAGCCCACCGTGGTCAGCGTCACGATGGCCCAGTAGATGCCTTTGGGAATGCTGGTAAAACCGTGCTCCGGGCCTTCGATCACATACATCAATGTGCCGAACACCGTCACCAGGGTGCAGACACTGACCAGGAACACCACGATTTTCTGCTTGCTGCCGCGCAACGCGGACATCAGGTAGTTGGCTTGTTTCAGGTAGGGGCTGAGCTTGAGCACGCGGAAAATCCGCAGCATCCGGATGATCCGGATAATCAACAGGTACTGCGCATCGGCGTAGTACAACGCCAGTATGCCGGGCACGATCGCCAGCAAGTCCACCAGTCCATAGAAGCTGAAGGCGTAGCGCAGGGGTTTGGGCGAGCAGTACAGGCGCAGGCCATATTCGATGGCGAAGATGACGGTGAAGCCCCACTCGATGTACGCCAGCACGTCGGCGTAGTTGCGGTGGACTGTATCGATGCTGTCGAGCATCACGATCACCAGGCTGGCGAGGATGATCAACAGCAAAATGCCGTCGAAGCGCCGACCCGCCTTGGTGTCGCTCTGGAAAATCATGACGTAAAGGTCTTCACGCCAGTTTTTGCTGCTGTCCATGGGAAACGCCTGAATCGGGAATCAGCGCAGCCTAGGTTGATTCTCCCCAGAAGCGCAAGGCGCAGTGGCCCCTGTCGCCTTGCCGAGTAATTGAGCCACCGTACGAATCAGCCAGCAGGCGAGGATGAACGGCGCGGTCAGCGTGGGCAGGCCAACAGCGGCAAACATCGGCGTCAACAGCAGCGCGCAGGCAATGCCCACCAGTGGCAGCCACGGCTGCTGGCGCTGGGCGCTGAAGGCGAGGGCGGCGAGCACGGCGTTGTAGCCACCCAGGCCCAGCAGTGCGGTGTAGAAGTCGTGGTTCAACAGGCTCCAACCCATGCCGGCAACAGACGCCAACAACGCCCAGCAGAAGGCGCGACGATCAGCCACCAGCAAACCGGCGGCAATCATCGCACCGGCCAGCGGATGACCGAGGAACATCACCTGGCCGAGGCCCTTGAGGGGGGCGGCGAGCATGTTCAGCGTGTTGACTTCGATCAGATGCGCCTCGGTCGAGGGCGTGGCGAAGCACAGCAGCAACCAGCTCAAACCCACGAAGGACGCGGTATAGGCAGGCAGGTACTGGCTGAAGCGGGCGCGTTTGAGCCACTGCTGTGTGAGCATGGCGCTCAGGCCACCTGCGGCGAGGATCAGCGGCGGCAACATCGCCGACCAGGGGAAATACAGACTCAGCAGCAAGCCAAGCAAGACGCCGTTGTAACTGAAGAGTCCGGCCTGGCGATCGGCCTTGGCGTAGCCTCGACGTTGCGCGGTGAGCAGCCCGGCGACGCCGCCAAGCAACGCACCGCCGAGCAAGGCGGGCGCGGTAAACAGAATGGCGAGCAGGCACGCCAGACCAAACAGCGGATGGCGTTGGAGGAATATCTGGCTGAAGCCGTTGAGCAAGGCTTCGGCCCAGTCGGGGCAGTGGGTGTTGAAGTGATTGGCAGGCATGGCAAGGGTCGTTTCAGTACAGATCGTTCCCACGCTCTGCGTGGGAATGCCTCAATGGACGCTCTGCGTCTGCTCTTGGGACGCGGAGCGTCCCGGGCTGCATTCCCACGCAGAGCGTGGGAACGATCATGTAGGGGTTAAATCAATGTTTCGATACGCAAAGAGTTAGTCGACCCCGGCAGCCCAAACGGCACACCTGCAGTGATCAATAACGTATCGCCCCGCTGCGCCATGCCTTGGGCCTGGGCAATTTCCAGCGCCGTAGAGCACACCTCGTCCACCTGACGCAGGCGATCGTTGACCACCGAATGCACCCCCCATGCCACGGTCAGGCGTCGAGCGGTTTGCCGGTTCGGCGTCAGGTTGAGGATCGGCACTGTCGGCCGTTCCCGGGCCGCACGCAAACTCGAGGTGCCTGATTCGCTGTAGTTGACCAAGACCGCCACCGGCAACACGTTGCTGATACGGCGAATCGCGCAGCTGATCGCATCGGAAACAGTCGCTTCGGCTTTTGGCCGGCTGACGTCCAGCTGGGTCTGGTAGTCCGGGCCGTTTTCCACCTGGCGGATGATCTTGCTCATCATCTGTACAGCTTCCAGCGGGTATTCGCCGGAGGCGGTTTCCGCCGACAGCATCACCGCGTCGGCACCTTCGGCCACCGCATTGGCGACATCGGTGACTTCGGCGCGGGTGGGCGCCGGGGAGAAGCGCATCGATTCGAGCATCTGCGTCGCCACCACCACCGGCTTGCCCAACTGGCGACAGGTGCTGATGATGTTTTTCTGGATCTGCGGCACGCTTTCGGCCGGCACCTCCACGCCCAGGTCACCGCGAGCGACCATGATCGCGTCGCTCAATTCGGCAATTTCGCGCAATTGCGCCACCGCTGACGGCTTCTCGATCTTGGCCATCAGGAACGCCTTGTCGCCGATCAGGGCACGGGCTTCGCGAATGTCCTCAGGACGCTGCACGAACGACAGGGCCACCCAGTCCACCCCCAGTTCAAGGCCGAAGCTCAAATCGCGACGGTCCTTGGCGGTCAGCGGGCTCAGTTCGAGCAGCGCTTGCGGCACGTTCACGCCTTTGCGGTCCGACAGTTCGCCACCATTGAGCACGGTCGTGTCGATGGCGTCGGCATACTTGGTGACCACTCGCAGGCGCAGCTTGCCGTCGTCCAGCAACAGGTCCATGCCGGGCTCCAGCGCAGCGATGATTTCCGGGTGCGGCAGGTTGACCCGGCGTTCATCACCCGGCGTGGCATCGAGATCCAGGCGCAGGGCTTGACCGCGATGCAGCTGGACTTTGCCTGCGGCAAATTTGCCGACCCGCAATTTCGGCCCTTGCAGGTCCATCAGAATGCCCAGCGGATAATTCAGCTGGCGCTCGACTTCGCGGATCCACTGGTAGCGCTTGGCGTGGTCGGCGTGATCGCCGTGGCTGAAGTTCAGGCGAAAGATATTGACCCCGGCCTGCACCAGTTCACGAATGTCGTCGATCCCGTCGGTAGCGGGGCCCAGGGTGGCGAGGATCTTGACCTTTTTGTCAGGCGTCATGTTTAGGGCTCTCAAGAATCAGGATGGCGCGGAAGTCGTTGACGTTGGTGCGGGTCGGCTCGGTGACGATCAGTGCGTCCAGCGCCTCGAAATAGCCGTAGCCATTGTTGTTGTCCAACTCGTCGCTGGCGCTCAAACCGAGGGCCGCGGCGCTGGCGTAACTGTCCGGGGTCATGATTGCCCCGGCGTTGTCTTCGGAGCCGTCGATGCCATCGGTGTCCCCGGCCAGGGCGTAGACGCCGGGCAAGCCCTTGAGGCTGTCGGTCAGGCTGAGCAGGAACTCGGCGTTGCGCCCACCACGGCCGTTACCGCGAACGGTAACCGTGGTTTCGCCGCCAGAAAGAATCACGCAGGGCGCCGCCAGTGGCTGGCCGTGCTGGACGATTTGCCGAGCGATACCGGCATGCACTTTTGCCACTTCACGGGACTCACCTTCGAGGTCGCCCAGGATCAACGGACTGTAACCGGACTGACGGCACTTCACCGCCGCGGCTTCCAGTGATTGCTGCGGGCGCGCGATCAGCTGGAAGTGACTGCGGGCCAGGCTCGGATCGCCAGGTTTCACAGTCTCTGATTCCGGGCTTTGCAGCCAGTTACGCACGGAGGCGGGCACGTCGATGGCGTAGCGCTTGAGGATTGCCAGCGCTTCCGCCGAGGTGCTCGGGTCGGCCACTGTGGGACCTGAGGCGATGACCGTGGCGAGGTCGCCCGGCACATCGGAAATCGCATAGGTATAGACAGTGGCTGGCCAGCAAGCCTTGCCGAGGCGGCCACCCTTGATCGCCGAGAGGTGTTTGCGTACGCAATTCATCTCGCCAATGGTCGCGCCGGATTTGAGCAGGGCTTTGTTGATCGATTGCTTGTCGGCCAGGGTGATGCCTTCGGCCGGCAGGGCGAGCAGCGCCGAGCCACCGCCGGACAGCAGGAAGATCACGCGGTCTGTTTCGTCGAGGTCGCTGACCAGTTCCAGAACGCGTTTGGCAACGGCCAGGCCGGCGGCGTCCGGAACCGGATGCGCGGCTTCGACCACTTCGATTTTTTCGCAGGGGGCGCCGTGGCCGTAACGCGTCACCACCACGCCGGACACTTCGCCCTGCCAGCAGCGCTCGACCACCTGGGCCATGGCGGCCGCGGCTTTGCCGGCACCAATGACGATCACCCGACCGCTGCGGTCGGCAGGCAAATGGGCTTCAAGGACTTGCTGCGGATGGGCCGCGTCGATGGCTGTGGCGAACAGCTCACGCAGCAATTGTTGCGGATCGACCGACATGGCGGGCTCCCGGAATTCTTGTTATTCGAAAGGGCAACTCGGATCTCTGTGGGAGCGAGCCTGCTCGCGAATCAAACGACACGGTTTGTCAGGGACACCGCGGTGAATTCTTCGCGAGCAGGCTCGCTCCCACAGGTTTATGCAGGGCTTAGTTCTTGTCGCGAATCGAGAAATTTGCCATGTGTTCCAGGCCCTTGATCAGTGCCGAGTGGTCCCAGTTGCTGCCACCGATGGCCGCGCAGGTGCTGAACACTTGCTGGGCGTTGGCGGTGTTCGGCAGGTTGATGTTCAGCTCCTTGGCCCCTTGCAGCGCCAGGTTCAGGTCCTTCTGGTGCAGGCTGATGCGGAAGCCTGGATCGAAGGTGCCCTTGATCATGCGCTCGCCGTGTACTTCGAGGATCTTCGACGAGGCGAAACCGCCCATCAGTGCTTCACGCACCTTGGCTGGATCGGCACCGTTCTTGGCAGCGAACAGCAGGGCTTCGGCCACGGCCTGGATGTTCAGGGCGACGATGATCTGGTTCGCCACCTTGGCGGTTTGACCGTCACCGTTGCCACCCACCAGGGTGATGTTCTTGCCCATGGCCTGGAACAGCGGCAGCGCGCGTTCGAAGGCATCGGCATCGCCGCCGACCATGATGCTCAGGGTCGCCGCCTTGGCACCGACTTCACCGCCGGACACTGGCGCGTCGAGGTACTGGGCGCCTTTTTCGTTGATCCTGGCCGCAAATGCCTTGGTGGCGGTCGGCGAGATCGAGCTCATGTCGATCACCACCTTGCCTTTGCCAAGACCGGCGGCAACGCCGTCGGCACGGAACAGCACGTCATCGACCTGTGGGGTATCCGGGACCATCACGATGATGAATTCGGCTTCCTGGGCGACTTCTTTCGGGTTCGCCAGGGCGACGGCGCCGGCGGCAACCAGGTCAGCAGGAGCGGCGTCGTGGTGCGCCGACAGGAACAGGCTGTGACCGGCTTTTTGCAGGTTCGCCGCCATTGGGTGGCCCATGATGCCGGTGCCGATGAATCCGATTTTAGCCATGAGAAAATCCTCTCTTTTTGTGTGTCACCCTGTAGGAGCTGCCGAAGGCTGCGATCTTTTGATCTTGATCTTGAAAAACAAAGTCAAAAGATCGCAGCCTTCGGCAGCTCCTACAGGAATGTCATGTTCAATTAAATCGCGTTATGGGTCTTGAGCCAGCCCAAACCCGCTTCGGTGGTCGTCAGCGGCTTGTATTCGCAACCGACCCAACCCTGATACCCAATGCGGTCCAGGTGTTCGAACAGGAAGCGGTAGTTGATTTCACCAGTTCCCGGTTCGTTGCGCCCCGGGTTGTCCGCCAACTGCACATGGTTGATTTCGCCCAGGTGCGATTGCAGGGTGCGGGCCAGGTCGCCCTCCATGATTTGCATGTGATAGATGTCGTATTGCAGGAACAGGTTGGCGCTGCCGACCTGTTCGCGAATCGACAGGGCTTGCGCCGTGTTGTTCAAGTAGAAGCCCGGGATGTCGCGGGTGTTGATCGCTTCCATCACCAGCTTGATACCGGCTGCCTGCAGCTTCTCGGCCGCGTACTTGAGGTTGGCGACGAAGGTTTTTTCCACGGTGGCATCGTCAACGCCTTGTGGGCGGATGCCGGCCAGGCAGTTGATTTGGGTGTTGCCCAGCACTTGTGCGTAGGCGATCGCCAGGTCGACACCGGCGCGGAACTCTTCAACTCGATCCGGCAGGCAGGCGATACCACGCTCGCCCTTGGCCCAGTCGCCGGCCGGCAGGTTGAACAGCACTTGAGTCAGACCGTTGGCATCGAGCTTGGCCTTGATTTCGGCAGAGCTGAAGTCGTACGGGAACAGGTACTCGACACCACTGAAACCGGCCTTGGCGGCCGCTTCGAAACGGGCAAGAAAGTCCTGTTCGGTGAACAGCATGGACAGGTTGGCTGCGAAACGCGGCATGGTGGTCTCCCGTAAATATGTGAGGGCGGCCCCTGTGGGAGCGAGCCTGCTCGCGAAAGCAGTGTGCCAGCCAACATTGTTGCTGGATTTGAAGCCGCCTTCGCGAGCAGGCTCGCTCCCACAAGGGGAACGATCAATCGAGCAACGAAATCGCCGTTGGGGCGTCGTTGCCAACCAGCGCCAGGTCTTCGAATTCGTTGACGGCGTTGATCTCGGTGCCCATGGAAATATTGGTCACGCGCTCCAGGATGATCTCGACGATCACCGGAACCTTGAACTCTTCGATCATCTGTTCGGCCTTGCGCAGGGCAGGGGCGATGTCAGCCGGTTCGAACACACGCAGCGCCTTGCAGCCCAAGCCTTCGGCTACCGCGACGTGATCGACGCCATAACCGTTGAGTTCCGGAGCGTTCAGGTTGTCGAAGGACAGCTGCACGCAGTAGTCCATCTCGAACCCGCGCTGCGCCTGACGGATCAGGCCCAGGTACGAGTTGTTCACCACCACATGAATGTACGGCAGCTTGAACTGCGCACCCACCGCCAGTTCTTCGATCATGAACTGGAAGTCATAGTCCCCCGACAGGGCCACGACTTTGCGGTTCGGGTCAGCCTTGACCACGCCCAGCGCAGCAGGAATGGTCCAGCCCAGTGGGCCTGCCTGACCGCAGTTGATCCAGTGGCGCGGCTTGTAGACGTGCAGGAACTGCGCGCCGGCAATCTGCGACAGACCGATGGTGCTGACGTAGCAGGTGTCCTTGCCGAAAACCTGGTTCATCTCTTCATAAACGCGTTGCGGCTTGACCGGAACGTTGTCGAAGTGGGTCTTGCGCTGCAGGCTGGCTTTACGCTGCTGGCAGTCTTGCAGCCAGGCGCTGCGGTTTTTCAGCTTGCCGGCAGCTTGCCACTCGCGAGCGACTTCGATGAACACGGTCAGCGCGGAGGCGGCGTCGGAGACGATGCCCAGGTCCGGGGTGAAAACGCGGCCGATCTGCGTGCCTTCGATGTCGACGTGAATGAACTTGCGGCCTTCGGTGTAGACGTCGACCGAACCGGTGTGGCGGTTGGCCCAACGGTTACCGATGCCCAGTACCACGTCCGATTTCAGCAGGGTCGCGTTGCCGTAGCGGTGCGAAGTCTGCAGGCCGACCATGCCCACCATCAACGGGTGATCGTCCGGGATGGTGCCCCAGCCCATCAGGGTCGGGATGACCGGGATGCCGGTCAGTTCGGCAAACTCCACCAGCAGGTCGCTGGCGTCGGCATTGATGATGCCACCACCGGCCACCAGCAATGGGCGCTCGGCCTGGTCCAGCAGCGCCAGGGCTTTTTCCACCTGAACGCGGGTAGCGCTCGGCTTGGCCAGTGGCAGTGGCTGGTAGGCATCGATGTCGAATTCGATTTCGGCCATCTGTACATCGAACGGCAGGTCGATCAGCACTGGGCCTGGACGACCTGAGCGCATTTCATAGAAAGCTTTCTGGAACGCATAAGGCACCTGGCCCGGCTCCAGAACAGTGGTTGCCCACTTGGTCACTGGCTTGACGATGCTGGTGATATCGACAGCCTGGAAATCTTCCTTGTGCATACGGGCGCGGGGTGCCTGGCCGGTAATGCAGAGGATTGGAATCGAGTCGGCCGAGGCGCTGTAGAGCCCGGTGACCATGTCGGTACCGGCCGGTCCCGAAGTGCCGATGCACACGCCGATGTTGCCGGCCTTGGTGCGGGTGTAGCCCTCGGCCATGTGCGAGGCGCCTTCAACGTGGCGAGCGAGTACGTGATCGATGCCGCCGACCTTTTGCAGGGCGGAGTACAGCGGGTTGATGGCGGCACCGGGGATGCCAAAAGCGGTATCAACCCCTTCACGGCGCATCACCAGAACGGCGGCTTCGATTGCTCTCATTTTGCTCATGGTTTTGTGCCTCTTTACGTTTTGTAATTGTATACAAGTGGCTTTGCGCAGAGTGTATTCACGGCGGACGGCGCAGGTCAATCCATTTTCTCAAGCGCTCGTTTCATTCGTCGGAAGCCCGTTCTACTGTGGCTTTTCGTCGCATGCGGCGCTTTTCGAGAATTATTGTATACAAAAAAATAATTCATTGTGTTCTATTTGTTGCATCTGCCTGCGGCACAACGAAGCAGGCTACCGGCTTTCCTAAAAACAAAATGAGGACGGCACCATGAGCGCTTTAACCTTGAAAGTCGCAGTCAACCTGGTCAACGAGGCCATCACCGCCGCACGGGCAATCTCCGCCGCGCCCCTGGCCATCGCGGTACTGGATGCCGGCGGGCACCTGGTCGCCTTGCAGCGCGAAGACGGCGCCAGCCTGCTGCGCCCGCAAGTCGCCATCGGCAAGGCCTGGGGCGCCATCGCCCTGGGCAAAGGCTCACGCCTGCTGGCGCTGGACGCCCAACAGCGCCCGGCCTTCATCGCGGCATTGAATAGCCTGGGGCAGGGCAGCGTGGTGCCGGCACCGGGCGGTGTGCTGATCCGCGATCAGGATGGGAATGTGTTGGGGGCGGTGGGGATCAGCGGGGATCTGTCGGATGTTGATGAGCAGTGTGCGATCAATGCGATCGAGGCGCTGGGGTTGAGGGCGGATGCTGGGGTGGCTGCTTGATATTTGATGATTGATCGACCGCTTTCGCGAGCAGGATATTTACTTGCACAGTAAATCCACTGTGGGAGCGAGCCTGCTCGCGAAGGCATTTTTCCAGACACATCAAGCTAAAAGTCTGCAAGACGATATGGCATTTCCAAGGCTAGGCTTTTCATGATTCCATCATGAGAGAGGCAAAGGAATGCCTGATTTAGCTGCTTCGCATCGCTTGAGAACCGGGCGTTATGCCGAGCCCAATCGAATCTATCTCCTCACTAGTAACACACATGATCGAGAACCGATTTTTGCCGATTTCACTTTGGGCAGGTTGGTTGTTCATCATTTTCGCCAAGCACAAAATTCAGGGCTAGTGGACTCTCTAGCATGGGTAGTCATGCCGGATCATTTTCACTGGCTAATTGATCTGTGGCGGGGGTCGTTGAGTGAGCTGATGCAAAGGACCAAATCCTTAAGCACCAAGGCGATCAATCTGTGCACTGGTCGTCAGATTAGTCTGTGGCAAAAAGGCTTTCATGACCGAGCACTGCGCCGTGATGAAGACTTGGTAAAAATGGCTCGGTACATTGTGGCCAACCCGCTAAGGGCAGGGCTAGTCGAGCGGCTTGGCGACTATCCGCTGTGGGATGCGATTTGGGTTTGAACTGGAACCGAGTTGCCTTTTTCGCGAGCAGGCTCGCTCCCACAATGGATTGGGGGGAGTCCTCTGTGTGGGAGCTTGCTCGCGAATGGTCGCGCCGCGGTATATCAGTCCGGCTCACACCCCTTGAGCACCAGCCGGATAATCGTCTGCGCAGCCGCTTCATAATCCTCTTCATCCAGCTTGGCCTTGCCGGTGATAGCAGTGATCTGCCAGTCGAAGTCGGCGTAGGTCTGGGTCGCGGCCCAGATGCTGAACATCAGGTGATTGGGGTCGATTGGCGCAATCTGGCCACGATCGATCCAGGTCTGGATGCAGTCGATGTTGTGCTTGGCCTGGCCGTTGAGCTGTTCGACCAGGTCGGAACTCAGGTGCGGCGCGCCATGCATGATTTCGCTGGCGAACACCTTGGAGGCAAAGGGCAGGTCGCGAGAGATGCGGATTTTCGAGCGGATATAGCCGCTCAGCACTTCACTGGGCACACCGTCGGGATTGAACGGTGTCGAGGCCTGCAGAATCGGTTCGATGATGCTTTCCAGGACCTCGCGATAGAGGTTTTCCTTGGATTTGAAGTAGTAGTAGACGTTGGGCTTGGGCAATCCCGCCTTGGCTGCGATGTCACTGGTTTTGGTCGCAGCGAAGCCCTTGTCGGCAAATTCTTCGCTGGCGGCACGCAGGATCAGTTGTTTGTTGCGCTCGCGGATGGTGCTCATAAACCAGGGGGTTCCTTGCCTGTACTGGCGGTGGCGCATGGTAGCACCGGCCTTCGGCGAGGCTCAAGAATGCTCCGTGCGGCGTCAGGCCGCGCTATGCTGCACGGCATTCATTCAAGAAGGAAAGCCGATTCATGGCAGGAAGCAGTTTGCTCGTGCTGATCGACGACATCGCAGCCGTACTGGACGATGTGGCGTTGATGACCAAAATGGCCGCCAAGAAGACCGCCGGGGTGCTGGGCGATGATCTGGCGCTCAATGCCCAGCAGGTCAGCGGCGTGCGGGCCGATCGGGAAATCCCGGTGGTCTGGGCGGTCGCCAAGGGCTCATTTATCAACAAGCTGATCCTGGTGCCATCGGCACTGGCCATCAGCGCGTTCATCCCATGGCTGGTCACGCCATTACTGATGTTGGGTGGCGCTTACCTGTGTTTCGAGGGGTTCGAAAAGCTCGCCCATAAATTCCTCCACAGCAAGGCTGAAGACCAGGCCGAACATGCCGAACTGGTCGAGGCAGTGGCGGACCCGGCGGTCGATCTGGTGGCGTTCGAAAAGGACAAGATCAAGGGCGCGATCCGCACCGACTTCATCCTTTCGGCGGAAATCATCGCCATCACCCTCGGCGTCGTGGCCGACTCGGCGCTGACCCAACAAGTCGTCGTGCTCTCGGGCATCGCCATCGTCATGACTATCGGCGTCTACGGGCTGGTGGCCGGCATCGTCAAGCTCGATGACCTGGGCCTGTGGCTGACCCAGAAGCCTGGGCAGATGGCCAAAAGCATCGGCAACGGCATCCTGCGCGCGGCGCCGTACATGATGAAAAGCCTGTCGGTGATCGGTACGGCGGCCATGTTCCTGGTCGGTGGCGGCATCCTCACCCACGGTGTTCCGGTGGTGCATCACTGGATCGAAAGTGTCAGTGCGGGGGCGGGCGGTGCCGGGTTTATCGTACCGACGCTGCTCAATGGGGTGGCGGGGATTGTGGCGGGGGCGGTGGTGTTGGTGGGGGTTCTGGCCGTCAGCAAAATCTGGCGAGCAGTCAAAGGTTAAACCCGTAGGAGCCGGCTTGCTGGCGATTGGCCCTTGAGTCTTGTGTAGACCTTTCGAGCGCTATCGCTGGCACGCCAGCTCCTACAGGGTGTTTGTGGCCGATGGTATTACTCGGCGATCTGCAACTTGCGCGACTCGGTGTACACGTAGCGCACCTTCTCATACTCGAACGGCGAGTTCAGTTGGCCATAACGGAAGCTGGTCTGGTTGCGTTTGTCGATGCCGCGCAGGATCCAGACTTCTGGATGGGTGGAGCTGACCTCGGACACATTGAGGAAGTTGATTGCATTCTCGGCGCTGAAGTCGACTGCCAGCCCGCCCGTGTCACGCAGATTGGACGGTCCCAGGATCGGCAGTACGAAATAGGCGCCGCCCGGTACACCATAGAAGCCCAGGGTCTGGCCGAAGTCTTCGTTCTGGCGCGGCAGGCCCATGGAGGTGGCCGGGTCCCACAAGCCGGCGATGCCGATGGTGGTGTTGAGCAGCAGTCGACCGGTGATCTCCATCGAACGCTGGCCCTTGAACTGCAACAGGCTGTTCAGCAGGTTCGGTACGTCGCCGAGGTTGTTGAAGAAATTGCTGACGCCAGTGCGCAAGAAGCTCGGCGTGATATAGCGATAGCCGTCGACCACTGGCAGGAACACCCACTGATCGAACCGGTAGTTGAAGTGGTAGACACGGCGGTTCCACTGCTCCAGCGGGTCGTAGACATTCAGGGCGCCGAGTGTCGAGCGTTCGAATTCGCGCTGGTCCAGGCCCGGGTTGAACTTGAGTTTGCTCAGGGGTTCCTTGAAGCCGTCGCTGTCGATGACGACAGGGGCGTTAGCTTTGCTGTTATCTGCATGGGCAATGCCTGCACTGAGTAACGCGGCGATAAGCAGGAGGTATTTAGCCACGGAAGAACTCCAGCATGGCGTCGCTGTTGACGCGATAGTTAAGGTTGCCGCAATGGCCTCCCAGCGGGTAAACGGTCAGGCGATCGCCAAATGTCTTGCGCAGGAAACCCAGGTCTCCAGGGCCGAGAATCACGTCGTCGGCATTGTGCATCACGGCGATTTTCGGGCTGTCATGCAGGTAGTCCTTCAGTGCATACAAGCTCACCTGGTCGATCAATTGCAGCAGGCTGCCGCCGTCGGTGCGGGCGCGCCACATCGGGATGACCTGTTCGGTGATGTAGCAGTCGAAGTCGCACTGCAGTGCTCGCTTGAAGTACGGCGAGAGGCTGGTGCCTTCGGTGATGGGCGTCTTGGGTGGAGTGATCAGGCCACGACGGTTGATCAGGTCCGACGTAAAGGCGATATCGGCGGCTGAAAAGCGGAACGAGGTACCGATGAGCATGGCCATCTGTTCGTTGCTCAGGTGCTGCTTGGACTGCTGGAAGTCGTAGAGCAGCGCGTCGTTGAGATCGATGTAGCCCTTCTGCTGGAAGTAACGGGTCAGTTTGTTCAGCACCAGCTCATAGAACGTTGTGGTGTTGGTGATGCCCTTGACCTCGGTCTGGACCAGCCGGTCCAGGTTGGTGATCGAGGTGTAGAGATTGACCGGAGGATTAAGCAGAAGCACTTTCTTGAAGTTGAAGCTGCGGCGGGTTTCGTCCAGGTGCGCAACGAATGCCGCATCCAGCGCGCCCAGGCTGTAGCCGGTCAGGTAGTAATCGGTGACCGGCAGTTTAGGGTTTTGCGCTCGCACCGCTTGCATCACGCGATACATGTCTTCGGCGTCGTCCTTGGTGATACCGGGCGTGGCAAAGCGTGAGGCGGCGCTCATGAAGTCGAAGCTGGTGGGCGACGACAATTGCACCACGTGGTACCCGGCCTTGTAATAGAGCTTTTTCAGGTATTCGTTAAGGCTGCTGTCATAGCGCGCGCCCGTGCCGGCGATCAGGAAAATCAACGGCGCGACTTTATCCTGGGTGGCAATGCGATAGGTGAGCTTCTTCACTGGCCAGAAGTTGTCAGGCAGTTCGAATGCGCGTTCCGGGCGCAAGGTGACGCTGCGATCCGCCTGATCGATGTCGTCGTCCAGCGGCAGCTCGGGGCGCAAATCCGGCGGCGTCGTGGCAATCGTTGCCTCGAACGGGTTGGTCAAGGGATAGCCATAACTGGCAGCGTCGATATCGACCGCCAGTGCGGACGCACTCAAAATAAGGCCGCCAAACAGGGCGGCGAAGCGCAAGGAACGGAGCATGACTAGATCCCTTAGAGAAGGTGCCGAATGAAGTTCGCAGGCTATGACCACTGGATCCGCGCCAAAGTGCCAAGCATCGGCACCAAACAGGCCTTAATTCCGAGTAATAGTAGCGCGACGATACACTTTGCAGTGATTGAATGACCAGTTATCAGTTGTTATTGCTTGCGTCGGGCTGCCGGGGGATTAAGCTGGCCGCCGTTTTCGCGTATTGGAGTGCCCCATGTCCCGCCGTTTGCCCGTGATTGTGCTGCTTGTCCTGCTGCCCCTCTGGCTGATCGCCAGTTATGGCGCGCGCTACGGCTTCATGGAAGATGCGCAGTGGGTCGGTATTTGCGTGGATGAGGCAAGCCGTTGGGAATGCCAGGTGCGTTCGAACCTGGGGCTGATGATTCACTTCCAGGTATTGGGCTGGGGCGCGTTGGCTGCCGCCGTGATCGGCTTTGTGCTGCCAGGGCGGGCAGGGTGCTGGTTGGCGGTGCTGGCGCTGGTGTTCGGGTTTCCCGCATTGGCGTTGTACAACACGACGATGGCGGTGTTTGCGGTGGTGATTGCGGGGTTGCGGTTGGTCAGGGCCTCCGGTAGCACGCGATAGTGAGCTTTCGCGAGCAGGCTCGCTCCCACAGTAGATTTTCAATGAACACAGATTTTGTGTACTGCGATGATCTCAATGTGGGAGCGAGCCTGCTCGCGAAGAGGCCGGATGCAGCGCCAAATCAGCCCTTGCGAACCCGCAAGCTGCGCCACAACGCCGCCACCATCAATCCACTCACCAGCGCCCAACCCCAGGCCTGCTGGTTGTGCAAACCTTCCTGATAAAGCTGAGGTGCAATACCGGCGCCAATGATGAAGGTCAACAGGGCGATCTCCCGACGCGGCACACTGACCGGGCGGCAAAGATAAACCAGTGCCGGCACGATGAACGCAACGCTGGGGAAACTGCGATAGCGCGGATCAAATACCAGTTCAAGCATCGTTACCGCCGCGGCAAATCCTGCCACTGCCAGTATCCAGCCAGCCCGACGTTCCAGCGCATTGAATGCCCATCCGCGCCAACCGGTGCGGGGACTCAAGGTTAGCGCGGCATGGGCCAGCACCAGCACATTCAACGCGGTCAGCAAAGCAACCCATAGCCACTCACTGGCAAAACGCGTGGTGACCCGTGCCAGGTCGCCCCAGGCGCCAATCGAGCAAGCAGCCAGCGCCCCCAGCAGTGGCAGGACCAGTGCAGCGCGAGTGCTGCGCACGCGTCCACCGAGAAGCAGTGTGCCCAGGAAGATGAACCCACCCACCACCAGCCACTGCGACCAGTACGGCACATTGGTCACCGGTCCTGCGAGCACGCCCTTGTCCTGGCGATCCGCATCGAACAGTCCCCAGTAACCGCCGACTGCGCCCTCGCTGGCACGTTTCCACGGCTGGTCGAAGGCTTCGATGAGGTTGTAGTGCCAACCATGTTGCTCGGCCATGGCGACAAAACCACGAATGAACCTGGCTTCGTCGACCCGGCTTGGCAGGGCAATCCTGCGTTGACGGCCTTCACTCGGCCAGCCGGTCTCGCCTATGAACACATCCTTGGGGGCAAACATGCTGGCGAACGATTCGCGAATCATGGCGAGTTGCGACAGCGAGACCTCGACGTCCCAAGGGTAATCAGCCCAGTACGGCAGCAAATGGATGGTCACGAAGTCCACCGCCGGAGCGATTTCCGGGTGCTTTTGCCAGAACTCCCAGACGTCCGCATAGGTGACGGGCTGTTTGACCTGGCTTTTGACCCGCTCAATCAGTTTCACAAGCTGTGTGCTGGTGACTTCCTTGCGCAGCAGTGCCTCGTTGCCGACGATGACCGCCGTCACCACGTCCGGGTTGGCATTGGCTTCGGCGATCAGCAGCTCTACTTCCTTGGCGGTGTCCACCGGGCTGCTGTTGACCCAGGCGCCGATCATCATTTTCAACCCATGCTTGCGCGCCAGATCGGGTAGCGCCTCGAGCCCCGTCATCGAGTACGTGCGTATGCATTCGAAGCGAGTTGCCAGCAGCGCGAGGTCCGCATCCATGCGCTCGGGACGCAGGTTGAATGGCACGTCGAACGGCGACTGGTCCTTGTCGAAAGGAGTGTAGGAAGCGCATTGCAGCTTGTGCGAGGCACTGGCGACGTCCGGCAGGATCACCGGTTTGCCCAGGCCATACCAGAAGCCGCAGAGAGCAAACAGCCCCAGCAGGCAAGCAAATAAATACGCAAAAAAAGGAAAACGGGATGTCGCGGACATGGTCAGGCCGTGTGGGAGCAAAGCGGCGCATGTTACCTGCATTTATCTCCCGCTTGGTGGCCTGCATGATTTTGACATGCAAAGTTCGGGCGGATTGCCCGGAACGGTTGTCTGGCGCGGGATTAATGGCGTTCTGATGTCGTTTCTCGCTGCCTTGAGGTCGCTGGCAGAGCAGGTCGCTGATAGCGTCAGGTTGATGATCGCAACTGTCAGTACTCCACTGATGATCGAACGAGTTTGCGGTGGGGCGTGATGGGGGCGCTGTGCACTATAACTATACGTTGACGCGACTCGGCATCCGTCGAGCGCAGCACTTTCGGGGAAGTAACGATGAAGATGCGACGACTTTTAGGCGCAGGTGCCGCTCTGGTGCTTGCGATGGGCTCCACATTCGCCAATGCCGAGAACAAGACCCTGAGCATCGGTTACGTTGACGGCTGGTCCGACAGCGTTGCTACCACTCACGTGGCCGCTGAGGTGATCAAGCAGAAGCTGAATTACGACGTGAAGCTGCAAGCCGTCGCCACCGGGATCATGTGGCAGGGCGTGGCCACCGGCAAACTCGACGCCATGCTGTCGGCCTGGCTGCCAGTGACCCACGGCGATTACTGGGCCAAGAACAAGGACCAGGTCGTCGACTACGGTCCGAACTTCAAGGACGCCAAGATCGGCTTGATCGTACCGGAGTACGTCAAGGCCAAGTCGCTTGAAAACCTGAAGACCGATGACAGCTTCAAAAAACGCATCGTTGGCATCGACGCCGGTTCAGGCGTGATGCTCAAGACCGAGCAGGCGATCAAGGACTACGACCTGACCGGTTATCAACTCAAGGCCAGTTCCGGCGCCGGCATGATTGCCGAGCTGACCCGTGCCGAGAAGAAAAACGAATCCATCGCCGTGACCGGCTGGGTGCCACACTGGATGTTCGCCAAGTGGAAACTGCGTTTCCTGGAAGACCCGAAAGGCGTGTACGGCGCGGCTGAAACCGTGAACAGCATCGGCAGCAAAGAGCTGGCGACCAAGGCACCGGAAGTGGCCAAGTTCCTGAAGAACTTCCAGTGGGCTTCGAAGGATGAAATCGGCGAAGTCATGCTGGCGATCCAGGAGGGTGCCAAGCCTGAAGCAGCGGCCAAGGATTGGGTAGCCAAGCACCCGGAGCGCGTGGCTGACTGGATCAAGTAATAGCTGCACCGCCTTACCCTGTGGGAGCGAGCCTGCTCGCGAAGCGTTCTGTCAGTTGACCGAGATGTCGACTGATCTGACGCTTTCGCGAGCAGGCTCGCTCCCACATTTATTTATTCTTGCTGGACTTTGGCGAATACGTCACGTGGTTCTAAGACTAAGGTCGTCTGGAACCTGCCCCGCAGCCGCATAGAGTGGATACCGTTCCAACTAAATCTGTGCTGCGAGGATAAAAACAATGAACGACAGCATTTACCTCTCGATTCAAAACAGCCCGCGATTCAAGGAGCTGGTTAGCAAGAGGGAACGATTCGCCTGGATTCTTTCGGCGATCATGCTAGGGCTTTACTCCGGATTCATCCTTTTGATTGCTTACGGGCCGCAGGTGCTGGGGGCGAAAATCAGCCCTGAGTCATCGATTACCTGGGGCATACCGATAGGTGTCGGGCTGATTGTTTCAGCCTTCATCCTGACCGGGATCTACGTACGACGCGCCAATGGCGAATTCGACGACTTGAACAATGCGATTCTCAAGGAGGCTCAGCAATGATCCGGCGTCTAATGGCTCTCTTGAGCATCGCAGCCTTCGCACCGGGCGCCTGGGCGGCTGACGCCCTGACCGGCGCCGTGCAGAAACAACCGCTTAACGTGTCGGCGATTCTGATGTTCGTCGCATTCGTTGGCGCGACCCTGTGCATCACCTACTGGGCGTCCAAGAAAAACAAGTCGGCCTCCGATTACTACGCGGCGGGCGGCAAGATCACCGGCTTCCAGAACGGCCTGGCGATTGCCGGTGACTACATGTCGGCGGCGTCCTTCCTGGGTATTTCCGCGCTGGTGTTTACCTCCGGCTACGATGGCCTGATCTACTCGATCGGCTTCCTGGTGGGCTGGCCGATCATTCTGTTCCTGATCGCCGAGCGCCTGCGCAACCTGGGCAAATACACCTTTGCCGACGTGGCGTCCTATCGCCTGGGGCAAACCCAGATCCGCTCGCTGTCCGCTTGCGGTTCACTGGTCGTGGTGGCGTTCTACCTGATCGCGCAAATGGTCGGTGCCGGCAAGCTGATCCAGCTGCTGTTCGGTCTCGACTACCACGTTGCGGTGATCCTGGTCGGTATCCTGATGTGCATGTACGTGCTGTTCGGCGGCATGCTGGCGACCACCTGGGTGCAGATCATCAAGGCTGTGTTGCTGCTGTCCGGCGCTTCCTTCATGGCGCTGATGGTGATGAAGCACGTCAACTTCGACTTCAACATGTTGTTCTCCGAGGCGATCAAGGTTCACCCTAAAGGTGAAGCGATCATGAGCCCGGGCGGCCTGGTGAAAGATCCGATCTCGGCATTCTCCCTGGGGTTGGCGCTGATGTTCGGTACCGCTGGCCTGCCGCACATCCTGATGCGCTTCTTCACCGTGAGTGACGCAAAAGAAGCGCGCAAGAGCGTGTTGTACGCCACCGGCTTCATCGGCTACTTCTATATCCTGACCTTCATCATCGGCTTCGGCGCGATCCTGCTGGTCAGCACCAACCCGGCCTTCAAGGATGCGGCTGGCGCGCTGTTGGGCGGTAACAACATGGCGGCGGTGCACCTGGCCAATGCGGTCGGTGGCAGTATCTTCCTGGGCTTCATCTCGGCGGTAGCGTTCGCAACCATCCTGGCAGTGGTGGCCGGCCTGACCCTCGCCGGTGCCTCGGCGGTGTCCCATGACCTGTACGCCAGCGTGATCAAGAAGGGCAAGGCCAACGAGAAGGACGAGATCCGCGTGTCGAAAATCACCACCATCGCCCTGGCGGTGCTGGCGATCGGCCTCGGCATCCTTTTCGAAAGCCAGAACATCGCGTTCATGGTCGGCCTGGCATTCTCTATCGCGGCGAGCTGCAACTTCCCGGTGCTGCTGCTTTCCATGTACTGGAAAAAGCTGACCACTCGCGGCGCGATGATTGGTGGCTGGATGGGTCTGGTGAGCGCTGTGGGCTTGATGGTGCTTGGCCCGACCATCTGGGTGCAGATCCTGCATCACGAGAAGGCGATCTTCCCGTATGAGTACCCTGCACTGTTCTCGATGATCATTGCCTTTATCGGGATCTGGTTCTTCTCGATTACCGACAAGTCGACGGCGGCTGACAACGAGCGGGCGCTGTTCTTCCCGCAGTTCGTTCGTTCGCAGACTGGTTTGGGGGCGAGCGGGGCGGTTTCGCACTAAGGCTTCAAGTTTGTTGGCTTAAATAGAAATGCCCCGATTGAGAGATTGGGGCATTTTTTTTGGGCGGTTATCGGACATTTTAGACGTGAGATTTGTCTGCGAAGGCGGCCTTACAGCCGACCTATCTTTTGTTAACCGGGTACATATCCATTCCTGCGGTAACGGCGACTTATGGTTTCGCCCTTACGGCGACTCACTTTTTTACAAGCGCCTAAAAAAGTAAGCAAAAAAACGCTCGCCCCAGCGTCCGGCCCCTCGCTGGGGCTCGGCGTTCCTTCGCTCCGGTGTCCATCCGGGGACACTGCCCTCCGGTTGGCTTCGCTGGCACCTACATGCAGCGTGTTCGACTGCGTCGAACGGCGCTGCGCGCCACTCCCCGGATGAACACCGGAACGAGGCCTCCCGATATAGGTTGTCCGTTCCTTTCTTCTTCCATACTTCAGCGTCTGGAAGTCAGTTTTATCAAGGAAGGAACATGCACCTGTGGGCTACGAATATGCCTCCCAAGCACGTGATGATTACCCCTTCACTTTCGAGCCCACAGGTGCGCTTGCGCCCTCTAACGAATACTCAGGGAAAGCCCGACACGGCTCTCTATATCGCTTTCGCTGGACGCAAGCATGCATGTCCCTGCATGTACTTTAGCGCCGGTGGAGGTTGTTGATGCAAACGCTCCTGTCTCAGAGATTCACTGCTTATGTCGGAATAGATTGGGCCGATACCAAGCACGACGTGTGTTTGCAGGTCGCGGGGGAATCCCGGCGGCACTTCTCTGTGATCGACCACACGCCCCAGTCGATTGATCGCTGGGCGAAATCGTTATTTGAGCGCTACGGCGCTCCGATTGCGATTGCTCTTGAGCTCAACAAAGGCCCGTTGGTGGCGGCCCTGCAAAAGTACGAGTTCTTTTGCCTGTTCCCCATCAATCCGAGTACCTTGGCCAAACACCGTAAAGCCTTTGTCGGCAGCGGTGCCAAGGATGATCCGACCGATGCGCAATGGGCGCTTGAGTTGTTGCTCACCTATCCCCAACGGTTTGCGCAGCTGATGCCGCAAAGCCCGGCGATGCGTATTTTGGCCAGCCTGACAGAACATCGACGGGCACTGGTTGATGAGCGAGTAAAGGTCAGCAACCGCCTGATCTGTACGCTCAAACAGTACTATCCAGCGGCCCTGGAGCTGTTTAGCAATCATGACAGCGTGGTGTTCTGTGACTTTCTGATGCGCTGGCCCACGCTTGAACACCTCAAGCGCTCTCGCCAGAGTACTTTTCTCAAGTTCTTTAACGAGCACAACGCTCGTCACGCTCAACTCAATCAAACGCGCTGGGAAATCATCACCCAAGCGATGCCCTTGACGCAGGACCCGGGGGTAATACGTCCTTCGCAGTTGTACGCAACAGCCTTGGCGTCGCAACTCAAAGGGCTCATTTGCACCCTCAAGGATTTTGATCGCGAGATTCAAGAAACGGCCAACAGCTTGGCCGATTACCCGATCTTCAAGGCACTCCCTGGCGCCGGCCAACATCTTGCACCGCGTCTGATGGTGGCTTTTGGTGAACAGCGTGATCGATTTAGCGACGCCAATGCAATGCAGCGATATGCCGGAATCGCACCCGTGACCCAGCGTAGCGGCAAGAAGACAGTGGTGTATTGGCGCTACCAATGCTCAACCTTCTTGCGTCAGACCTTTGTGGAATGGGCCGCTCACAGCATCACTCAATCAACGTGGGCCGAGGCTTATTATCGGCAGCAGCGGGCTAAAGGCTGCTCATACCAGGCGACCCTGAGAGCACTCGCTTTCAAGTGGATCAGAATCGTCTATAGGTGCTGGAAAACCAGCACCTACTATGACGAAAAGGCTTACTTGCAGGCTTTGACGGGGCGTGGATCCACGTTGGTAGAGGCGCCGATGGAGGTAGTCTCAGGTTGACGGACAGGCTCAGGGCGTGAAGGGGCGGGTAGATCAAGATCAAAAGCTGAAGGCGAGCTAACGCTCGGCCTGATGAGTGGTGAGGGGCGGGTGTGCGCCAAAGTGTTTTTGTAGGGGAAAGGGTTGCCCGTGATGGCGGCCTGCGGCCGACGTGATTTTTGCAGATACCCCCAATTCCCTGTGGGAGCCAGCCTGCTGGCGATGGACGTCAACGATAACGCACCCTGTCTGGATGAATGCGTTGCCTGGATGTTCATCGCGAGCAGGCTCGCTCCCACAGGGGAATGTGGTCAGACCTGCAATCAGGTCGGCTGTCAGGCCGCCTCGCTTCCGCGTTTGATCTTGATCCGGTTTTTGATTTTCTTGCCCCCTCGAGAGGCCGAGTGGAGGTTCTGCGCAGTGGGTAAACCGGCATGGATGCCGGTTTAG
>NZ_JBXAHO010000015.1:0-160400 GCF_058795195.1 Pseudomonas sp. GW823-FHT06B06 | reverse complement strand
GCGGCTAAACCGGCGTCCTGCCGGTTTCCCCACTGCGCAATGCCTGCGTTCGGCCATCGTGGTTAACGGGGCACCCAAAATCTAAAGCCAAAGCGAGGCGGCCTTAAAGCCGACCTGACTTCAAGCGAACACATTCCCCCTGTAGGAGCGAAGCTTGCTCGCGATGGACGTCAACGATAACGCGCCCTGTCTGGATGAGCACGTTGTCAGGACGTTCATCGCGAGCAGGCTCGCTCCTACAATTGGATCGGGGGCAAATCTGCGATCAGGCCACAGCCCGCACACCTGCACCTTTCCCCTCCGCCTGCACATCATGCAGGGAGATCCGTGACGTCTCCGGCAACGCGAGCCCGCCTGCCAACGCCAGCAAGGCAATCGCGATCAGGTAGAACGCCGGCGACAGGTTGCTGCCGGTGGTGCTGATCAACCACGTCGCCACCAACGGGGCCGTCCCGCCGAAAATCGTATACGCCATGTTGTACGTGATGGCCGAGGCGGTGTAGCGAGTTCGGGTGGGGAAGGTTTCCGAGAGCAAGGCCGCCGTGACCACGCCACACAACACCGCGCCAACGGCGAGGAGCATGACGCCTGCGACCGACGCTGCGAACGAGCCGGAGCTGGCCATCAGGAACGATGGATACACGGCCACGATCAACAGGGCGCACGCCGTCATCACCGTCATCCGGCGCCCGACCCGGTCCGAATACAGTCCGGCCAACGGGCAGATTGCCGCTGCGAACAGCAAGGCAATCAACGACACCAGCAACGCCGTTGCGCGACTCAGGCCCCCCGCGACCTGCAGGTAGGTCGCAAAGTAGGTGGTGAACATATAGAACGACAGCGCCGTGAGCGACACGAAGGCGCCCAGGCAGCAGATGGCCGCGCCATGGTTGCGCAAGGTGTCCTTGAGTGGGGAATGGGCGACCGCATGTTCCTGGGTCACCGCCTGGAATGCCGGTGTCTCATCGAGCTTCCAGCGCAGGTAAAGACCCACCAGGCCCAGCGGTGCGGCAATCAGGAACGGCAGGCGCCAGCCCCAACTGCCCATCGCTTCAGCCGATAACGATGCCTCGAGCGCGTAAGCCACCACGGCGGCGGCGGCGAAGGCGGAAAATGTCGACACCGGAATGAAGCTGCCGTACCAGGCGCGTTTATCACTCGGCGCATGCTCCATCAGGTAAGCACAGGCACCTGCGTATTCCCCGCCGGCGGAGAAACCCTGGGCACAACGGATCAGCGAAAGAAGGATCGGCGCCGTGACCCCGATGGCGGCATAAGTGGGCAATACACCGATCAAGGTCGTCGCACCGGCCATCAGCAGAATCGTCATCGCCAGGGTGCGCTTGCGCCCGATCCGGTCTCCCAGCATGCCGAAGAAAATCCCCCCAAGGGGCCGGAACGCAAACGCCACGGCGAATACCGCAAAGGTCTTGAGCAGCGCGGCACTGGCATCGCCGCTGGGGAAAAACTGCTGGGCGATGGTCGTGGCCAGGAAGCCGTAGACGGCGAAGTCGAACCATTCCACGAAATTGCCGATGCCGGCAGCCACGATCACTCTTCTCAGTGTTTTCGGGCTGACTTGTTCCGTTGTTGTGCTCGTCATGCTTGACCTCGACAGTTCGTCAGTAAGCTATCGATTATCGAGGCAGGCGCTAAAGCTGTTCACTTCAAAAGTGTCATCCACGTAGTCAGTACCGACTTCGCCCGCATCAAGTGTTCGAAAGGTTGGGCATCACTGTATGGCCTCAATGGATCCATTAATCTGCATATATCTGTAAAAAGCTTGACTGTTGTCGGTTTTATTCGATTCAATGGATCCATAAAAACAAGCCTGTCCCGGAGAACCCTATGTATCCGAAAAACACCTGGTACGTCGCCTGCACCCCCGACGAGATTGCTTCCAAGCCCCTGGGGCGGCAAATATGCGGTGAGAAAATCGTCTTCTATCGCGGCCATGAAGGGCGCGTTGCTGCCGTCGAGGATTTTTGCCCCCATCGTGGTGCGCCTCTTTCGCTGGGTTATGTCGAAAATGGCAACCTGGTCTGTGGCTACCACGGACTGGTGATGGGCTGTGACGGCAAGACCGTCGAAATGCCAGGCCAGCGCGTACGCGGCTTTCCGTGCAACAAGACTTACGCGGTGCAAGAGCGTTACGGTTTCATCTGGGTCTGGCCCGGGGAGCAGGACAAGGCTGATCCTGCGTTGATCCATCATCTGGAGTGGGCGGTCAGCGATGAGTGGGCCTACGGCGGTGGGCTGTTCCACATCAATTGCGACTATCGCCTGATGATCGACAACCTGATGGACCTCACCCACGAAACCTACGTGCACGCCTCGAGCATCGGCCAGAAAGAGATTGATGAAGCGGCGCCGGTCACCACCGTCCAGGGTGACGAGGTGGTCACTGCGCGGCACATGGAAAACATCATGGCGCCGCCGTTCTGGCGCATGGCCCTGCGTGGCAACAACCTGGCCGACGACGTGCCGGTAGACCGTTGGCAGATCTGCCGCTTCACACCACCCAGTCATGTCCTGATCGAGGTCGGCGTGGCCCACGCCGGCAAGGGCGGTTACGACGCCGAGCCGCAACACAAGGCCGCGAGCATCGTGGTCGACTTCATTACGCCGGAAACCGAGACGTCGATCTGGTACTTCTGGGGCATGGCGCGCAATTTCAATCCCCACGACGAAGCCCTCACCGCCACCATCCGCGAGGGCCAGGGGAAGATTTTCAGCGAAGACCTCGACATGCTCGAACAGCAGCAGAAAAACCTGCTGGCCAATCCCGAGCGCAACTTGCTCAAGCTCAATATCGATGCCGGTGGCGTGCAATCCCGGCGCGTGCTGGAACGCCTCATTGCCCGTGAGCGAGCGCCGGCTGCCGAGCTGATTGCCGCGGTCAAATAGCCAAGGGCAGCGCCCCTGGGCGCTACGCCAGTCCACCCCCATAGATCCTGTTCGCGGCCACTGCGGTGGCCGGCCTTGAAGGTGCGCCATGATTGAAGTCGTCGTGACATCCCGCAACAACGAAGCCCTGGATATCTGCAGCTACGAGTTGGCCTGCGCGCAAGGCGGGGCATTGCCCGACTTCAGTGCCGGGGCCCATATCGACGTGCACCTGCCCGGCGGATTGATTCGCCAGTACTCACTGTGCAATCACCCGCAAGAGCGCCATCGCTACCTGATCGGCGTGCTCAAGGACACTGCCTCGCGCGGTGGTTCCCAGAGCCTGCATGAGCAAATCAACAGTGGCGATCGGCTGCTCATCAGTGAACCGCGCAACCTGTTTCCGCTGGTGGTGGAGGGGCGGCGCAGCCTATTGTTCGCAGGTGGTATCGGCATCACCCCGATTCTGTGCATGGCCGAGGAACTGGCCCACAGCGGCGCCGATTTCGAGCTGCATTACTGTGCGCGTTCCAGTGAGCGTGCGGCTTTTGTCGAGCGACTCAAAGGCGCTTCCTTTGCCGATCGCGTGCACCTGCATTTCGATGAACAGGCCGATTCGCGCCTGGACGCCGCCAGGGTGCTGGCCAATCCGGGGCCTGACGTGCACCTGTATGTGTGCGGCCCTTCAGGTTTCATGCAGCATGTGCTCGACAGCGCCAGGGGCCAGGGCTGGAGCGAGGGGCAATTGCACCGTGAATACTTCGCCGCAGCGCCGGTGGACACCGCTGCCGATGGGGCATTCCAGGTCAAGCTGGGCAGTAGCGGGCAGGTATTCGACATTCCGGCGGACAAGACGGTGGTCCAGGTGCTGGAAAGCCACGGTGTCGAGATCGCGCTTTCCTGTGAGCAGGGCATCTGCGGAACCTGCCTGACCCGTGTGCTCGAAGGGGTGCCCGATCACCGCGACCTGTTCCTGACCGAGGAAGAGCAGGCGGCCAATGATCAGTTCACGCCCTGCTGTTCGAGGGCCCGTTCGGCGCTGTTGGTGCTGGATCTCTAAGCGAGCCGATCATTCGCCGCGCGAGATCACTTTCACCCGCTCGCCATGGCTGATTGCGCCGAAGACCTCGGCGTAACGCAGCGTCGCATTGGCGTGTTCACGCATGATGGCTTCAGCGCGTGCGCCCTGGCGACTGACCAGCGCGTCGAACACCGAGTGGTGTTGCATGTGCGCAAAGTTGAAGCGCCGGTATTCGCGCGCCATGTCTTCACGATCGATCGCCAGCGCCGACACTGAAGCGAAGGGGCGATGGTCGTTGCGCGCCAGGGCTTCGGCAATGGCCGGGTTGGCGCTGCTTTCGACGATGACCTGGTGAAAACGCATGTTGAGGTCATGGAACGCCTCAAGGTCTTCTTCTGTCACGTAGCCTTTGTCGAACAGTGCATCGCCTTGCACCAGGCATTCACGCAGCGCCGCCTGCGCCTGTTCGCTCAAGCCGCGTTCGGCGCTCTGGCGCGCCGCCAGGCCCTCCAGCACCCCGCGCACTTCCACGGCACCGGCGATATCGTCGGCACTGACCGAGCGTACCTGATAGCCCCGTCCGCCATGGCGCACCAGCAAGCCTTCCTGTTCAAGGGTCACGAAGGCCATGCGCACCGGCATCCGCGAGACGCCGAAACGTTCCGCCGTCGGAATCTCCATCAGCCGTTCGCCGGCTGCCAGTTCGCCCGAAGCGATCATTTTGCGCAGTGCGACCAGCACCATTTGACCCGGTTTGCTCATGCAGGCGACTTCCAGAGGTTGGTTCGCCATAGTAACGCAAGGAGGGGACGGATGCAGGGGCGACAAGCGCCCCTGGGGGGAGGGTCAGAGGGACAGTGGGTAGCTGACGATCACGCGGGTCTGATCGAAATCGCTGTTGAAACTGCGACGGTTGGTGGCGTTGTTGACCCGCACGCTGAGGTTTTTCAGTGGGCCACTTTGCAGGGTGTAGCTGACCTCGGTGTCACGTTCCCATTCCTTGCCGTTGCTGCCGGCCTTGGTGGTGGCGTTCTCGCCGTGGCCGTAGCGGGTCATGAGCAATAGGCCGGGGAGGCCGACGGCGGCGAAGTTGTAGTCATAGCGAGCCTGCCAGGAACGCTCATCGGCGTTACTGAAGTTGCCATTGAACATGTCATTGCCCAGGGTGCGGCCGCTACTGCCATACACGGACATCCAGGCGGTATCGCCGCTGACCTTTTGCAGCCCCAGGTACAGGGTATGGCCACCCAGGTTGGCCGAGAACAGCCCGTAGGCGGTATGGCTTTGCACGTTACCGATCAGGGCGCTGCCGTCATCCTTGTCGACGAAATAGCCCAGGTTCGCGCCGAGGGTCCAGTCGCCGAACTTCTGTTTATGCAGCAGGTTCAAATAGCTTTGCTGGTAGATGTCTTCGAGTTGCGAATGCCAGGCGCCGATCAGGGTCTGTTGTTCATTGAAGCGGTATTCGGCGCCGGCATAGTTAAAACCGTCCGACATGACGGTAGGCGCCGCCCAGGCCGAAAGGTCCTGCATGTTCGACGAATTGCGCAGGCTCACGGCGGTGTATCGACCTGCCTGCAGGTTCAGGCCAGGGAGCTCGCGGGACACCAGCATGCTGCCTTGGAAGGTCTGTGGCAGCAGGCGACCGTCATCGTAGCGCAGCAGCGGAACGTCGGGCATCAGTTCGCCCAGCATCAGCTCCGTCTCGGACAAACGCATCTTTGCCGCCACCCCGGCGCGCCCGTAGTTGTCGGCGGAGTGACCATCGTCGTGCACCGGCAGCAGCTCCGAACCGCTGCGCTGAGGGCCGCTGTCGAGCTTGACGCCAAGCATCGCGATACCGTCCAGGCCAAAGCCGATAACGCCAGGGGTGTAGCCGGAACTGAACTTGAGGATCGCGCCCTGGGCCCATTCTTCGATCTTGCTCTTGCTGGCGCCGGGATCGTTGAAGTCACGATTGAAGTAGTAGTTTCGCAGCGTCAGGCTGGTCTTGGAGTCTTCGAAAAAGCCGCCGCTCTCGGCTTGTGCCGGAGGTAAAAGGGCAAGCGCCATTGCACCGCCGAGCAGAGCCCGGGGAGGGAGAGAAAGGTAAGTCATTATTGTTGTTTTCCTGGAGGTGTAGTCGGCAGCGAGGGCAGGGCCTCGCTACCTCTTTTTTGTATCGGCTCAGGCCTGGCTGAGTGCGCTGCCCGGTTGTGCCTGGACCTTGGGCCGCAGTTGCAGCAACACGACGGCGGCCATCACGAACACCACGGCAAACACCCCATACAGGTGCAGTGGCTGCCAACCGCTGTCGAGCAACAGGCCGGCCACAGTCGGCGAAAGGATGGCGCCGATGCGGCCGATACCGATGCCCCAACCGACCCCTGTGGTTCGCACCGAAGCGTCGTAGACAATCGGTGACAGTGCGTACAAACCTGCCACGCAACCGTTGGAGAACAGCCCGATCAACAGGCCCAGGCCGAGCGCCATCGATACCGATGAAGCGGAGCCGACGAACAGCACCAAAAGCCCTGCGGTGATCAGCATGAACAGCGACAGCACCCGGGTTAGCCGCCAGCGCGAGGCCAGGCCGCCAATCAGCGCGGCGCCGAAGATGCCGCCGACGCTCAACAGCACGCCGCCGCTGATGCCTTGTTGTGCCGATAGACCTGCCGAGACCAGCAGCTTCGGCGTCCAGCTCATCACGAAGTAGAAGCCGAACATCACCAGGAAGAACAGCAACCAGATCAGCAGGGTGGTGCGCCGTGAATCAGGCGAGAGCAACTGCGCAAGGCGCCCTCTGCCTGAAATCGGCGCAGAGAGGGTGACAGGTAGTTCGTTCAGTGCTGGCTGGCCGAGGCGAGCGGCCAGTCGGTTGATGCGCACCAACGCGTTTGCCGGACGGCGGGCAATCAGGAAGTCCAGCGATTCTGGCAAGTACAGCAGCACCAGGGGAATCACCGCCAGGGTCACGGCGCCCCCGAACAGGAACACCGAACGCCAGCCAAAGTGCGTCAGCAACCACACCGACAACAGCCCGCCCAAGGTCGCACCCAAGGCATACCCGGTCGATTGCAGGCTCACCGCCAGCCCGCGCCAGCGCTTGTTGGCGTATTCACTGGCAATCACGTTGCTGCTGGCCAGGATCCCGCCGATACCCAGGCCGGTCAGCCCACGCAACAGCGCCAGTTGCAGCGGCGTCTGGCTCAGGGCCGACAGCAGCATGCCAGCCCCCGAGAGCAGCAGGCACAGCAGAATCAGTGGCCGGCGACCATAGCGATCAGCCCATGGCGCGATGAACAGAGAACCTGCTGCCATGCCAAACAGTCCGGCACTCAACAACAGCCCGATCTGCGCGCCGTTCAACGCCCATTCGGCGGACACGGAAGAGGCCGTGAAGGCCATCACCAGCACGTCGAAACCATCGATCATGTTCAGGACAATACAGATGCCCACCGCCAACCATTGGAAGCGCGCCATGGGACGTTCATCTACCACACTCTTGAGATCGACACTCATGGCTGCCCCTCGAGAAGAGGCTGGGTAAAGGCAAAGCGAGAAAGGCACGCGTTGGTGGGTGCAAGCCGAAGCTTGAGCCCGATTGAGAAGTCATTCATCCCGACACCCTTGTTATTTTTATGAGCGGGCAGGCGCTGTACCTGACACCGTGCAGTGCCAGTCAATCAAGATATGGATCCATTGAAAAGTGGGTTTGACTGGATTTTTATCGAGATGTTTTTATTTTTTTAATAAATCACATAAAAATCAATGAGTTAGTTTGATTTATAAAGTGTTCGATTATCGGTCATCTTCATTTTTTTTATTAAGGGATCCATTGATGGTGGATGCGAAGCTGTCGGACGCAGAGCATGTCCGGCCACAACAGCTATTTCTCCTGCGACTTCATTTCCGTTCTTATTTGCGTCTCAGGCCCGAAAAACTGATTGGGATCATCGGCCTTCTCCAGGTCAACCCAGGCTCGGCAAATGCAATGGGAGAATTGTTCCCGCACCTTTTCGGTGTCTTGCCAGTCCATGGGTGATGCCTGGGTTTTCTGTCCTTCGGCCGTTTTGTAGCAGACACAATTGTCGAGTCGGGTGACGCCGTTATCGCTCTGGCAAGCAGTGGTAAGCAAAGAGATCGCGATGAGCATGACGATGCGTTTCATTGGCTCCTCTCCGAGGCTGTGGTGAAGGGCTTGGGTTGAATAGACGGCCCCACAGTAGAAGAAGCTTAGCTGTCATTTTCCATCGCTCCATCCACTGCCAGCTTTGGTAGCGGTCGCTTTGACTCACGGATTTCGAGGAAGCTCTGGGGAGGCTACGCTGGCTCTCAGCGCCTTCGCTACCTGGGTTTGAATCTCGTAGGCAGGTGCCTCGACGGCGTTGTAGTCACGGGTGTAGCGAGTGGCAAATTCGCCGACGCCCCATTGCTGGTATTGCTGCACGTGCTTCAACTCATGGGCCCATAACGCGACGTTGTTCAGTGCATCGTCCTGACTGCGAAAGACGATGATGTCGACAAGGGTGACGGCATTGACATCGGGGTTCTGCAGCATGGTGTTCGCGGCATTGAGCTCTTCGTCATCGCCGATCTTGTAGCGGGCCGAGTCGAGCACCTGTATGTCGTAGTAGGGTTCAAGCTGGGCGCGAATATTCAGCGGGATGGTTTGAACATCGCCGGTTGCCGCGGTGTTGCGCGATTGAACGATCCAGCTCTGTAATCCTGCGGCCGCTATCTGGTTCATGTTTTCGAAGAGCTCCCCGCTGTCCTCCTTGGAACCTGGAGCACAAAAACAGGCAACCACACACACCTGGTACTGACCTTGCGGGCAGGCGAGAGCCGTAGACGAAGTGCCAACGCACAAGAGTGGAATCGCCAGGCGCAAGGCTTGACGCAGAAAGACGGCTGACAATGGGGACTCCCGCAGGCAGTTATTTGGGCAGGAGCATGCTGTCCTGCCACGAATTCGACCGTTGTTACTGCGTTCGATTCCCTTGATCCACGGTTTTTTCGTACCATTGCCCGCAAAAATACGAATGAGAACGCCTATCAAAAGCTATTGATACGGTATACCATGCGCCGCGAAATTATTGGCAAGTATGCCGTCCCATTTGGCTATTCTCTCAAGGCTTCCTAGATGCGTCGTACCCTGCTGTCTATCTGTGTGCTCCAGGCGTTTTCCACTTCCACCTGGGCTGAGCCAGCGACAACCGCTGCAACCGGCCTGGAGTTGCAAGCGACCGACATCGTTGGCACCGCGGACCTTGAAACCGCCACGGGGCCAGTGGACGGCTATCGCGCAACCCGCTCTGCCAGCGCAACCCGTACCGACACGGCGATCCACGAAACCCCTCAGTCCATCAGCGTAGTGACCAAGGATGTCGTCGAGGACATCAGTGCCACAAGGTTGCAGGATGCGCTCGATTACGCCGGCGGCGTGGGACGAGCCAACAATTTCGGTGGCCAGGGGCTGACCACCTTCACCGTGCGTGGCTTTACCACCGGTGAGTTCTATCGCAACGGCTTCCCGATCAACCGTGGTTACCCGAATATGCCGGATGCGAACACCATCGAGCGGCTTGAGGTATTGCGCGGCCCGGCGACCACGCTTTACGGCCGGGGCGATCCCGGCGGTACGTTCAACGTGGTCTCCAAGCAACCGCTTGCCGAACGCACCGTCACGCTGGGCAGCCAGCTCGATGATCAGGGAATGAAGCGTGGCACCCTGGATGCCTCGGGCCCGCTCGACGAAGAGGGTCGCCTGGCCTATCGTCTGAACGTGGTGGGCGAGGGCGGTGACACCTTCCGCGATCACGTGGAAACCGAACGCTATGGCGTGACGCCGGTTATTTCGTGGCAGGCCAACGATGACACCAAGGTGATCTTCGAAGGCGATTTCATGCGCAACAATCACCCGCTGGATCGCGGCCTGACGCGCTATCCGAATCAGATTGGCACCGCGTCACGCGACACGTTTTTCGGTGAAAAAGACGTTGGCAAGTTGCACAACGACAACAACATGGCCCAGTTGCGTTTCGAGCACTTCCTGAATGACGACTGGACATTGGGCGGTGGCTTCCAGTGGCTCGATGGCACCTTGCAGGGCAATGCCGTTGAAGCCAATGGCGTGGCGGCCGATGGACGCACCCTGGGGCGCAACTTCAACTACCGCAAGCTTGAGTGGACAGACAAGGACACCCAACTCAATCTCACCGGGCATTTCACCGCGCTCGGTTTCGATCACACCTTGCTGACTGGCGTCGAATACGAGGATTACGACTACAAGTCGATCATCCAGCGCTCCAGCGGTGCAGTGAGTGCCTACCCGATCGATATCTTCGACCCGGTGTATGGCCAGCCTCGCCCGGCCCTGACCCGTACGCCGACCGACGACAAGGAAAACCTCAAGACCTACGCCGCCTTCGTCCAGGATCAGGTGGCGTTGACCGAGCGCTTGAAAGTCCTGGCGGGCGCCCGTTTCGAGCGCTTCGAGCATGACTACGAAACCTTCGTGCCGGGTGGCAGGAGCTGGGAAGCGAGCGATAACGCGGTGACGCCACGTCTCGGTGTGCTGTATGACCTGACCGACACCGTGGCGGTGTATGCCAATACCGCGCGCTCATTCAAGCCCAATAGCGGGGCCAGCCGCGAGGGGGGTGGTTTTGACCCGGAGAAGGGCAAGTCCTATGAGATGGGCATCAAGTGGGAAGCGCTGGATCGCCAGCTGAGTGTGGACGCGGCGATCTACCAGATTGAAAAACGCAATGTCCTGACCACCGACCCCGTGGACTCGACCTTCAGTGTGGCGGCCGGCGAAGTGCGCAGCCGTGGCTTTGACCTGAACGTGGCTGGCAATGTCACCCCTGAATGGCGGGTGATTGGCGGCTATGCCTATGTCGACGCCGAGGTTACCCAGGACAACGTGATCGAGTCGGGCACCCGGTTGATGAATATTCCCAAGAACAGTTTCAGCCTGCTCAACGTCTACGAGTTCCAGGAGGGCGCGCTCGAGGGGCTGGGGCTGGGCACGGGGCTCAAGTACGTCGATGAGCGCGCAGGCCAGACGGCCAACACGGCGTTTTCGATGGGCAGCTACACCGTCGTCGACCTGCTGGGCTTCTACAAAATCAATGACAAGGTCCGGCTCAATCTCGATGTGAAGAACCTGTTCGACCGGGATTATGAAGAAGGTGCCTTTGGTAACGTCTATGCCTACCCGGGTGCGCCGAGGACGGTTCAGGTCGGTATTTCCTACACCTTGTAGCTCGATGGGATGTAGCTGTTCACTCATTCGCCCGCCGCGTCGCAGGGCGAGTGAGTGAATGGGTCACGGGATCTTCTTCAGTCCCTTCAAGCGTATAGTCGCCCTTTGCACCGCGGCCATTTTTTCAGGCCGCTTCATGCGCTTCCACTTCCTGATGTCTTCCTTACTACGCCCGCAGCTCACGCACAGATCGCCGCGCAGTTGGCATACGGAAATGCATGGGTTTTCGATGTCCTTGGCCATCGTCAATGGCCCCTCGATGCCAGGCGTTTTTGCCAATCGCCATCATGAGCGCGTTGGCATTCCTCCTCAGAGTCGAATCGGACAGTGTGATCCGAAGGCTCCAGATCGATGCCTGCCTCATCCAGCGCGATGGCCGTCAACTCAAATACCCGCGCTTTCGCGCCAGCCTGGGCGAGTTTTCTGTCGGACAGGGTTTCGAACACCCAGGTCACCTTCAGCGTCTGGGCAAACGCGTTCATGTCAGCCGTGTGGGTGAGCCAGGTAAAGCCTTTGATTTCAGATTTTGCCGTTTCGCAGGCGTCGGTCAGTGTTGCAATCAAACGGCGCTCGATTCGCGCAAGTTCACGTTTGCCCAAGGGCATGGCGGGCTCCTTTGTGAGAAGTCGTGGGGGTTCCCTGTCGGGTAAATCAGACAGGTCGAAACTCGACAGTCAGATGGCTGATTTCGTGAACCGGCTTCAGGCGTTCACGAATGCTTTCGGTGTTTGCAGTGGCTTGGCCAATGACGCTGACGATCGCTGCATGCGCTTGCGGCCCAATCCGCCAGACATGCAGGTCGGTGATGGTTGCATCGCCGGGCCGTTCAACCAACTCGCGAACTTCCTCTGCAACGTGCTCATCGGTTTGATCCAGCAGGACGCTCGCGGTGACACCCATCAAGGTCCATGCCCATCGCGCGATGACAACGGCACCCACGATGCCCATTGCAGGATCCAGCCATACCCATCCGAGGTAGCGGCCAGCGAGCAATGCCACAATGGCCAGGACGGACGTCAGCGCGTCCGCGATGACGTGGGCGTAGGCTGAGCGCAGGTTATTATCGTTGCCGTGATGTTGGTGGTCATGATGATCGTGATCGTGATCGTGATCGTGGCCATGACTGTGACCGTGGCCAAGCAGCAGTGCACTGACAATGTTGACGATCAAGCCGACAATCGCAATCAGCGTGGCGGCTCCGAACTGGACCGTTGTCGGCTGCAACAGCCGCATGACGGACTCTACGCCGATTGCCAGCGCAACCATGCCGAGAATGAGCGCTGAGGCAAACCCACCCAAGTCTCCAACCTTACCGGTACCGAAGCTGTAGCGCCGGCTGGACGCATGGCGCCTGGCGTATCCATACGCGGCCACCGCGATGCCCAATGCACCGGCATGGGTTGCCATGTGAAAGCCATCGGCAAGCAGCGCCATCGAGCCGGTGATATAGCCGACGCTGATTTCGCCCACCATCATCACCAGGGTCAGCGCCACGACCCAAAGCGTGCGTTTGGCATTTTCTGCGTGTGCAGGCCCAAGGAATACGTGGTCGTGTACATGTTTGATGTTGGTGTTGCTCATGAGCCGGTACTCCTTGAGTTCACTTGGCGTAGCGGCGAATGGCTTCAAGCAGTTCTTCAACACCCTTGTTGCGTTCATCTTCACTGAGGGCAGGGTTCGCGACATGCTCGCGAGCGTGATCCTCGATGATTTCTTCCATCAAGCCATTGATAGCCCCGCGAGTGGCAGCGACAAGATGCAATGTTTTCGCGCAGTCGAGATCCGATTCCAGTGCACGCTCAACGGCCTGGATTTGTCCGGCGATGCGTTTAACACGCTTGAGAAGATCGTCTTTGTAGGCAGCAATATGACTCACGGGATACCCCCTTACTTTCGTTTGGGGAGTATAGGTATACCCCCTATACCTATACAAGCCTCTTTCGTCCTTGAAAGTGAATGCCGGCTTTCAGGAAAGGGGGGCAGCTGTCAGGCCGCAGTAATGGTCTTGTGCGTATCAATCAAATGCTGCACCACCCCCGGATCGGCCAGGGTGGAGATATCGCCCAGGCCATCGTATTCAGCGGTAGCAATCTTGCGCAGGATGCGCCGCATGATCTTGCCCGAACGCGTCTTCGGCAGCCCCGGTGCCCACTGGATGACATCCGGCGAGGCAATCGGGCCGATTTCCTTGCGCACCCAGTTCTTCAGCTCCAGGCGCAGTTGCTCGCTGGTCTCTTCACCAGCGTTCAGGGTGACGTAGACATAAATGCCCTGGCCCTTGATGTCGTGCGGCACACCCACCACCGCCGCTTCGGCGACTTTCGGGTGGGCGACCATCGCGCTTTCGATCTCGGCGGTGCCCATGCGGTGGCCGGAGACGTTGAGCACGTCGTCGACGCGGCCGGTGATCCAGTAGTAACCATCGGCATCGCGACGGGCGCCGTCACCGGTGAAGTACATGCCACGGAAGGTCTTGAAGTAAGTGTCGACGAAACGGTCGTGATCGCCATACAGCGTACGCGCCTGGCCTGGCCACGAATCGAGAATCACCAGGTTGCCTTCGGCCTCGCCCTCGATGATGTTGCCCAGGTTGTCCACCAGCGCCGGCACCACGCCGAAGAACGGCCGCGCCGCGGAACCCGGCTTCAAGGCATGGGCGCCGGGCAGCGGGCTCATCAGGGTGGCGCCGGTCTCGGTCTGCCACCAGGTGTCGACGATCGGGCAACGGGATTGGCCGACGTTCTTGTAATACCAGTCCCAGGCCTCGGGATTGATCGGTTCGCCCACCGAACCCAACAGGCGCAGGCTGCTGCCATCGGCGCCTTCGACGGCGGCCGTGACCGCCGCCATCATCGCGCGGATCGCGGTCGGCGCGGTGTAGAGGATGTTGACCTTATGCTTGTCGACGATCTTCGCCACCCGGGTGATGTCCGGGTAGTTCGGCACGCCTTCGAACAGCAGCGTGGTCGCGCCGTTGGCCAGCGGGCCGTAGACGATGTAGGTGTGGCCGGTGACCCAGCCGACGTCGGCGGTGCACCAGTAGATTTCACCCGGGCGGTAGTCGAACACGCGCTCGTGGGTCATGGCCGCGTACAACAGGTAGCCGCCGGTGGTGTGCTGCACGCCCTTGGGCTTGCCGGTGGAGCCGGAGGTGTAGAGGATGAACAGCGCTTCCTCGGCGCCCATCTCTTTCGGCGCGCACACGGTGCCCGCCACTTTCATCAGGTCTTCGTACCAGATGTCGCGGTGCTGGTTCCACTTGATGTCGCCACCGGTGCGCTGGCACACGATGACTTTCTGGATGCTGCTGGTTTCCGGGTTGGTCAGGGCGTCGTCGACGTTGGCCTTGAGCGGGATCTTCTTGCCGGCACGGATGCCTTCGTCGGCGGTGATCACCACCTTGGATTTGCAGTCGATGATGCGACCGGCCAGGGCTTCCGGCGAGAAACCGCCGAACACCACCGAGTGAATCGCGCCGATGCGGGTGCAGGCCAGCATGGCGACCACGGCTTCGGGGATCATCGGCATGTAGATGGTCACCACGTCGCCGCGGTGCACGTCCTGGCCACGCAGGGCGTTGGCGAACTTGCAGACTTGTTCGTGCAGTTCGCGGTAGGTGATTTTCCGGCTTTCGGAAGGGTCATCGCCTTCCCAGATGATCGCGACCTGGTCACCGCGTTCGGCCAGGTGACGATCGAGGCAGTTGTAGGAAACGTTGAGGGTGCCGTCGGCGAACCACTTGATGTCGACATGGTGATCGTCGAAGGACGTCTGCTTCACCGTGGTGAAAGGCTTGATCCAGTCGAGGCGCTTGGCTTGCTCGCGCCAGAAGCCGTCCGGGTTGACGACTGACTGCTGGTACATGGCCTTGTAGGTCGCCTCGTCGGTCAGGGTGTTGGCCAGAACCTCGGGACGAACGGGATACAGGGAAGCCGCACTCATCTTTCTTACCTCGGTGGAATAGTTGTTTTTGTGATCTGAAATTGTGTTGCTGTGCACTTCAAATCCTGAAGCGGCTGAGCAGTCTGTGCTGCTCGCCTACCTGTTCCCCCATCACGGAACATTGGCGGACCTGCTTGGCGGCACTGCCGGTGACTTCGAGGCTGATGTCGCGGATGTTGGACGTATTGCGATTGATTTCCTCGGTCGTGGCGCTCTGTTCTTCAGCCGCCGCGGCGATTTGCAGGTTCATGTCATTGATGCGGTAAATGGCTTCACGGATGCGCTCAAGGGTTTCATTCGCCGCGTTGGCATCCAGGGCGGTCTTGCTGGCGGTGTCGCGGCTTTGCTGCATGCGCACCTGGGCGTGTTTCACCCCCATCTGCAGTTGGTCGATCATCTGGCGTATTTCCTGGGTGGATTGCTGGGTGCGCGAGGCCAGGGAGCGCACCTCATCGGCAACCACGGCGAACCCGCGTCCCGATTCGCCAGCACGTGCCGCCTCGATGGCCGCATTGAGCGCGAGAAGGTTGGTTTGATCGGCGATGCTGGTGATGACCGCGACAATCGATTCGATGCCTTGACTGAGCGTGGACAATTCATTGATGGCCTGGCCGGTGTCGTCCATCTCCTCGGCCAAACGCTTGATAGCCCCTGTTGACCTGGACACCAGGGCGACACCGTCTGCGGTTTGCCCGGTGGCAACGATGGCCGCCTCGGCAGCCGCTTGGGCATTGCGCGCCACGTCCTCGGCGGTCGAGGCCATCTCAGTCATGGCGGTGGCGAGTTGATCCAGTTCCTGCAGCTGAATTTGCACGCGACTGGCGGCCTGGTCCGCTTCAGACGACGTTGTGGTGGTGCTCTCACGGACGTGTCGAGCGCTGTTTTTCACATCGCCAATCAGCGATTTGAGGTTTTGCAGGAACTGGTTGAACTCCCTGGAGACCTGCGCAATTTCATCATTGCCAGACACGGGTAATTGGTGGGTGAGGTCACCGTCTCCGCGGTTGATGTCTGCCAGTGACGCCTTGAGCCGATCCAGCGGCCAGAGTAGTCGCCGGACCAGCAAGCCCAGGACCAACAGGCTGAGCAGCACACCCAGGCCAGTACCGATCACGGCTCGCCAGCTGAGGATGCGGGCTGCGGCCATGACGATGTCCTGGTCCAGCACCACACCGATGTACCAATCCATGCCCTTGAGATCGGTGAGCGGAATGAAGGACACCAGGAGCGACTTTCCACCGCCGCTGGCTTCTTGAAGTTGACCGGTCAGCGGCAGGGCGCTACCGGCGAAAAGCTGGCTGTAGGGTTGACCATTCAGCCCGGCGTCCGGGTGAGAAATGATGTTGCCACTTTTACTCAGCAGGAACGCATAGCCGGCGCCGCCGAAATCCAGGGTGTTGATGGCATCGGCCACGGTGGTCAGGCGGATGTCACCACCGAATACCCCGAGCGGTTGACCCGCGTCGCTGATCCGGGCCACCGCCGAGATCAGGATTTCGCCGGTGGTGGAGTCCTTGTAGGGTTCGGTCAAGACCGCTTGGCTGCCTGCTTTACCCGTCGCGTACCAAGGGCGGGTGCGACCGTCATAGTCGGGTTTTGGATTCCAGGGTGAAGCGTTCTTGATGGGTTTGCCGTCGGACTCAAGGGCGCCGAATACCAGCTTGAATTCGTCTTTCAAAATGGCTGAGTCGATGATCCTCTGGGTCGCTTGCGCGCTGTACTGACTGTCGATCGCCTGGGCGGCCAGGTCCATCAGGTGAAGCTTGCCGTTCAGCCAGTTTTCGATCTGACGTGCCACGGCGTTACTCGATTCGCCAATGCTGGCCTCGACCTGGTTACGCAGAATCGTTCGTATCTGCCCTACCTGAACCAGCGACAGGAGACTGGTTGTCACCAACAGCACAAAGGCAGCCACAAGGCTCACCTTGTAACGAATTTTCATCGAGGATTCACCTGCAGATACGGCGTGATCCTTGTAGGAGCGAGCATGCTCCGGGCGGCGTTCCGACGATGGTCGTCAACGATGACGCGATTAGTCTGGCACCCCGTGGCGTGCTCAGGTTTTTCGCGAGCATGCTCGCTCCTACAAGGTGGTTGTTGTTAGTGCGAAATCAGAAGAAGCCCAGCGGATTGATGTCGTAGCTCACCAGCAGGTTCTTGGTCTGCTGATAATGGTCGAGCATCATCTTGTGGGTTTCACGACCGACGCCGGACTTCTTGTAGCCACCGAACGCGGCATGCGCCGGGTACAGGTGGTAGCAGTTGGTCCACACGCGCCCCGCCTTGATCGCCCGGCCCATGCGATAGGCGCGGTTGATGTCGCGGGTCCACAGGCCGGCACCGAGGCCGAACTCGGTGTCGTTGGCGATGGCCAGGGCTTCGGCTTCGTCCTTGAAGGTGGTGATGCTCACCACCGGGCCAAAGATTTCTTCCTGGAACACGCGCATCTTGTTGGTGCCCTTGAGCAGCGTCGGCTGGATGTAATAGCCGCTCGCCAGGTTGCCCTCGAGTTTTTCCACCTTACCGCCGGTCAGCAGCTCGGCGCCTTCGCCCTTGGCGATTTCCAGGTAGGACAGGATCTTGTCGAATTGCTGCTCGGACGCCTGGGCGCCGACCATGGTGTCGGTGTCCAGCGGGTCGCCGCGTTTGATCGACAGGACTTTTTTCATCACCTCTTTCATGAAGTCGTCGTAGATCGATTCCTGCACCAGGGCGCGGGAAGGGCAGGTGCAGACTTCGCCCTGGTTGAAGAACGCCAGCACCAGGCCTTCGGCAGCCTTCTCGATGAAGGACGGTTCGGCCTGCATGATGTCTTCGAAGAAGATGTTCGGCGACTTGCCACCCAGCTCCACGGTGGACGGAATGATGTTCTCGGCCGCGCATTTCATGATGTGCGAGCCGACCGGGGTCGAGCCAGTGAAGGCGATCTTGGCAATGCGCTTGCTGGTGGCCAGGGCTTCGCCGGCTTCTTTGCCGAAGCCCTGCACGATGTTCAGCACGCCGGGTGGCAACAGGTCGCCGATCAGCTCGACCAGCACGGTGATGCCCAGCGGGGTTTGTTCGGCAGGCTTGAGCACCACGCAGTTACCGGCGGCCAGGGCCGGGGCGAGTTTCCAGGCGGCCATCAGGATCGGGAAGTTCCACGGGATGATCTGCCCGACCACGCCCAGGGGTTCATGGAAGTGATACGCCGCGGTATGTTCGTTTATTTCGGCCGAGCTGCCTTCCTGGGCGCGGATGCAACCGGCGTAGTAGCGGAAGTGGTCCACGGCCAGCGGGATGTCGGCATTGAGGGTTTCGCGCACGGCTTTGCCGTTGTCCCAGGTTTCGGTGACGGCCAGCAGTTCCAGGTTCTGTTCGATGCGGTCGGCGATTTTCAGCAGCGCTAAAGAGCGGTCCTGCACCGACGTCTTGCCCCAGGCATCGGCGGCCGCGTGGGCAGCGTCCAGGGCTTTGTCGATGTCTTCAGCCGTGGAGCGCGGGAATTCGGCAATCGGTTGGCCATTCACGGGCGAGGTCGTGGTGAAGTACTGACCCTTGACCGGTGCGACGAACTCGCCGCCGATGTAATTGCCGTAACGGGACTTGAAGGAAACGATGGCACCGGGGGTGCCAGGGTGGGCGTAGTTCATGGTGGCGTTCTCTTGTTTTTTTTGGATGTGGCCGTCCTTGGGGCGGCCACTGTCAATTGCGCAAGCCGACAGGGTCAGGAACCCTGAGGGGTTTCCCCACGTGCCAGACGCGCATTGATGTCTTCGATGACCGCCGGCAAATCAACGATGGTGTCGATCAGGTAGTGAGGGCGCGAGCCTTCGAACATCTTGACGATGCGCGCGCGTTCCTCGGCCAATGCCTCCAGGGACAAATCCTTGAATTGGTCATAGGTCAGGCCCAGTGCGTTGCCGGAGCAGGTCAGCGCCACCGTCCACATGCCCGCGCTTCGGCCTTCGAGAATGCCCGGCCAGGTGTCATCGACCTTCACGCAAGCGGCGACGTCGCTGATGCCCAGGGCAATGACGTTGGCCAAGGCTTGCGCCGGGTGCGGGCGTCCATTGGGCACTTCGTCGGTCGCCACCACGTGGTCGGTGACATAGCCGTTCTTGCGCGCCAGTTCCACGACCTTCTCCATGACCACGGCCGGATAGCCGGAGCAGGAGCCGATTTTCAGGCCCTTGTCGCGCAGGCCGTTGATGGTCTCGAGCGCACCGGGAATCAGCGCCGAATGCAGGGCGATTTTCTCGATCTGCAGCGGCATGAAGCGCTCGTAGAGGGCGGTGACATCATCGTCGGTTGGCAAGCGGCCGAACACGGCGTGGTAGCGGTCGGCAATCTGTGGCTCGTTGCACAGCGTGCGGATGTGGTCCCACTTGCCCATGCCCATCGGCCCGCGAGCTTCTTGCAGGGACACCGCGACGCCGAACTCGGCAAAGGCCTCGACGAAAATCTGCGTCGGTGCGAAAGAACCGAAATCAACGACGGTGCCGGCCCAGTCCAGAACCACGGCTTGCAACTGAGAAGGTTGTTGGTAATTCATGATGATTGCTCCAGTGATAATTGATAGATGGGTTCGGGTTCAGGAGTTGGTGCCAAGTACGACCGGCTGCACCGGCGTCGAGGACAGCACCGGGCTTTCCACTGTTTTCGGGCGGCTGTTCCAGAAGGGCACCAGCATCAGGCTGGCCAGGAGTGCAGCGCCGGTGAACACCAGGAACACGGTGATGGTGTCGAAGTAACCCGGCAGCAAGCCACCGAGCACGGCACCGACCGAGCCACAGCCATTGACGAAGCCTGCGGCGGAGGCCGCGCCGTCCTTGCTGCCGAAATCGATCGCCGCCGAGCCGCTGAGCATCGAGTCCGGCCCGTAAAGAGACAGGCCCATCATGAACAGCAGGCCGACCACGATGTAGAGGCTGCCGCTTTGCATGGCGGGAACGAACAGCGCAAGACAGGCAGTCAGGATCACCAGGCTTAGGACACAGACGGGAATACGACGGGCGCCGAAATACTTGTCCGAGGCGATACCGATGAGGATCGGTCCGATCAAACCGGCCAGTTCAAACGAGGTGGGAACGATGGCTGAGGCCACCTTGCCGATCTCGGGCATGCGCTCGTAGATGATCACCGGCCCCCACAGGAGGATGGCGTAGCGCGCTGGCTTGAGCATGAAGTAGGCGAGGCCGAGCACCAGCACGGTCCGATTTTTCATCACGGTGCGCAAGCCGGCCCACATGCTTTCACGCGGTACCACGACGTTGCTGACGGGCTCGATTTCGATCTCCACCGGCGGCAGGCCGACGTCTTCCGGCTTGTTGCGTTGCAGGAAGAAGAACAACACCGCCACCACCAGGACCACCACGGCGCTGCTGATAAACGCGAGGCGCCAGTCGTGGTAGTGGTTGTAGGCCCACCAGCCGGCAAACGGCGTGGCGACCAGGCCACCGAAGGCGTAGGAGGTGCTCCAGAAACCCAGCACGCGGCCGCGTTCGCTGGTGCTGAAGAAACTGCCGACGTTCTTGCACAGCCCCGACCAACCGGTGGACTGGGCGAGGCCCTGGACCAGCATGCAGGAAGCGAAAATCGGCAGGGTCGCGTAAGTACCCATCAGCAGCGCGGCCAGCGCCGAAATAACGAGCCCGCTCAGGACCACGACCCTGGGGCCGAAGCGGTCGGAGAAGTTGCCCCACAGAAACTGCCCCACGGCATACGCGGTCAGGTAGAGGGCGTCGAGATTGGCCATCATGGCCTTTTCGAGCATGAAGTCCGGGTCTTCGCCAATACCCAGCTTGGCAACGGAAAACGCCTTGCGGGTGAAGTAGAAGGCGGCATAGGCCACCCAGGTGATGAGGAAAACTTGCACGCGCCAACGCTGGAGCGATTTCCAGCCAGTGGCGAGAGGACTTGTAGCGTTCTTGTTCATGGTGTTCTGATCCCGTATGTGGTGCCAGACAGCGCAAATAATGAGTTTTGTTTTTGTTTTCGGTACAGAAAGACTGTCCACGCACACGGCATCGATCAGATGGCCGTGAGATGGCATCAGGCTTTAAGCATTAAATTGACGCGATCGCTGACGGCTGCCCGGCTCTGCCTGGCGATCAGTCAGCGAATCCATGTTTAAAAAAAGATCCCTGTCCAAAGGTGCTACCCATTGCACCCGTGCTCGAATTGACAAAGACCTTTAAAGGGGCGGTCAGCCTGCCGGTAGATGCATGTCGACGTTCATCGCCACAAGACTGTCGGCGATGGCGCGCAGCAATTGATGGACGATGTATTCGTCGATCTGGCCGATACAGCCGATGCGGAAACTCTCGGCGACGGTCAGTTTGCCGGGGTAGATGATGAACTGGCGGGCCTTGAGTTCATCGTAGAAGCGCTTGAACTCAAAGTTCGGATGTTCCGGACTGAAGAACGTGGTGATGATCGGCGACAGCCAACGGTCTTCCAGCAACGTTTTGAAGCCAAGCTTGCGCATGCCGGCGACCAGTACGTCGCGATTGCGTGTGTAGCGTGCCAGTCGGCCATGCACGCCGCCTTCGGCAGTGTGTTGCTCCAGGGCTTTATGGAAAGCCACGACGCTGTGGGTCGGAGGGGTGAAACGCCATTGCCCGGTGCGCTCCATGTATACCCACTGCTCGTACAGATCCAGGCTCAGGGAGTTGGCGCGGCCTTTGGCGGCCTCCAGCACGGAGCGGCGGATGATGACGAAGCCGAACCCCGGAATGCCCTCGATGCATTTGTTGGCAGAAGACACCACCACGTCGAACGTGATGTCCTTGACCGTCAACGGCACGGCGCCGAAGGAACTCATGGCATCGATGATCAGGCTCTTGCCATGGGCCTTCACCACATCGGCGATTTCGCGCAGCGGATTGAGAATGCCGGAGCTGGTTTCGCAATGGACGATGAAGACGTTGGTGACCTCCGGATTGTCCTTGAGCAGGGCGTCGACTTCCTCGGGCTGCGGCGGCAAGTAGTCGCCTTTGTCCAGGGTGATGAAGGCGCGACCGAGGTACTCCAGGGTCTTGGTGGCGCGTTGGCCGTAGGCGCCATTCATCAGCACCAGCGCTTTACCGTCACGGGGGATGGCCGTGGCCAAGGCGGCTTCCACCGAGTAGCTGCCACTGCCTTGCAACGGCACGCAGGCAAAGCTGTCGTCCGCGACGCCGGCCATGCTCAGCAGGTTCTGGCGAACCTCGGCCGTGACTTGATTGAAGGAAACGTCCCATGAGCCCCAGTCGCGCAGCATGGCTTCCTTGGTGGCCCTGGAAGTGGTCAATGGCCCTGGGGTCAGCAGGTAGGGTTCACCCAAGACTGGTGTAGCCAGCGCCTGTGTGGTCGGGAATTCAGCTTTGGTCATGATCTTCTCCGGCGGTGTTGTTCTTGTAGGGGAGTGATGCATGTGCTGATCAAAACATCTGCGGAAAAATAACTGAAATCGATTTATCACATGTCACAAACAAGCTGGGCTTATAAGTGGAAACTGGGCGCATTGATCGATATCGGCACGCCGCAAATCTTCGCTCGCGGCTCAATTGAACGGTTGAAACCAGGAAACCCCGCCTGGCAAGCGCCAGGCAGGGTTGATCACCCAAACAAATATCGCAGACCTGACGCTGCGCTATGCCTTGTCCGACTTGCCCGCCGCCGCGGCGAACTTCGCCAGGCGCACGTCCAGTCGACGGGGGCGCAGGTTGCGGTCCTCGGCGTGCTCTTTGCGGCGAATGGCGTTGCGCACCATCAGCGAGCCCAGGTAGCGGATCGGCTCTGGCGGAAACAGGCCGAGCGGTCCTTGCACCAGCGGCGAGCGTGTCCAGGGGTTGTCCTGCCCCAACACCAGCGATGAAAGGATTTGCCCACCCATATGACAGGGACCGACGCCGCTGCCGGAATAGCCGAAGCCATAAAACACGTTGCCGCTTGCGCCCATTCGGCCGAAGAACGGCAGCCCGGTGACGGAGCGATCGGACGGGCCGTTCCACGTGGCGGCAATGCCGACATCGGCAAAGTCCGGGAAGAACTCGGCCAGGGTCTTGCGCAACAAGCCCTTGTAGGGCGAAGGCTGGTCGAATACTGGCAGGATGCGACCGCCGTAGGCGAAGGTATTGCCACCTTTGCCGAGCATGATCCGGCCGTCCGGGGTGTTGTGGTAGTAGTGCACGAAGATGCGCGAGTCGAGTACGGTGACCCCGCTGGTCAGGCCGATTCGCTCCAGCAGGTCGGGGCGCGGTTCGGTAATGATCATGTCGCTGGAGACGATGGCCACCGAGCGCGAAAACTCTGGAAAGGCACGGGCCATCCAGGCGTTGATGGCCATGACTACGCGCTTGGCCACGACTTTCCCGCCCGGCGTGTTGACGGTGGCCGGCAGCCCGTGTTCGAGGCCGGTCATTGGCGAACCCTCGTGGATCCGCACGCCCAGGTCGAGCGCAACCCGGCGCAGGCCACGCACCAGCTTGCCCGGTTGCACACTGGCCGCCGCCGGTGAGAACCAGCCTTCGACGTGACGGGTTGAACCCGACATGCGTTGCACCTCAGGGAGTGCGCGTTTGGTAAAGGAGTTGATGCCATTGCGCTCCAGCGCCGCGATCACCCCGTCCGTCGAACCGACCTGGGCGCGGTTGGTCGCGGTGTAGAGCGTGCCATCGAGGCGGTAGTCGGCGTCCACCGCGTATTTTTTGCAGAAGGCGCCGATGGCGTAGATGCTCTGTTCCGATTCCTTGACCAGGCGCACAGCCTCTTCGACCCCGAACAAGCGTTCCAGGGTGAAGAACTTGGCCGACCAGGACAGCGCACAACCGCCGTTGCGTCCACTGGCGCCGGCACCGCAGATGTCCGCTTCGACGATGACAACGTCCAGTTCGGGGTTCTGTTCCTTGAGCATGATGGCGGTCCAAAGGCCGGTGTAACCACCGCCGACGATGCAGACGTCGGCGTGGGTGTCTTGGCGCAATGGCGGGCAGGGCGTATCGGATTGGCTTTTCAGGGCCTGGTCGAGCCAGAAGGGGCGCATGGGGAGTCTCCGTTCGAAAGGTTGCGGGGTGGCATTCAGGACGCAATCAGCCGCAGGCGGCGACCACGATCATTTCCACGCGCCAACCGGGGTCGATCAGGTTGGCCAGGGTACAAGCGCGTGCGGGGGCATGGCCTTCGGGGAAAAATTCGTCCCAGACCCTGTTGAGCCCTTCATAGTCCTCGCGGTGAGCCAGCAGGATGCGCACCGAAAGCACCCGCGTACGGTCGCTGCCGACACTGAGCAACAGCTGCTCGATGGCGCAAAGAACCTCGTGGGTCTGTGCCTCGATATTGCCACTGAGGTCCGTGGCAACCTGGCCCCCGATGTAGAGGACGTTGTCATGCCGGACCATGTCCGAACGGCGTTTTATCGTGGCGAAACGTTCGATTTCCATTAGGCATTCCTGATTGATCCAAGCAGCGGCTCGTTGGCCAAGGCATTTGCGAAATCCATCCTTGCAGTTCATTGTTCATAAATAAAATCGATTTATCGTATGTATGAATAAGTTGAAACTATAGGTAGGCCCCATGACGATCTCCCATACCCAGCTCAAGGCTTTCCACGCCGTGGCAATCAATGGCAGTTTCACGCGCGCGGCCGAACAGCTGTGCCTGTCCCAGCCGGCGGTGTCCGACCAGGTGCGCAAGCTTGAGGAGTACTACGGCGTGATGGTGTTTTTCCGGGACAAACGCCTGGTGCGCCTGACGGAGGTGGGCGAGCGCTTGTTCGGGCTGACCCAGCGCCTGTTCGATATCAGTGTCGATGCCCACGACATGTTGATGGACTACCGCACCCTGTCGACAGGGACCCTGAACCTGGCCGTGGACGCGCCCGTGCATGTGCTGCCTTACGTCGCGCGCTTCTGTGCTCGATACCCGGGCGTGGATGTGAAAGTGGAAACGGCCAATACCGATGAGGTCCTGCAGCGGCTGTTCGGCCACCAGGCAGACATCGCCCTGCTGGGGCGCAATATCGAAGATGACCGACTGCTCAAGCTGCCCCTGCGCAGCGATCCGATGCTCGCCTTCGTCGCCCATGACCATCCCTGGGCACAACGAACTTCCATCTGCCTCGCCGACCTGGACAACACGCCCCTGGTATTGCGCGAGCAGGGCTCGGTGACGCGACTGTCCCTGGAGGAGGAGATGGCAACCGCGGGCTTGCGCATTCGCAAGGCCATCGAGGTGGAGGGGCGTGAAGCGGCCCGTGAGGCCGTCGCCATCGGTATGGGCGTCGGCGTTGTTTCGGCGGCCGAACTCGGTGCGGATTCGCGGATTCGCGGCTTGCCGATCGTCGATTGCCAGCAACGTTTTACCGAGACCCTGGTTTGCCTGCGAGCGCAGAGTTCCCGGCGCATCCTGACGACGTTCTTTGACATTGTCAGGGAGATGGCAGGGGCGTGATCTCCGTGAGGGCTTGAGCTCGTCAGATACCGCCTTTCAACGCTGACCATAGCGGTTATTAGCTGTACAAAATAAAAATTTGGTATAGCTTTTAAAGGCGTCCCTTGAGTCTTATCGAGGCCTTTGCACGATATGCAGACAGACCGCTTTATCCGCCACGTTGTCTGTCTTGTTCTGATGCTCCAGAGCCCAGGACTGTTGGCTGATTGGCGCGAGGCCCTGCCCGATGCTCGTCGGATAGGGGGCGGCGAGATGCGAATATTCGGTTTTTCCATCTACAGCGCGCAATTGTGGAGCCCACGCCTGCTTGCCGGTGATCTGCCAGGCGCGGATGTGCCTTTTGCGCTGGAGCTGACCTACCGACGCGCGATCAGTCGCGAGGATCTGGTCGAGGCCAGCATCAAGGAAATCCGCCGCCTGTCGCGCACCCCGCCGAATTCGCAATTGATGGCCCGTTGGGAGCGGGAGATGCTCAAGGCCTTTGTCGATGTGCGCGCCGGTGACCGCATTACAGGCGTCTATGTGCCCGCACAGGGCGCACGTTTTTACGTCGGCGAGAATCTACGGCATGTGGTGAAGGACGAGGCGTTCGCCGAAGCCTTCTTTTCCATCTGGCTTGACCCTCGAACCCGCGACCCGCAACTGCGCGCCCAATTGCTGGGCATCGCCAAACCCTGAAAACATCGAGGAGATATGCATGCTGAGGATATGGCTATTGCTGCTGTGCATCGGCCTTGCAAGTTGTAGTCGGGTGGATGTGCAGACCTACAGTCAGGAAACCCCCAAGCTTGATTTGCGCGAATTTTTCGAGGGGCGGGTTGAAGCCTGGGGAATCTTTCAAAAGCGTTCAGGCGAGGTCACCAAACGCTTCCACGTAGAGATCAATGGCCACTCTGAAGGTAATCAGCTGATCCTCGACGAGTCATTTACGTACAGCGACGGTACTCGGCAGAAACGCGTGTGGACGCTCACCCCGGCCGGACCTGGCCAATGGCGTGGAACCGCTGGCGACGTGGTGGGCGAGGCGCAGGGTGAGGTGGCAGGTAATGCATTGCGCTGGCGATATGTGCTGAGGTTGCCGGTGGAGGGCAAGGAGTATGAGGTTCATCTGGACGACTGGATGTACTTGATGGACGAGAACACCCTGATCAATCGCTCGTACATGTCCAAGTTCAACGTGGAGGTTGGCCAGATCACCTTGTTCTTCCGCAAGCAATCTTGAGTCAACGAGCAGGCTGTCCGGCCAGCCAGTGCAATGCCGGCATCAACATCGCCCAAATCAAAGCGAGTATCAGAATGCTGGGCCAGGTACCCAGCGGCAGGCCGACATCAGCCAACCTGGCACCTCCCCAGTAAGAGAGAGGCCCGCCAATAGCCCCTAGCAGGCTGCCTATCCACCAAGGGCGCTTTGTCCAGCTCAGGCTGTGACGCAAAGTACTGGCAAAAAGTAGCCAGAGGATTGCCAGCCAGAGCGGCAAAATGAGTGTGGCACCGGGAAACTGGAATACCCCGAGATGCAATAGAGCACTGTCCAGGACCCAGCCGCAGGCTGACACCTTCAACAGATAACGCCACTCATCAGGGGTGTTTGCAATCCATAGCAGGTGTATCGCCAGGCAGGTCATTGCCAGCAGCAACAGCCACGGCCGTTGCGCACCCAGCACACAGGCGAACCAGCCGATCTGGAACAGTCCTGCGTTGAGCAACAACCGGCCTCGCACGTTCACGCCTCCAGGCCGAAAGGCTGCGGCCGTGCCCCGGGTTTGGCGAGTAAAAGGTGCGCGGTGCCGATGCTTCGTTCCAGGAAGCCGCCCTCGCAGTAGCACAGGTAAAACTCCCACAGGCGAAAAAACGCCTCGTCATAGCCTAGCGCTTCCAGGTTGTGCCGGCTGCGTCGCAGGTTCTCGTGCCACAGGCGAAGGGTGCGTGCGTAGTGAAGCCCGAAGTCCTCCATGTGATGAAGGTTCAGGTCGGTGTCGCGACTGATGGTGTGCAGCATGGTGCTCACCGAAGGCAAGGCGCCACCCGGGAAGATGTAGCGCTGGATGAAGTCGACGGTTTTTTTCGCCTGCTCGTAGCGCTGGTCTCGAATGGTGATGGCCTGCAATAGCATAAGCCCGTGTTCCTTGAGCAGGTGCGCGCACTGTTTGAAGTAAGTGGGCAGGAAGCGGTGGCCGACGGCCTCGATCATCTCGATCGACACCAGCTTGTCGTATTGACCCGTCAGGTCACGGTAGTCCTGCAGCAACAGGGTGATGCGGCCTTGCAGGCACTGCTCTTCGATCAGGCGCTGGGTGTAGGCAAACTGCTCACGCGACAGCGTGGTGGTGGTGACCTTGCAGCCGTATCGGGTGGCCGCATAAATGGCCATGCCGCCCCAACCTGTGCCGATTTCCAGCAGGTGGTCGCTGGGTTTGAGATCGAGCTTTTGGCAGATGCGCTCCAGCTTGTACATTTGAGCTTGTTCAAGGCTATCGCTGCTGGACCGGAACATGGCTGCCGAATACATCATGCTGGGGTCCAGCAGGTGTTCAAACAGCGCGTTGCCCAGGTCGTAATGCGCAGAAATGTTGCGTTGCGAGCCTTGGCGTGTGTTGCGGTTGAGCCAGTGCAACGCTTTTGCCAGGGGACGGCGTAGACGTGCCAGGCCGCGCTCCATTCCATCCAGCACGTCGAGGTTGGCAACGAATACGCGGATCACGGCCGTCAGGTCGGGGCTGCTCCAGTAACCGTGGATATAGGCCTCGCCGGCGCCAATTGAGCCATTCACCGCCACCATTGGCCAGAGCGCCGCATTATGCACTTCTATCTCGCCATGCGGTGCCGCGCCAGGCTGGCCGAAGCTCAGTGGCTCACCGTCGACGATGATGACCAAATGTCCGTGGCGCAGGTGCGCCAGTTGATGCAAGACGCCTTTTTTCAATACACGGGAGCCTATCCCGTTGGCAGCAGAGCCACACGTTATTGGGGTCAGGCTAGGATTCGTCATGGCGAGACTCCAGGTTTGCGGTGCGGTATTCACCGGCGGCGGGTTGATGGGAAACCAGGGGCAGACGCTTGAGCAGCAGGCGCAGAGCTTGCGAGTAAATGCCGAGCAGGGTCTTGGCGGTCATCCAGGGAAAGTCCAGAAGGTGGCGATGCAGGCTTTGGCGCGTCAGTTCGACGCGCTCCAGACCCAGGCCGGCTTCAAATATTTTTTGCTCACCCTGCCAATCCTGCATGTTCACGTGCAGCGTTTGGCCGGGAGCGGAAAAACGCATGCGGTACTCCAGGTCACGAGGCAGGAAGGGCGAGACGTGAAAGCTCTTGGCGACCCGGTGGCATGACTCACCGGTTGCATGGGTCGGCAGTACATAGTGGTAACGCTCTCGCCAAGGGGTATTGCTGACTTCGCAGAGAATGGCGGCCAGGCTGCCGTCGGATTCGAAGCAGTAAAACAGGCTGATCGGATTAAAGGACAGCCCCCAGCTACGGGGCTGGGTGAGCAGACAGATGCGTCCCTGCGGCGCGTGACCAAGGGCCTGTTCCACGCGCTGGCGCACTGCATCGCTCAGGCTCATACCCTGACGCGTTGCAAGCGGCAGGTAGTCAGTTTCGCGGAAGGCGAAGGCGGCCCAGCGCGAATGTCCGGCGAACCAGGATAAGGCCAGCACCTGCGATTGTTCCGCCAGATCGAGGTAGAGCATACCCATGCGGTAGCGAAACCCATGGGTGCGCGGCAGCAGCCGTCGGTGGCTGACCCAGCCGCGGTACAGTGCACTGTTCACAGTTTTTCTCCGAAAGCGCTCGCCACGCGCAAGGCGCTTACCACGCCGTCCTCGTGGAAACCGTTGGCCCAGTAGGCGCCGCAGTAGTAGCTGAACTGGGGCCCCTGTAATTCTTGCCAACGCGCTTGTGCGGTCATGCCTGCCTGGCTGTATTGCGGATGGGCGTAGCGGAAGCGGTCGAGGATTTTGCCGGGGTCGATGGCTGCGGTCTGGTTCAGGCTGACGCAAAAGGTGGTGTCGCTCGAAAGCCCCTGGAGGATATTCATGTTGTAGGTAACAGCTGCCAGGTGCTGGGCTGAGCCGCCGAGGCGGTAGTTCCAGCTCGCCCATGCTCGGCGACGGTTGGGCAGCAGGCGGGTGTCGCTGTGCAGCACCACATCGTTTTCGGCGTAATGCAGTGCACCGAGTATCTCTCGCTCGGCTTGGCTTGGAGCGGCCAACAGGCGTAGCGCCTGATCGCTGTGACAGGCGAACACAACGTTGTCAAAACGTTTGCTTCCGGTCGCACAGTGCAGGGTGACCCCGCCCAGGTCACGTTCCACGCGATACACCGGGCAGTTAAGGTGGATACGCTCGACAAAACCGGCACTCAACGCCGTTACGTAACGGCGCGAACCGCCGCTGACCACACGCCATTGCGGCCGGTGGGTGACGGACAAGAGGCCGTGATTTTTACAAAAGCGTACGAAGAACTGCAGCGGAAAACGCTGCATGTCGCCCAGTGACATCGACCAGATCGCCGACCCCATAGGGACGATGTAATGTTCGATAAAACGCTGGCCGTAGCCGTTTTCCCGCAGGTAGGCGCCCAGCGTGGTGTCGGCAGTGATGCGCTGTTCTTCCAGATCACGTGGGGCTTGGCGGTTGAAACGCAAGATCTCGCGCAACATGCCCCAGAAGCCAGGTGAAAGCAGATTGCTTCGCTGGGCAAACACTTGGTTGAGGTTGCCGCCGTTGTATTCAATGCCGGTGTGCGGGTCCTGGACCGAAAAGCTCATCTCGGTGGGTTGCGAAGCCACGCCGAGTTGATCCAGCAGACGGATGAAGTTGGGATAGGTCCAGTCGTTGAAGACGATAAAACCCGTATCGATGGCATGGCGTTCGCCCTTTACTTCAACGTCGACCGTATGGCTATGGCCACCGATCCAGTCACTGGCTTCGAACACAGTGATGTCGTGTTTGCGGTTGAGCAGGTAGGCGCAGGTCAGGCCGGAAATACCGCTGCCGATGATGGCTATTTTCATGAAGACTCTTCTGTGACCGGACGCGCCATGCGTCTGCCCAGCGTCAGTTGCAGGCGTTGGGGCAATAACGCTAATGCGCGCAGAGCGGCAATGAATGGCCAGGGAAATGCAATGTCCAGGGGACGTTTTTCCAGGCGGGTGGCGATGTAGGAGGCAGCTTTGCCGACCGGCCAACGCATCGGCATCGGGAAATCGTTTTTTTGCGTGAGTGGCGTATCGACGAAGCCCGGGCTGACGAGCGTGACGTCGATACCTTCGTGAGCCAGGTCGATGCGTAACGACTGAAACAGGTAGCGCATTGCCGCCTTTGAGGCGCCATACGCTTCGGCGCGCGGTAACGGCAGGTAGGTCACCGAGCTGCACACGGCCACCAGATGCGGCCGCTGAGCCTTGCGCAACAGTGGTAGGGCGGCTTCCACGCAATGGGCGGCGGAAAACAGATTGGTCCGCATCACGCGTTCAATCATGTCGGCTTCAAAGACGCCTGCGTCCACATACTCGCAGGTTCCAGCGTTGAGGATGACCTGATCCAGATGGCCCCAGACTTGCCCGATTCGCTCGCCCATGGCTTGAACCTGGCGTGGATCGGTCAGGTCGCCCGGCAGCAGAAGTACCTGCTGCGGATGACCCCTGTGTAACTTTTCCAGGGCCGTTGCATTGCGTGCGCTGACGGCCAGGAAATGGCCTTGGGTCAATAAAATTTCCGCCAGGGCGGCACCGATGCCGCTACTGGCTCCAGTGAGCCAGATGCGTTTCATGCCAATCTCCCCTTTAGCCAGCCAATCGCACTTCCCATTAGAGGCAAGTGCTCATAGAGCAGAGCGCCTGCATCAAAGTAGTCGCGATGCTGATACACCTTCTTGTGCCAAAGCAGGTGCGAACAGCCAACCACCTCTATGAGTTGGCCATGTCTCAAGCGGGGATGGCGATAATGCAGGGTCCAGCGTAGATAACCGGCGCCGTCTTGCACCTGGTCATAGCCGTGGAAGGTGAAACCAAGCTCGCTGACGTTGGCATACAGCTCAGTAAAATATTCTTCCAGCGCTGTCAGGCCCTGGATCTCATGGAGCGGATCACTGAAGCGTACGTCGTGACTGTACAGATGCTTGAGATTGTGCAGATTGCTGCCGTCCAGCGCTGCAAATTCGCTGGCAAAACATCGCAAGAAATCAGCCACGTCGTGTCTCCATTGCAGGCAGGCATGGAATTTCCCCGCCTCTTTTTCTTGTACAGGCGCATGGGGTTTGTATAGTTATTTGAAGAATAGGACGTTGCCTGTACAAGTCAACTTTTTTGTACAACTTTTCTGAGGGGGAGGGTTTTTCATCAGTTCATGAGCGCGTCAGGTACCCGCTGCCAACGCTGATCGCTGGTATCGGCTGAGCCTATGCATACCTGCGAATTATCGATTTGTGCGGTTAACCTCGGGCCGTGAGTATGGCGCCACGTCTTACAACAACAAGTAGAGGACCGCCATGATCGCCCGATTCCATAATCCTGTTGACACTCGTCTGGGCTACAACAGCCTCGTAGAACTTGCCTCGATCACCGAAAACCAAAAAGTTGCCCTGGTGATCTTTCCCGAAGCGCGTGGGTTGGGACTGGTCGATCGCATTCAGGATTTGCTCGGCGAGCGGCTGATATACATCGTCGAAGATGTCCAGCCCAATCCCGATGTCGCTCAATTGCGTGGCACCTATGAGCGCTTCTGGCAGGAAGCGGGCGATTGTCAGACAGTCATCGCCGTTGGCGGAGGCAGCGCCATCGATACGGCCAAGGCATTGATCGTGGGGACGGAGTCGGGTCGCTTCGATGAACTGGTCGCCTTGTTGGCAACGGGCAAGCCCTTTGTTCCAGCCCACAGCAAAGCGCTGATTGCGGTTCCCACCACGGCAGGCACCGGCAGTGAGGTCACCCCATGGGCGACAATCTGGGATACCGAAGGACAGAAAAAATACTCGCTGCACCTGGATTGCACCTGGCCCAAAGTGGCGATCGTCGATCCCGGTCTGATGCTCACTGTTCCAGCGGGTGTCACGGTTTCAACCGGTCTGGACGCGTTGTCTCATGCGCTGGAGTCCATCTGGAACATCAACGCCAATCCGGTTTCGGACACCTTCGCGATCTCCGCGATCGAAGACATTCTTGAGTGCCTGCCGCTGTTGCGGCATGACCTGGGCAGCAAGGAACTGCGTTCACGCATGGCACTGGCCGCGCTCAAGGCCGGGCTGGCCTTTTCCAATACCAAGACGGCGTTGGCCCACTCGATTTCCTACGAAATGACGCTGCGCCACGGCCTGCCCCATGGCATCGCCTGCTCCTTCACCTTGCCCCTGGTCCTGGGCCTTGCTTGGGGACGTGACGAAGCGCGCGACAGGGTCTTGAAACGGGTGTTCGGCAAAGACCTCGACGAAGCGCAGGCAGAGCTGCGCAATTTCCTCCACAGCCTCGATGTAAAGACCGAGTTTGCCGACTACGGCGTTACGCAAGAGGAAGCCCGGGAGATGATCGAGTTCGCACTGCAGGGCGCACGAGGCAAGAACTTCATCGGTGCACACGCCGCCTGACACGTGCCCCCCCCCCTGTAGGAGCGAGCATGCTCCGGGCGGCGTTCCGACGATGGTCGTTAACGATAACGCTGGCAACCTGACACCCCGCGGCGCTCTCAGACTCATCGCGAGCATGCTCGCTCCTACAAAGGTGCGCCCTCCGATTCGCCTGGAGGGTACGAACAATAATAAGGAAAAGATCATGAATCGTGCCCAAGCTTTACCGAGTCTGGCAGTCTCCACGTCCTCATTCCGCGTCGCGCAATGGCGCATGCTGTTGGCGGCGATGTTCTGCTACCTGTTTTTCTACACCGGTCGACAAACGTTCGGTTTCGCCATCCCGGGCATCCAGGCAGAGTTCGGTTTTACCAAGGAACATCTTGGCTGGGCATCGGCTGCCATGTTGTGGGCGTATGCCATCGGCCAGGCAATCAATGGCAATCTTGCCGACAAGTTCGGTGGGCGCCGCATCATGACGGCCGGTGCCGTGTTGTCGTGTGCAGCCAATTGGATCACCAGCTTCGCCGGTAGCTTCGTCGCGCTCATTTTACCCTGGGGCATCAATGGATACTTTCAGGCATTAGGCTGGGCGCCAGGCAGTCGGCTGATCTCCAATTGGTGGAGTACCGGCGAGCGGGGCAAAGTCTATGGTTTTTACGTGTTCGCTGCCGGTTGTGCCTCTGTCCTGTCCTACGTGACCTCAATCGTTGTGCTTGAAGTGCTGCAACTGGAGTGGCGCTGGATCTTCCGCCTGCCGGTTTTGCTGATGCTGGCAGGGGGCATCGTGTTTTACCTGGTGGCGCGCGAGCGACCGCAGGACATGGGCTTCGAGCCGCTCGCCGATACCGGTGTGGCCAATGCCGATGACAAGAATCACGAAGTCGCCCACGGCGAACTCGAAACCTCGGCGCAGCGCTACAAAGCCGTGCTGAAAAACTACCGCTTGATCATCGCTGCAATCTCCCTGGGGTTCCAGAATGCCGCTCGCTACGGTCTTATCGTCTGGGTGCCGGTGCATTTTCTGGGCGCCGACTGGAAAAGCGGCGACAGCCTGATCGATCCCAAGTGGATCACGGTTGCCCTGCCGGTGGGCATGGCCATCGGTGCGCTCAGCAATGGCTGGATCTCGGACAAACTGTTCGGTTCAAAACGCTACCTGGCGATCATGCTCTACATGTTCCTCGGCGCAGGCACCAGCCTGTGGATGTGGAGCCTTGCGCCTCACAGTGCCGTCGGCCTCGTGGCGTTGTTTCTCTGCGGGTTCTTTGTCTATGGTCCGGCGTCGAGTTTCTGGGCACTGTGCCCGGACCTGGTCGGCGCCAAGCGCGCGGGCACCGCGACCGGCATCATGAATTTCTCCTCATACCTTTTCGCAGGCCTGGCGGAACCGCTGATCGGCAGTATGCTCGACAGTACCGGCAACACGTCGTTGATCTTCATCGTGGTCACGTCTGCCTGCCTGTGCAGCGCAGCGGTCGCCTTGTTCATCAGGCGTTGATTGCTGTTTACACCGGTGTGAATCAGGGCTGCGGCTCAGGAACAGGATCTTTTCATGTACCAGTACCACAAGTGGCTGCGTTCCTTTCATGCGGTGGCCAAGACCGGCAGTTTCACCCTGGCCGCCGAGTACCTGAGCGTTGGGCAACCGACAGTCAGTGAGCAGGTCACGGCGCTGGAAAAGAAGTTTTCCGTGGAGCTCTTTCATCGACGCGGGCGCATCGTCGAGATGAGCTCTGCGGGACACAAGCTGTATGCCATCACCCAGGGTCTCTTTGGCCAAGAGGACGAAGCCGTGCAACTTCTACAGAGTTTCAAGCAACGTAAAACCGGGATGTTGCGCCTGGGTGCCGTCTCGCCGCCCATTGCAATGAACCTGACGTACGAGTTGATGCAGCGGCATCCGGACATTGAGTTGGAAACATCATTCTCGCCGGAAAAAGAGACCCTGGACCGCCTGTTCAATTTCGACATCGACGTGGCCATCCTGGCGCTGTCCGAATTCGACCAGCGTTTTGATACGCAGCTTTATCGGCGTTATCCCATCATTGCTGTCGTGCGCGACGATCACCCCTGGGCTGCGCAGAAGGCGGTGCACGTTGAACAGATCAGCGACGAGAAGTGGGTCCTTCGGGAAAAAAGCTCCCGCACTCGCCAACTGGTGGAGGAGAGTTGCGATCGCCTTGATGTCGACCTGAACTGCGTCATGCAATTGAACAGCCGCGAAGCCATCGTTCACGCCATCGCCAAGGGAATCGGCATCGGTTTCGTATCGGCTGTCGAATACGCTGAAACGCCGGGAACAAAGCCCATTACCTTTGTCGATCATCCGTTTTTCATTGATTACCACCTGTGTTGCCTGGGTATTCGCAGAAACCGGCCGATGATCGCCGAGCTGTTCGATTCCAGTCCGATCCCGGCCACCTGATCGCCTGATCCGAATCAAGCCTCAATAACCTTACCTCCTGGCGACAGGAGGGACGGGCTTCCCTTAGCCAAAAATGGAGACTCACCATGCATTATCAACAACCTTCCCAATTGCAAGCCGTGGTCCTGGACTGGGCGGGCACCGTCGTGGATTTCGGTTCCTTCGCACCGACGCAGATTTTCGTCGAGGCCTTTGCCGAGTTTGGCGTCGCGGTGTCCCTGCAAGAAGCCCGCGGGCCGATGGGCATGGGCAAGTGGGACCACATCCGCACGCTGTGCAACGAGCCGCAGATCGCCGCGCGCTACCACGCCGTGTTCGGCCGGTTGCCAACCGACGATGATGTCACCGCACTCTACGAGCGTTTCATGCCGCTGCAGATCGAGAAAATCGCCCTGCATTCGGCGTTGATTCCCGGTGCACTCGAGACCATCAACGGCCTGCGCGACAAGGGCCTGAAAATCGGCTCCTGCTCCGGCTACCCGGCGGTGGTCATGGAAAAAGTCGTGGAGCTGGCGCGCCAGAACGGCTATGTCACCGACCACGTAGTGGCCACCGACGAAGTGCCCAACGGACGCCCGCACCCGGCGCAAGCCCTGGCCAACGTCATTGCCCTGGGGGTCAGCGACGTCGCTGCCTGCGTGAAAGTCGACGACACCTGGCCGGGCATTCTCGAAGGTCGTAGCGCGGGGATGTGGACGGTGGCGCTGACCTGCTCCGGCAATGCATTGGGCCTGACCTATGACCAATACAAAAACCTGTCAGCCGACGAACTGAGCGAAGCGCGATCACGCATTACCCGGATGTTCGAAGGTTCGCGCCCGCACTACCTGATCGACACCATCGTCGATTTGCCGGCGGTCATTGAAGACATCAACGCTCGCCTTGCGCGCGGCGAGGTACCTCAATGCTGCTGATGGTTTTTTAGTTTTTATCGCTACCGGCTTGTTTTTGCACATCAGGGCAGGCTGGTAACGACTGTTGGATTCTACGGTTGAGCATGTTTCACCGGGACCACGCGGTGACGCTTCGCCGCCCAGACCACACCCACCACCAGCAACACGATCGAGATCACTTCCATCAGGCCAGGCACCCGCTGGCTGAACAGAAAACCGTAGACACAGGCAAACAGCGTTTCGAACACGATCATCTGGCCGCTCAATGACGTGGCCATTCGACGCGAGCAGGCATTCCATAGCCCATTGGCAAGCCACGAACCACACAGTGCCAGGAACAGGCACACCCACAGCAAAGCCATCCAGCGACTGCTTTCAACCTGAGTGGGGACCAGGTTCGGGAATAACATCAAGGCGGCGATGCCGAACACGACCGCCACGATACCCGTCACGATGCCCACCAGCGTGGACCATTCGCTGCTGTTGAAATGGCTCTGCTTGAGATAGCGGGCATTGCGGGTCGCGTACCACGACCAGCAGACGACAGCGCTGAAGCCACAGGCCAGGCCGAGTAAACGGGAAGACAGCGAAGTACTCGCCGCTGGCGCGCCTGAGTGTTCCAGGCTGACCGATACGATGCCCAGGAATACCAGCAACAAAGGCAGCTTGAGCTTAGACAGGGGCAGGGACCCAGGATCACCACGCCCCAGGAAGGTAATGGCAACCGGCATCATGCCATTGATCAGGGCGGCAGCCGTCACCCCGCTCAGTTGTACGGAAGCACCCAACAGGGCGTAGTTCAGGACGTTGCCAGTCAATGACAAACGCAACAGCACAAACACATCGTTGCGCGTCAATCGGGCGAGCAGGCTCGATGCAATCGGCAAAGCCAGCAGAAGCGAGATCAGCCCATAGAGGGAAAACCGCACACTGCTGATCAGCACGGCATTGAATTCTGGCAGCAACGAAGGGCCGATAATCACCCCACCCCAGATGGCGCCTGCCAATATCGCAAATACGATCCCACTGTTCATCATCTCGGCTCTGGCAGGCTGTTTAGCGGCATTCTAGCCATGGTATATAAGCGCCACCTGCGATAAATATTCGGCCACCCATTCCGCAGGGGAATGTCGGGTCGCAGTCGCCAGCCAGGAGAATCCTCATCAACCGTTACCTGCGTACCTTGCCCCCACTGGAGACCCTGATCACGTTCGAGGCCGTGGGACGGCACAAAAGCTTCACCGGTGCCGCTGGCGAACTGTTCCTGACCCAGAGCGCCGTGAGCAAACAGATGCGCCAGCTCGAGGACGGCATGGGTGTGGCGCTGTTCGAGCGCAAGCCACGGGGTGTCGCGTTGACCGGCGCAGGCGAGGAGCTTCTGATGACGGTCAACATGCTGCTCGCCACGATGTACCAGAGCGTCACGCGAATCCGCAATGTCCATCAGTCCAACGCCGTCTCGGTGCTGGCGACCCATGCCCTGGCCCAGTTCTGGTTGTTCCCCAAGTTGATCGAATTCAACAAGGCGTACCCCGACATCGCCGTGCACGTGCACGCGATCAACGAGTTCGACGAGGCCAGCCTCAATGATTTCGACGTGGGCATTCTCTACGGTTCTGGCCAATGGCCCTCGCTGGACAGCGATTTCCTGCTACCGGAAATCGTCTATGCCGTGGCGCATCCTTCACTGGATGTCTCGGGAATCAAGACGCTGGAACACTTGGTGCAAGCCAACCTGGTGCAGATCGACACCTGCGCCTGGCAATGCCTGGACTGGCGCCAGTGGTTCGGCCACTTTGGCATCGACTACGTGGCGCGGGACAAAGCCCCGGTCTTCAACCAGCTGACATTGGCCTATCGTGCCGTCCAGCAAGGCATGGGTATTGGCCTTGCGTGGACGTTCATGGCGGATGAGGCGCTGGCCAAGGGCGAATTGCAGCGGGTTACACCGTTCGAATGTGTGACCGGCAATGGCGAATTCCTGGTGTCGCTCAAGCATCGCAAGCGCTCTGCCTGTGCCGAGATTTTTTGTCAGTGGCTCCTTGGCTCGCTGGGCGACTGAGTAAGGTACGGCTCAAGGCACCTTGAAGAATTCTTTCAGCGCACGAAGGATATCGAGATGGGGTGCGCAAGATAAACACCCACGTGGACACGCCGGAAAAATCGCCACATCCGACGTGAACCGACTGAAAATGACTACGGGTGGTTCATCGAGTCGCGTGCGCAATATCGCCTCAGAAAATATCGGCGCTGCCATCTTCGGGTGATGTACGCACGACAACCGAGTACTTAAGTCAGTTGGTGACTAACAGTTCCGGGCCCAGGTAGTTGTTGATGTGGTCGATATCGTCGTCGCCCAGGCTACCCACCGAAGAGGCCAGGCGCAGGCGCGACATCAAGTAGCGCAGTTTTGCTTCGAAAAGATCGTGGCGCGCAACGAAGAGCAGCTCTTCAGCATTGAGCACGTCCGAGTTGGTGCTGGTGCCTCCTTCCTTGAAGCCCTTGCGCGTCGAAGCCAGTGAGCGTTCGTTTGACGCCACTGCCTTCTCCAGTGCGTGGATACGCTGAGCGCCGCTCTGTACGCCTTGATACTCGCGGGTGGTACCGGTGATGACTTCCTGGCGCGTGGCGTCGAGCTCGTCCATGGCCTTGTAGCTATTGGCACTGGCCTGGCGTGCCAGAGCGCTGGTTCCTCCACCGCTGTACAACGGGAAGTTGACTTCCAGCCCGATTGAACTGTAGCGGTTGCGTTGATTCAGCTCGGAGATTGACTGGCTATCGCCTGCGGTATATCCGGCGACGAAATCCAGTGTGGGCCAGTGGCCGGCCTTGGCGCGCTTCACTTCTTCTTCGGCAAGGGCGCTGCTATGACGGCGCGCATGGATCAGCGGGCTATCGGCCTGGGCTTTGACCAGCCAGTCCTGCAGATTGCTCGGTAGCAGCGGCGGTGTAGCGAAATTCGGCTGCAGGGTGGTCAGCGATTCGGGGGGTTCACCTATATATTCTTCCAGCTTGCGGCGCGCATTGACCAGGTTGTCCTGCGCTTCAATCAGTTCAGCCTCGGCGAGATCGCGGCGAGCGACCGACTCGTCAATGTCGGTGATGGTGCCGGCACCCAGCTCCATGCGGCGTTTCGCCGAGGCGAGTTGCTCTTCGAAGGCGTTCAGCTTGGATTTGGCCAGGAGGATGGTTTCGCTTGCCAGGAGCACGTCGAAATAGCTCTCGGCCAAGCGCACGGCGGCGTCCTGGCTCTTGGCATCGAACACCGCGACGCTGTAGTCGGCACGCTGCTTGCCCTGGCGGTACTCGGCCATCTTCTGTTTGTTGAACAGCGGCTGGCGCAGGCGCACGTTGGCGCCCTTGGAGTCGTAGTCCAGATCCCTGTCGAGGCCGTTCTGGCGTTGAGTGCCATTGACCTTGTTGTCGTAGGCCGAGGCATTGACCTGCGGCAGCAGGCCGGCCTTGCCGATGGCGCGGTTTTCCTCGCCGGCGGCTTTTTCATGCACGGCGGCACGGTAGATGGGGCCTTGGTACTGCAACAGATCCCAGGCTTGTTTGAGGTCCATGGCGCTGGCCGGCAGGGACAGCCCCAGCAGGCAGAAGACTATGCAATGACGGTCCATTTCATTGTTCCTTAAAGGAGCTGTCCACGCGTTCGAGCATCGGTTTGAGCAGATAGCTCATCAAGTTGCGCTCACCGGTCTTGATGGTGACGCTGGCGGGCATACCGGGGCGAATGTGATTGCTGCCAAGCAGCCTCATGCCATCGGAAGTGACTTCCACCTGGGCCAGATAGAACGGCTGCTTGCTTTCCTCATCGAGCAGGCGATCGGCGGAGATGGTCTTCACGCGGCCGGGAATGTTTGGCGTCTGGGCATGGTTGAAGGCCGGGAAGGCAATATCCACGGGCAGGCCGGGGACCATCTTGTCGATGGCCTGCACGGGAATCATTGCGTCGACCTGCAGCGGCTCGTTGACCGGAACGATTTCCATGATCTTGAAGCCAGGCTGAATGACTCCCCCGACGGTGGCAATGCTCAGGGACTGGACCATGCCGTCGATGGGCGACCGTATCACCGTGTGGGTCACTTCATAGTCCAGCGCGCGCAAGCGGTCGGCCAGGGTGGTATTTTCCTTGGCGGTTTCAGTCAGCTGTGATTCGACTTCCTTCAGGTAATCGTGCTGGCGCTGCAGGATGCGCAACTTGATTTCGGTAGCCTGGCTACGCACGCGAGCGATGTTGTTGAGGTTCTCGGCCTGGCCGGCCGAAAGGTCGGCGTTGCTGCGTTCCAGCTCAAGCAAGCGGTTGCGCGGCACATAGCCTTCGGCCGCCAGAACTCGGGTGCCTTGCAGTTCCTGGTTGAGGAAGTTGATTTGCGAGGTGCGGGCGCCATAGACCTGCTGCAGGCCCTTGAGCTGCACCTGCGACGCCGCCAGGTTTTCCTCCAGGATGCTGATTTCACCCGCCAGGCCGGCACGCCGGGTGTCCAGTAGACGCTGTTGCAGGTCCATGGCGGCTACCAGGCGGTGGTCATTGCCGAAGCGTTTGAGCAGTTCGGGATCGAAGATCACCACATTGCGCGCGTCACGTTCCGCTTCCAGCCGGTTTTCCACCGTCTTGCTGACGATGTACTGGGCGCCAACCGCACCCTGTTCGGCAGCGGCACGTAACGAGTCGAGGCGCACCAGCTCCTGGCCCTTGGTCACCACATCGCCTTCGCGAACGAGAATGGCCTCCACAGTGCCGCCACTCAAATGCTGCACGGCTTTGCGGTTGCTGGTGACTTTGACCGTGCCAGTCGCCACCACGCCGGCATCCAGCGGCGCCAGCCAGGACCACAGGAGGAAGCCGCCGAAGCCGGCAAGCACCAGCCACACGCCCCAGCGCGCGGGCTTACCGACGTCCAGGTCTACCACGCTCCTGGGATCGGCTTGAATCATCTCGGTGTGTTGGCTCATCTGCATGATCGGTCACTCCCGTGCTTTGACGGAGGCCAGCGGGGTCGGCGCGCCTGCAGGCATCACACTGGCCTTGCGCAGCGCTGCGAATACTTCGTCACGCGTGCCGAGCATCTGCACGCCGCCGTCACGCAGCATCAGTACCTTGTCGACGGCGCACAGTACGTTGGGACGGTGGGAAATCAGAATGACGGTGGCACCGCGGGCCTTGAGTTCGGCCAGGGCATCGACCAGGGCCTTTTCGCCGACGTCGTCGAGGTTGGCGTTAGGCTCATCCAGCACGATCAGGTTGGGCTCGCCATACAGCGCGCGGGCCAACGCGATGCGTTGCTTCTGGCCACCCGACAGCGGGCTGCCATCGGTGCCCAGTCGAGTGTCATAACCCTGGGCAAAGCGCAGGATCATCTCGTGCACGCCAGTGCTCCTGGCAGCGCGAATGACCGCGTCGCTGTCCACTTCGCCAAAGCGCGCAATATTGTCGGCGATGGTGCCTTCGAACAGCTCTACGTCCTGTGGCAGGTAGCCGAGCCAGGGGCCAAGTTCCCCCTTGTTCCAACTGAATATGTCCGCGCCATCCAGGCGTACTTTGCCGGCCTGCGCCGGCCAGACGCCAACCAGCAGGCGGGCGAGGGTGGATTTGCCCGAGGCGGATGGGCCGATCACGCCAAGGCTTTCGCCGTGGGCAAGGCTGAAACTCACTCCGCGCAGGATTGTGTTGTTGGTGGCGGGGGCACCGGCATACACATTCTCCACCGCCAGCATGCCCAGCGGACGCTGTAATGGCATGCTCGGTGGTCGGCGCGGATAGTCGTGCAGCATCTCGTTGAGCCGGCCCCAGGCCGAACGGCAACCGAGCAGTTGCTTCCATGACCCGATAACCTGTTCCACCGGACCCAGTGCGCGGCCGGTGAGGATCGAACAGGCAATCATCATCCCCGGGGTGATCTTGCCTTCGATCGCCAGCAGCGCGCCGGCGCCGAGGATCAGCGACTGCAACGTGATACGCACGAAGCGCCCGGTGCTGCTGATGAGGGCGGCGCGGTCGGAGGCCAGGGTCTGCATTTCCAGTATGCGCAAATGGCTTTGGTACCAGCGCTTGCTGATCGACGGCAGCATGCCCATGGCCTCGATGACTTCGGCATTGCGCAGGTTATTGTTGGCGTAAGTGGCGGAGGAGAGGGCGGCCTGGTTGGCTTCGGCCAGTGGCTTTTGCGTCGCCTTCTCGGTGAGATAAGCCAGGCCTACCAAAATCAGCGAGCCGATCAGTGTGATCAGTCCGAGCAGCGGGTGGATCAGATAGGCGACCAGCAGGTAGATCGGCGTCCATGGCGCATCGAAGAAAGCGAACAGGCCATTGCCGGTGAGAAACTGGCGAACTTGCGAGAGATCCTGCAGGGCCTGGGCCGGATTGCCGCCGGCGCGGCTCAGGTTACGCTCGAAAGCAGCGGTGAAGATGCGCCGGTTGAGGTCCATGTCGAGGCAGTTGCCGACCCGGATCAGTACACGGGTGCGGACCATTTCCAGTGTGGACATCAGCAGGAACAGCCCTATCACTAGCAAGGTCAACATCGTCAATGTTGTGACATTGCGACTGACCAGGGCCCGATCGTAGACCTGCAGCATGTACACCGCTGGCGTCAACATCATGACGTTGATAACGCCACTGAACGCTGCCAGCGAGTAAAAACTGCGGCGCAGGCGAAATATCGCGTCGGACAGTTCTGAGCGAGTGCTCGACTGCTTTTGCATTTGCGTCCTCCCCACCGAAAAGCCAGGTTGGCCATGCGGCGCACCCGCTACCGGTAAATGTGATTGACTATCAGATAGATGTAGATCTCCAGGTAACTCGTCGGCTTGAGCAGTCGTTTTTTTTTTTGTAATTCACATGCAGCAGCGTAGGTGGCGTTTGTTTCTCTAGCGATACAGTTTTAAATAACATTTCGCTCTAATATTGCTTAGAATTTCCTATATATCCTTTAATAACAGTAGGTTGGCATTTCCAATGCCGGTCGTCTGTTTTTGCGGCGTAATATTGACAGTTTTTTGCTATGGAACTTTAGTCATGTTCAAAGATCGCCCCCCGGAAGCCAGCCAAAACTTTGGCATTGCAAGGCGGTGATTTTCCCGAGGGAGCAAACATGTCGATCCATTTGATCTTTTGCGAAGTGACACAGTCGTTCAGGAAGTTCACTTCGACTTCCCAATTCCATGGCCCACCCACAGCTCGGGATCGCTCTGCCTGATCGCTCGGCGACCCATCCATTTCGCGAATTCCAGGCGCGCATTTCACGGGCGCCGGGGGACGGCTTTGCCTAACCCACGCCTGCTCTCGCCCTGCAACTGAACCAACGAACTTCGCAAGCCAGCACCTGACTGGGCGTGGGAGGATTGTTTCGTCCTGTGCCTTTCCCCCAGAGAGATCGAGGACAATAAAAATGGCCAATTTCAACAAGTCGGACCTGGAATTCATACTCAAGCAAATCTTCATCGCGGAGGCGCACGCCGACGGCACCAGCCTCAGTGATTTGCTGCCCAACAGCCAAGTGCCATTCGGCCTGCGCACCGTCGATGGCAGCTACAACAACCTGGTCGCCGGACAAAGCGAGTTTGGCGCCGCGGACAATTCCTTCCTGCGCCTGCTTGATGCCCAGTATCGGGCGGCCTATGCCGCGTCAGGGAATGTGGTCGACCCGCAGCCACGGATAATCAGTAACCTGATCGTCGACCAGACCGCCAACAACCCGGCCGCGGTGGCGGCGAATGGCGGTGCCGACCCGGTGATCAGCCCCGGTCTGGATGGGGTGTTCGGCACGGCCGACGACAAGGAAGTGTTTTTCATTCCCAACGTGTCACCTGATGCTGGCCTGACCGCCGGCTTCAACTCGTGGATGACCTTCTTTGGCCAGTTCTTCGACCACGGCCTCGACCTGGTCACCAAGAGCAGTACCGACTTCGTGTTTGTTCCGCTGCAGCCGGACGATCCGTTGTTCGTACCGGGCAGCCCCACCAACTTCATGGTGCTGTCACGTGCAGTGCATTCCGCTGGCGCGGACGGAATAGTCGGCACTGCCGATGATGGCCAGACCAACACCACCTCGCCGTTCGTGGACCAGAGCCAAACCTACAGCTCGCACCCCTCGCATCAGGTGTTCCTGCGCGAGTACGCCCTCAACGCGGCAGGCAACCCTATTGCAACGGGCCGCTTGATTACCAATCGTGATCTCGGCGCCGATGGCAAGTTCGGCACGGCCGATGATGGCAATGGCGAAAATGGCGGCATGGCGACCTGGGCAGTGGTCAAGGCCCAAGCCCGCGACATTCTCGGGATCAACCTGACCGATGCCGATGTGCACAGCGTGCCGCTGCTGGCAACCGATGCGTATGGCAACTTCATCCGCGGACCGAGCGGCATGCCGCAGGTGGTGATGCGCGTCAGTAACGGTGCCGACGGTATCGGCGGGACGGCTGATGACGTCACGCAACTGGTCGAGGGCAACCGGGATGCGCCGATCAGCCTGGCCAATGCCGTGAGCACCGGTCATGCCTTCCTCGACGACATCGCCCACAATGCCGCGCCGGTCGTGGTCAATGGGGTGCTGCAGGCGGATGGCGACACCGATATCGGCAATGCGCAGCTCGTTGGCGCGGGCGGCAACAACCTGACCTATGACAACGAACTGCTCGACGCCCACTACATTGCCGGCGACGGCCGGGTGAACGAGAACATCGGCCTGACCGCTGTGCACCATGTGTTCCACGCCGAGCACAACCGCCTGGTCCAGCAATCCAAGGACACCATTCTTGCCGCCGGCGACCTGGCTTTCCTCAATGAGTGGCTGGCGGACGATGTGACCGCGATACCGACGACCCCAGCCGGTATCGCAGCGTTGGTATGGGACGGCGAACGCCTGTTCCAGGCCGCCAAGTTCGGTACCGAGATGCAGTATCAGCACCTGGTGTTCGAGGAGTTCGCGCGGACCATTCAGCCGCAGGTCGACGAATTTCTTGCCCCCAACGGTTATGACACCTCGATCAACCCGGCCATCCTCGCCGAGTTCGCCCACGTGGTGTACCGCTTCGGTCACTCGATGCTGACCGAAACCGTCGATCGCTTCGACCCTGAGTTCAATCCGCTCCTTACTGACCCGAACAATCCGGACTCGCAAATGGGGCTGATCGCGGCCTTCCTCAATCCGCTGGCGTTCGCCGGCAGCGGAGCGACATCGGACGAAGCGGCAGGGGCGATCATTCGCGGTGCGACCCGCCAGTTGGGCAACGAGATCGACGAATTCGTCACCGAAGCGTTGCGCAACAACCTGCTCGGCCTGCCGCTCGATTTGCCGGCCCTTAACCTGGCGCGCGGTCGCGACACTGGCATTCCCACGTTGAATGAAGCGCGCCGTGAGATGTACGCAGCCACCGGCGACAGCCAACTCACGCCGTACATCAGTTGGTCTGACTTTGCGGACCACCTCAAGCACCCCGAATCCCTGGTCAACTTCATCGCCGCTTTCGGCACCCACAGCGCATTGATCGCGGCCGATGTGGATACGCTGGTCGAAATGCGTGCGGTCGCCGCGGCCCTGGTGTTTGGTGGCAGCGCGGTGATCAACGCCGGTACTGCCGAAGAGCGTACCTTTACCGCCAATCTGGCCGATCGCCTGGCATTCCTTAACAGTACGGGCATCTACGCCATGGTCAATGGCGTCACCACCACCGGTGTGGACGACATCGACTTCTGGGTCGGTGGCCTCGCCGAGCAGAAGATGCCGTTCGGCGGCATGCTCGGCTCGACGTTCAACTTCGTCTTTGAAACCCAGATGGAGGCGTTGCAGAACGGCGACCGCTTCTACTACCTGTCGCGCGTCGCAGGCCTGAACTTCGGCACTGAGCTTGAGAACAACTCCTTTGCCAAGCTGATCATGCTCAACAGCGATGTCACCCACCTGTCGAACACCGTGTTCCTGACGCCGACGTTCACCCTCGAAGTCAATCAGGCCAATCAGTTCACCAACCTGGGCGTGGACGGCAAAGCCGATCCGACTGGCGGCATCATGATCAACGGTGTGGAAATCGTGCCGCTGGTGATCCGCGACAATCCCGACACCGAAGGGCTGGACAGTAACTATCTGCAGTACACAGGTGAAGACCATGTCGTCCTGGGCGGCACTGCCGGCAATGACATCATCATCTCCGGCGAAGGCGATGACACCCTTTACGGCGACGGCGGCAACGATCGACTCGAAGGCGGTGCCGGCAACGACGCGGTACTCGGCGGCGCGGGCGATGACATCATCACCGATTCGTTCGGCGACAACCGCCTGGAAGGCAACGCCGGTAACGACGTGATCATCGCCGGTAGCATGCTGGCTGGAGGCAACCTGATCCTGGGGGGCGATGGCCAGGACTTCATCGTCACCACCGAAGACATCACCACCACCTTCGGTGGCCAGGGTGACGATTTCATCCTCGGTGCCAAGACCAACCTGCCACCTACCGGCAACGAAGGTGACGACTGGATCGAGATGGGCACCCAGGATGGTGCGCCTGGCGATAATTTCTCGCCGCTGCTCAATGACGATGTGATCGGCAACGACATCTTTGTCGGCGGTGGTGGCTTCGACGAAATGATCGGCGAGGGTGGCGATGACATCTTTGTCGGCAGCGATGCCCAGGACAATATGGACGGCATGTCCGGTTTCGACTGGGTGACCTACAAGGATGACAAGGTGGGCGTGACCGTTGACCTGACCATGGCCGAGCTGGCACAGCCACACGGCAATGCGCCAAACCAGAACAATGGCGTGTTCAATCCGGTCGGCGCCTCGCCGGCCTCGATTCTCGACCGTTTTGCCGAGGTCGAGGGCTTGTCCGGTTCGAAGTTCGCCGATGTGCTCAAGGGCGATGATGTGGATGCGGACACCATCATCAACCACGGTGGAACCACGGGCAGTGCGCTGACCAATGTGGCGTTGATCCGCGGACTGGAGCAGTTTCTGGCCGATGCCGGTTTGCCAACCACCGGTTTTGCCACGGGCAACATCATCCTCGGTGGCAATGGCAGTGACCTGATCGAGGGCCGCGGGGGCGACGACCTGATCGATGGCGACAAATGGATAAACGTCAGGATTGCCGTCTACAGCGCTGACGACGTCAATCATACCGGGCCCGAGATCGCCAGCTTCGACAGCATGGTCGATATGATCCCGTTCATGCTCGACCGCACCTATAACCCGGGGCAGCTCAAGGCCGTGCGGGAAATCCTGCCCGGTACCTCGACGGGCGGGTCGGCCTTCGACACCGCCATATTTTCCGGGGTCCAGTCTGAATATGTGGTCACCCAGGACACCCGCGGCACGGCCAGTCTGGCGGACGATGTCTGGACGGTGGCAGATACCGTAGCCGGACGTGACGGCACCGATACGCTGCTGCATATCGAGCGCCTGCAGTTTGCCGATACCCAGCGAGTGCTGGTGCAAGGGCTCAATGCTCAACCGGTTGGCAGACCGACGCTCAGCGATGGCAACGGCGGCGCGATAACGGTGGGTGACACGCTGAGTGTCAGCATGGCCGGGGTGCGCGATGCCAACAACGTCTCGGTGGGCAATCTCCAGGGGTTTATCAACAACGCCTCGGTGTCCTACTTCTGGCAGTTCGAGGCGGATCCGGGGAGCGGTGTGTTCGAGGACATCATCCTGTTGCCGGCCGGCGACGTGGCGTTCCAGAGTGCCGATGGCACCGCCTTCAAGGTTTCGCCTGACCTCGCCGGGTTGTCGTTGCGTGTCAAGGCGATCTACCAGGATGGTCATGGCACGACTGAAGTGGTGTTCTCGCAGCCGACTGCCGCGGTGGTTGCCGGGGCGCCGGTTGTGCCGACTGCGCAGGCACCTGTTGTCGATGCCACGGCCGGTGGCGAAGGCCTTCACATGGTCCGCTCCGACCTCAATTTCATCCTTGATCAGATCAAGATTGCCGAGGCTGACGCGTCCGGGCAGGACATCCTCTCGCTGATCCCGAACATCCGCGCGCCGTTGGGCCTGCGTGCGGTCGACGGGTCGAACAACAACCTGATGAACCTCAACGGCATCAACAACACCGAGTTTGGTGCCGCCGATAACACCTTCCCGCGCGTGAGCGATCCGGTCTTCAATCCGGCGCAATCGGGAACGTCTTATGCGCAGAACAGCGGCTTGGTGATTGACTCGCAGCCGCGCACCATCAGCAACCTGATCGTCGACCAGACGTCGAACAACCCGGCGGCCTATGCCACGGCTTACGACCCGGGTGCCGATGGCGTGCTCAACTTCGGCGCGGATGGCAACGACGACGTACTCAAGGATGGCGTACGGATTGTCGCCAGCCCCGGCATGGACGGCCAGTTCGGTACTGGCGACGACCACGATGTGTACCTGTTCGAGAACACCGCGCCGGATGCGGGGTTGTCCGCACCGTTCAATGCCTGGATGACCTTCTTCGGGCAATTCTTCGATCATGGGCTGGACCTGGTCACCAAGGGGGGCTCGGGCACCGTCTTCATCCCGCTGCAACCGGATGATCCGCTGTACGTGCCAGGCGGCAACACCAATTTCATGGTGATGACCCGCGCGACCAACCAGCCAGGGGCGGATGGCGTTCTCGGTACGGCCGACGACATCCATGAGCACACCAACACCACCACGCCGTTCGTGGACCAGAACCAGACCTACAGCTCGCATCCATCGCACCAGGTGTTCCTGCGCGGGTATGTGCTGACCGAGGACGGCCCCATCGCGACCGGCCGGCTGATCACCAACCGTGACCTGGGGGCGGATGGCAAGTACGGTACCGCTGACGACACCGAAATCGGTGGCATGGCGACCTGGAAAGTGGTCAAGGCGCAGGCCAACGATGTCCTGGGTATCCGCCTGACCGATGCCGACGTCGAGAACGGCCCGCTGTTGGCGACCGACGCCTATGGCAATTTCATCAAGGGGCCGAACGGCTTCCCGATGGTCGTGATGAAAGGGGCAGACGGGCTTGGTGGCACCGCTGATGACGTCCTCGTCGAAGGCAATCCGCTAGCCCCTATCAGCCTGGTCAATGCAGTGCGCACCGGTCACCAGTTCCTCGCCGACATTGCCCACAATGCAGCGCCGGTGTTCAGTGCTGGTGTGCTCGTTCCCGATGCCGATGACGACATTGGCAACGCGGTGCCGTCGAATCCGCAGACCGGGGCCAACCTGGCTTACGACAACGAGTTGCTGGATGCGCACTACATCGCCGGCGACGGCCGGGTCAACGAGAACATCGGCCTGACCGCGGTGCATGCGATCTTCCACGCCGAGCACAATCGGCTGGTGGCGCAGACCAAGGACACCGTACTCGATTCGGCTGACGTGGCCTTCCTCAACGAGTGGTTGCTCACTCCGGTGGATGCGTTGCCAGCCAGCCAGGCCGAGATCGATGCACTGGTGTGGAATGGCGAGCGGCTGTTCCAGGCTGCCAAGTTCGGCACCGAGATGCAGTATCAGCACCTGGTGTTCGAGGAGTTTGCGCGGACCATCCAACCCAGGGTCGACCTGTTCTTCGCGCCGACCCAGGTCTATGACGTCGACCTCGATGCCTCGATCGTCGCCGAGTTCGCCCACACCGTTTACCGGTTCGGCCACTCGATGCTGACCGAGACGGTCGATCGATACGACGTCGACTTCAATGTAATTGGCGATCCGAACAGCGCTGATCCCGATCAGCAACTGGGCTTGATCGCGGCGTTCCTCAACCCATTGGCGTATGCCGCCAGCGGGGTGACGCCAGAGGATGCGACCAGTGCGATCGTGCGTGGGGTGACGCGCCAGGCCGGTAACGAAATCGATGAGTTCGTCACCGAGGCGCTGCGCAATAACTTGCTCGGCCTGCCGCTCGACCTGCCGGCGATCAACATCGCCCGTGGCCGCGACGTGGGGATTCCCTCGCTCAACGCGATTCGCCGCGACATCTACAGCCAGACCGGTGATACCCAGCTCAAGCCGTACAGCAGTTGGGTCGACCTGGTGCAGCACCTCAAGCATCCGGAGTCGCTGATCAACTTCATCGCGGCCTATGGCACCCATGGCACCGTCCTGGCGGCGACCACGCTGGAAGGCAAACGCGCTGCAGCCTTGGCGCTGGTATTGGGGGGTGATGATGCGCCGTCCGACCGCCTGGACTTCCTCAACAGCAGCGGTACCTGGGCCAACGTGACGCGCGCCGGCAAGGATGGGGTGCTGGGTACCGCTGACGATCTGAAGGGGGTGACGATCACGGGCGTCGATGCGATCGACCTGTGGATCGGCGGCCTGGCCGAAGCGAGGACCCCGTTCGGCGGCATGCTCGGCTCGACCTTCAACTTCGTGTTCGAGAACCAGATGGAAAAACTCCAGGACGGCGACCGCTTCTACTACCTGGAACGTACCTCTGGCCTGTCGATGAACGCGGAACTGGAAAGCAACTCGTTCGCCAAGTTGATCATGGCCAACACCTCGGCAACGCACTTGCCGGGCCTGGTGTTCTCGGACCCCGGGTTCTATCTGGAAGTGGACAAGACCAAGCAGTACAACGATGGCCTGGGCAATGCCGATCCGCTTGGCGAAAACGGCGAGCAGGTGGTGTTCCGCGACAACCCGCTGACCGACGGGCCGGACACTCACTACATCAAGTACACCGGTGCAGAGCACATCGTGCTGGGCGGCACCAACAGCGCAGACATCCTCGTCTCGAGTGAAGGGGACGACACGGTCTGGGGTGACGGCGGCAACGACCGCATCGAAGGTGGTGACGGCAACGACCAACTGCGCGGTGGCGCCGGCGACGACATCATCACTGACGCCGGTGGCGACGATAACATCCAGGGTGGTGACGGCAACGACGTGTTGCACGGCGGCAACGGCGTCAACCTGATCATTGGCGGGTTCGGCAATGACTTCATCGTGACCGGCGAGGACGCTTCCGAAGCCATTGGTGGCCAAGGCAACGACTTCATCCTGGGCAGCAAAGCCAACGAACAGGACATGGGTAACGAAGGCGACGACTGGATCGAAAAGGGCACGTCGGACGGTGCACCTGGCGACAACTTCGACCCGGCTGGCAATGATCCGGTGATCGGTCACGATGTGTTCATCGGCGGTAACGAGAACGATAAGTTCAACGGTGAAGGCGGTGACGACATCATGGTCGGCAGTCTCGGCATGGGTGACCGCTATATCGGCGGCTCCGGCTATGACTGGGCGACCTTCAAGGGGCTCGCCCAAGGCGTGACCATCGACTACACCGAACGCTTCTTCGATGTTCCATCGATGCCGGGTTCGGGTGCTTCAGCGCTGGTGCGTTTCGACATCATGGAAGGTTTGTCGGGTTCCTCGCACGGTGACTTCCTGCGCGGTGATAACGAAGATGCCACATCGCTGCCCACTGCGGGTGCAACCGGCAGTGTGCTGACCAACATCAACCTGATCAACGGGCTGGCTGACTTGCTGGTAGACGGGGCGACGTACTTCGACGGCGGCAACATCATCCTCGGCGGCGGCGGCAGCGACCTGATCGAAGGTCGCGGTGGTGACGACATCATCGATGGTGACAAGTGGCTGAACGTGCGCATCAGCGTACGGGAAAATGCCGATGGCACCGGCGAGGAGATCGCCACGTTCGACAGTATGGAGCCCTTGGTGCCGTTTATGCTGAACGGTACTTACAACCCGGGCCAGTTGGTCATCGTGCGGGAGATCCTGAGCGGTGATGACAGCTTCGACACCGCGTTTTTCTCCGGTAACCTGGGGGAATACGGAATCGAGATCGATGGCGACACGGTCATTGTGACCGACTCGGTAGCGGGGCGTGATGGTGTCGATCGCTTGACGGGTATCGAGCGTCTGCAGTTCGCTGACGGGGCGCAGTCGTCCGGCGTGGGCACCGCGCAAAACAGCGACCCGTCGGGTCATCTGGCAATCCTCGATGCTGGCACCGGCCTGCGTGACGAAACGCCGGTTGCCGGCCAGTTGCTGCGCGTCAGCGGTCAGGCGGTACGGGACGCGGACAGCCAGAGTGTGGCCAACCCGACCGGTGCGATTACCGGGGCGGTGGCTTACTACTGGCAGGTCGAGAACATCGCGGGTTCAGGCATCTATGAAGACATCACCGTCATCGCCGCTGGCGAGGCATCGCGTGCCACCGGCAGCACCTACCGGGTGACGGACGATGTGGCGGGCCTGAACATCCGTGTCCGTGCGGTGTATCAGGATGCCAAGGGCACGCTGGAGATCGTCGATTCGTCCGGGAACAGTACGCCGACCGAAGGGCCGACCGTAACCGGGCTTGCAGTACAGAACCAACTGTTGACCGCTGACCCGGCGAGCATCATCGACGCCGATGGCGTGAGCACGACGCAGTTCACCTACCAGTGGCAGGCGAATGACGGGCTCGGCTTCGTCAACATCGCCGGTGCTACCGCCAGCACGTTCGCGCTTGGCCAGGCCCAGGTCGGCCAGGAAGTTCGCGTGGTCATCGGTTACGTGGATAACTTCGGAGTGGCCGAAAGCGTTGCGTCGAACATCCTGGGGCCGGTGGACAACGTCAACGATGCACCGACCCAAGGGCCGACCGTTACCGGGCTTGCAGTGCAGAACCAGGTGTTGACCGCCAATCCGGCGAGCATCATCGACGTCGATGGCCTGAGCAATCCGCAGTTCACCTACCAATGGCAGGCGAACAGCGGGACCGGCTTCGTCAACATTGTCGGCGCAACTGCCAGTACGTTCGCGCTTGGCCAGGCTCAGGTCGGCCAGGCAGTGCGCGTGTTGATCGGTTATGTGGATGACTTCGGTGCGGCCGAAAGCGTTGCGTCCAACATCCTGGGGCCGGTGGCCAACGTCAACGATGCACCGACAGGCGCGTTGCTGATCAGCGATACGACTCCGGATCAAGGGCAGGTGCTGACCGCGCTGACGGGTGGAATTGCCGATCCGGACGGGCTGGGCACCTTCAGCTTCCAGTGGCAGCAAGGGGTCGGCACGTCCTTCACCGACATCAACGGCGCGACTGCTGCGACCTTCACCCCCGGTGCGGCGCAGGCCAATCTGCAACTGCGGGTGATCGTGCGCTACACCGATGCCTTCGGCACGCTGGAGTCGGTGACTTCTGCGGCGACGGCGGCGGTGGTTGTGGCACAAGGCGTGGTACTGCAGGGCGATGCCTTGGCAAACATCCTCACCGGCACCGCGGCTAACGATGTGCTGCTTGGCCTGGGCGGGAACGATACGCTCAATGGCCTCGCCGGTATCGACCAGTTGTTGGGCGGCACTGGCAACGACATCCTCAACGGCGGCGACGACAATGACGTCCTCAATGGCGAGGACGGCAACGACACCCTCAACGGCGGGCTCGGCGCGGATGCCATGAGCGGCGGCCTCGGCAACGACACCTTTGTGGTCGACAACGTCGGTGACCTTGTCACCGAGGCGCTGGGTGCTGGTACCGATCTGGTGCAAACCAGCCTGACCACCTACCTGCTTGGCGCCAACGTCGAGAACCTGACCTATACGGGAGCCGGTAACTTCACCGGTACCGGTAACGCGTTGGCCAACACCATCACCGGCGGGGTGGGCAACGACGTCCTCAACGGCGGTGCAGGTGCCGACCGGTTGGTGGGGGGCGCCGGCAACGATAACTACGTTGTCGATACAGCCGCAGACGTCGTGGTCGAGGTCGCCGGTGGCGGTACGGACACCGTGCAGACGTCGCTGGCCAGCTACACGCTGGGCGCTGAGGTCGAGAATCTGACCTACACCGGAGTCGGCAACTTCGTCGGCAACGGTAACGGGCTGGATAACGTCATCAACGGCGGGGTGGGTAATGACACCCTCAATGGTAATGGCGGCAACGACACCCTCAACGGCGGAAGCGGGGTGGATGTCTTGAACGGTGGAGCAGGCAACGACACGCTGTTCGGTGGTGACGCTAACGACACCTTGTTGGGAGGGATCGGTGATGACTTTATCGATGGCGGTACTGGCAATAACAGGGTCACAGGTGGTGCCGGCAACGACACCCTGGTTGCCAGCAGCGGCAACGATATCTTCGTGTTCGCAGCGGGCTTCGGGGCCGATCAGATCATCGGCTTCGATGCCGACGCGGCAGGAGGCCAGGATCGGCTCGATATTTCCTCGTTCGGCGTCAATGCTGTGACCTTTGTCGGCAACGTCATCATCACCGATGTCGGTGCGGATACCTTGATCAGCTCCGCAGGCGCTGAATCCATCCGCCTGGTCGGAGTGGCCGATGCGACAACCATAACGGCCGCAGACTTCATTCTCGCCACTTGAGGTCCTGATCAGTACGTTCGCAGACGCGTGTAAAGCGCAGGGGAGGGCATGGAAGCCCTCCCTTTTCTTTTGAAAAAACGGGTCGTTGGTCAAGCGAGGAAAAAAGGGCACCCGGCCTCGAAGAGTTCAGCTTCCCGGGTCATGGGCGGTCAAGGTGATGAAGGATTTTCCCTGATTCCTAACTGCAGAACAGGAAGATGTGACTCCAGGCGACCCCTGTCGAAAAAATGAAAACCATGAGTGCTAGCGTGAGGATTATGGAATCGTTCCGCATGGTAGTGACCCCTCGCAGGCTGGCGGCTGATCTGCGGCGCAGGTGTGTTATCCAGGCATCGATTGCACGTCTGCGAGTGCCCCTGGAGCCGTTAGTTTACCCAGAGCATTCTCTATGCCAAAGCTCCGGCAACCCGCTGTACCCCGGCGCGAAAGCGGCCTGATTGCGTGGACAATTTCTCCAGCTGAAAAGTTGATGGCGGGTGTGGGTAATACTGCCCATTTATGTGGAATTGCTCCGAATGTGGGTACTGTAAATCGCCGCTGGAGTGAGGTTGTAAAGGTACCCCCTGAATTGGGTGTGAACTTTCCCCGAGAATGGGTGTCAATCCCCAGTCATTTTTTCGATAATCGCATGTTAGTGTTTGTAAGTTATTGTTTTATAGTGTGTTAATGTTTTTATAAGGCCGTTGCGTTTGGCCGGCTCCTTGCACTGTCCCCACTACCCCCTTCACACATTCGAGGCGGCTGGTGATGGACACAAAAGCGCGTTATCCCTTCAAATGGTCTGGCCTGTTGACGCCATTAAGCATCGCTTTGTCGATGACACTCAGCACAGGGAACTTGCGCGCCAGCCCCATCGACGATGAGCGACAGCCGCAGCCAACGGACCCCTCTGCCTATCACGATGAAGCAGCTGACAAAGCGGCGGCGTTGAACGCCATTTTGACCATGCCTGATGCCAACATGGATTCCTTCGATCTGCCCGGTGGCGTCAAAGGCAGCAAAGACACCACGCGGGTGGAAAACATCCTGCCGCCAACGCTGCAGACCAGTTTCAACTACCCCACCAACGGCAAGCCCAGCCCACTGTACGGTGCGCTGCCGTTCACTCAGCCACTGGTACTGTTCGAAGAATTCGGCCTGGAAAAACTCGACCCTACTACCCCGGCTGCACTGTTGCCTTTTCCACCCGCCGCCATCGGCCCGCTGCCGCAACAGGATCCCACCAGCGTGGCACGCAGTGCTCCGCCGAGTGCAGCGCTCGATGCGTTCTTGCGTCAACCGGGCTTGACTCCGTACCCCAGCCAGTATTCGAACGTGGTCGACCGCAACCCTTGGCAGAAGCAGATTGAGTTTTTCCTCAACCGCCGTATTGGCTCGTCGGCTGAAGGCCGTCCGCCAGGAAAAGGCTGGTCGCACCAGCGCTGGAACGAGTTCTACCCGCAGGTTGCCTACAAGACCGTGCAAACCGGTGCACGGTTGAATACCGGTTTGCGTGATAGTCGGCAGATGCACCGCTATGCCATGGGCGAGTTTGGCCCCGGTGGCCTCTATTACAATGTGGCTGGCGTGCCGGCGACCGCGGGTACCTCCAAAGGCGCTGAACCGCGGTTTCACCCGAAAATGCCAGTGCAGAAACACAACTCGCTGTGGACCTTCGACGGCACCTTGCCGCCCAAATTGCTGATGGTGCGCTACGGGCAGCCCGTGTTGATGCGCCATTACAACGGCTTGCCGATCGACCCGTCGGCGAACATGGGCTTTGGCCTGCACACCATCAGTACCCACGAACACAACGGCCACGTGCCAGCGGAAAGCGACGGTTATGCCAACGCGTTTTTCTTCCCGGGGCAGTTTTACGACTATCGCTGGCCGATCCAGTTGGCCGGCTACGACAGCATCAACACCAAGGCCGAGGATCCGCGTGCAGCGTTTCCGTGCTCGCCGGGTGAGACCCTGTGGACCAATGACATGAGCCCGGGCCGCAAGACCTGCGAGAACGGCACGATCAAGATCCGCGGCGACTGGCGCGAAACCATGAGCACCCACTGGTTCCACGACCACATGCTCGATTTCACCGCGCAGAACGTCTACAAGGGCAACGCGGCGATGATGAACTACTACAGCGCCCTGGACCGCGGCAATGAATCGGTGAACGACGGCGTCAACCTGCGTTTGCCCAGTGGCAGCGCCTTGCCCTGGGGTAACCGCGACTACGACGTGAACCTGCTGTTTGCCGACAAGGCGTGGGACAAGAACGGTCAACTGTGGTTCAACCCCTTCAACACTGCCGGCTTCCTCGGTGACCAGGTGCTGGTCAACTGGAAGTGGAAACCGACCCTGGATGTGCGCGCCCGCAGCTATCGCTTGCGCATGCTCAATGGCTCGGTGTCGCGTTACTTCAAGCTGGCGCTGGTGCGTGAAATCAAGGGCACCACGGGTGAGTTCCCAGGGCCCGTCGGGTCAGGAGTGTCCTATGCCCGTGTGCCGTTCCACATGATTGCCAACGACGGCAATATCATGGAACACAGCGTGCCGTTCGACGGCACCATGGACCTCGACGCCGACGGCGACAAACAGAACCACAACGCGATCCTGCCCACCCTGGGCATCGCCGAGCGTTTCGACATCATCGTCAACTTCGCGAAAAACGGGATCAAACCGGGCGACAAGCTGTTCTTCGTCAACCTGCAGGTGCATGAAGACGGCAAGGGCCCGGAAGAACCCGCCTCCCTGGCTGACGTGTTGTCCGAGAAATACCGGGCGATCCTCAAGCAAACCAGCAAGGGACCGAAGTGGGAGGAGGGTGATCCGGCGGTGGGCAAGGTGTTGCAACTTAACGTCAAGGCCTACACCGGGCAGGACCTGGCCATGGACCCGGCCGCCTATGAGCCGGCCAAACCGGGCAAGGCTGAAGGCCTGGTGATGATCCCGCTGAAGATTCACCGCGACAATCTTGCCGACCAGGCGTTGCTGGCCAAGGCCCGTCACCGCACCTTCACCTTCGGCCGTTCCGACGGCACCGATGAAGCACCCTGGACGGTCAAGACCGATGGCGGCTTCGGCTTCCAGATGGATCCACGGCGCTTGAGCGCCTCGGCTCAGTTGGCCAGTGGCCCCACCGATGCCGGTGCGACCGGTTTCGGCACCCTGGAAGTCTGGAACATCAAGCTCGGCGGCGAAGGCTGGAGCCACCCGGTGCATGTGCACTTCGAGGAGGGGATCATCCTCAATCGAGGCGGCAAGGCGCCACCGGAATGGGAAAAATGGGCACGCAAGGACGTGTACCGTATCGGCCCGGAAAAGGACGGCCTGGACAACGTAGAAATAGCGATCAGCTTTCGCGAGTTCGCCGGGACCTACATGGAGCACTGTCACAACACCCAGCACGAGGACAACTCCATGCTGTTGCGCTGGGACGTTGAGAAACCCGGGCAATTCCAGCTGATGCCGACACCGCTGCCAAGTTGGGACGGTGTGCGCTACGTGAACTCCGCCGCGCTGCCAACCTTCCGCACTGGCGACGGCAACGGCCCGCAAGCGGTGGCCAAGCCATGAACCGCGAGGCAGCCCGGCCTTACAATGTATGCGCCGTGCTCCCGCGCCCTGGGCATCCACCTGATTTTGCTGCTGGTCACCTGCCTGCTGGCCCATGAGGGAGCATTGTCGCCGAAAGAGTCGGCGACGCCCTGGGGATTGCGTTAGCGTAATCGTCAGTTCGGTGGTCATGGCTAACGGTGGCACACTGTCGTTCTCAGTCTTTCCTTCGTACCCATGAGTACAGGATGAAAAAATGAGTAGCGAAAGTCCGCGCACCGGCAATGATCGTTCTGGCATTCCCCGCACGATCTGGGCGTTAGGCTTTGTCAGCCTGTTCATGGATCTTTCGTCCGAGATGGTACACAGTCTGCTGCCCGTGTTCATGGTCACTACATTGGGGGCCAGTGCATTGACCGTCGGTGTAATCGAGGGGGTTGCCGAGTCGACCGCGATGCTCATCAAGGTGTTCTCTGGGGCTATCAGCGACTTCATTGGGCGGCGCAAAGGATTGTTACTGCTTGGGTATGGCGTAGCGGCTCTGAGCAAGCCCCTGTTTCCCCTGGCACACTCGGTGGAAGTGGTCTTCACCGCACGCTTTCTGGATCGAATCGGCAAAGGCATCCGGGGTGCACCGCGAGATGCCCTGGTCGCAGATATGTCGCCGCCGCCAATCCGTGGTGCCTGTTTTGGGCTGCGCCAGTCGATGGACACCGTAGGCGCTGTTCTTGGCCCTGCCATGGCCATCGTGCTGATGTTATGGCTTGCCGATATCCAGCTTGTGCTGTGGTTTGCAGTGATCCCGGCAATAGTGGCGGTGGCGCTCATCTTCGTGGGGGTCAAGGAGCCCACGCCTGTCTCCAGGGAGCGAACGTTCCGATCTCCCATTCATTGGCGAGTCCTTCCCGGCTTCTCCCGTGGCTATTGGTGGGTCGTCGTTATTGGCGGCGTCTTTACACTCGCCCGTTTCAGCGAGGCGTTCCTGGTTTTACGGGCGCAGCAGACAGGCCTATCGGTCGCCTGGGTTCCGCTGGTGATGGTAGTCATGGCCATTTTTTATGCGTTGTCCGCTTATCCCGCCGGCTGGCTGTCTGATCGCATCAGCCGTACGAAGCTGCTGTGCATGGGCATGGGATTACTCATCCTGGCGGATCTGGTGCTCGCTGGATCCGGTTCGATCATCACGATGATGCTGGGTGTCGCGTTGTGGGGGCTTCATATGGGATTCAGCCAGGGCATTCTTGCCTCGCTGGTAGCGGATACCGCGCCCTTGGACCTGAAGGGAACCGCCTTCGGTATTTTCAATCTGGTCAGTGGTGTATGCATGCTGATCGCCAGCGTTCTGGCGGGTGCGATATGGCAAGGCATGGGCTCAGTCAATACGTTCCTCGCGGGGGCATTGTTGGCCGCGACAGCCCTGTTCTTGCTGATTGCTGTTGAACGCAGCAGGGGCCGAGCAAGCTAGGGCGTAACGCCCTGGCGGATAGCGGATGTCACTGTTTCTTTTTCGCCGGCTTGTCTGCCTTGTCTTTCTTGTCGGATGACTTCGAAAGAGCCGAGGCCGCAGCGGGTTTCCTTTGTTTCGAAATCGACGACCCTCTCCAATTGGGGGGGGAGAAACCAGGGAGTAGGGAACACAGTGTTTGCTCATCGACAGCGGGTAAAGGCACCCGTGATGCAACAGACCGACCCGGCTTGCGTTTCGTTGAGCGGTTGTAATCGAGTGAGGTCGGTGCATTGCGCAGCCTGATTCGCAACAAGACGATCGATGATCGCTTGGATAATCGAAGGAGAGAGAGATGTCAGGAACCTCCAGGGCACTGGGACAGATGCTGCCGATCGCAATGGCTGCGCTGCTCGGCACCGCCGCACCCGTTGTGCTCGCCCAGGCAGAAGCCGTGCCCTCGCAAGCGCTGGTACTGCCTTCAGGACCAGCCGAAAATACCCGTATTACCGAAGCATACGCTCGCCTGGTGGCGCGTGATGCCTGGTTCTGGGCCTGGCCGATGGTCAACATGTACAATCGGCGCCTGGCTTACGCCAAAGCCCCCGAGCAAGGGCTCATTGGCGGCACGCTGCCAATCGCACCTCACAATCGCCTGACCATGCTCAGCGATTACATCAAGCCGGATCAGCGCTCCATCGCCTGTCCCAACCAGGACGTCGTTTACGGCGCTGGTTACCTGGCGCTCAATGACAGCCCGGTGGTCATCCAGATACCTGACTTCGGCAAACGATTCTGGGTCATTCAACTCTCCGATCTACGCACTGAAAGCATCAATGGCCTGGGCGTAATGTACGGAACCAAACCCGGTTTTTATCTGGTCGTGGGGCCGAATTGGCAGGGTACGGTGCCCAAGGGCATTACCCGAGTGATCCGGACTCAATCCAATGCCGCCTTCGTCGGCCCACGCGTTTTTCAAGATGACACGCCGCAGGACAGGCAAGCGGTGCAAGAGGTCATCCAAGGCATCAACGTCTATCCAGTCGCCGAATACGACGGCACTATGAAACGCCAGGACTGGCGAAAGCTGCCGGTCTTCCCGAAGCGCGATGACGCCAGGGGCGAAACCCGCTGGGTGCGTCCCGACGTCTTTTTCGATCAGTTGCCGGCCGTATTGGACCTGGCACCGGCGGTGGCTGGAGAGGCGGCGCGTTATGCGCAAGTATTGGCCGTGATCGCCGCTGCGCAGAAAAATCCGGAATTGAAGCAGGCGATGATCGACGAGGCGGAAAAAGCCGATCGGGAACTGATCGACCCATTGCTACAGTTCCGCAACTGGGGCATTGAGCTACCCCATCACTGGTCCACCATCACCAATGGGGCACACTTTGGCACCGACTATTTCACACGCACCGCCGTGGCGAAGTCGAACATCCTGGTGAATGCACCCAACGAGACACGGTACTTCTATCAAGACCTCGATGCAGCCGGCATGCGTCTCAACGGTGCGAGTGCTTACACGGTCACCTTCGCGAAAGGACAACTGCCGCCAGTGAAGGGCTTCTGGTCGCTCACTGCGTATGACTCTGCGCACTTTTTTGTGCCCAACCCGCTCAACCGTTACTCGCTCGGCACGAAAAACCAGGATCTGAAGACCAATGCTGACGGCTCGCTGACATTCTATGTACAGGCCGAGTCGCCAGGCGCGGACAAGGAAAGTAATTGGCTACCGGCACCGAAAGGGGCGGACTTCTCCCTCTTCCTGCGAGCTTATTGGCCGGATGATGCAATTACGAAGGGCCTCTGGACACCCCCGGCAATCGAAAAGCGTGCAGTCGATACCTCCAGCTGACAGATCGCCAGCGAGCGGGAGAAATCCCGTTCGCAGAGGCTTTTTTTTCATCGCAAGGGGCTGCCATCATGGTTTTCGATGTCGTCGACTTGCGGGCTGGTCGTTAGTGGCTGACAGCGTATGGTTGGTGCTGTCTGGATGTCTGCTCCTGGCCGATTCTGTTGAAAAAGTCGGTCATGGTTTGCGCATCAGAATAGTACGCGTTCGAGATTGAAATCTTTACTTTTGGCAGAGGCTTTTGGACTCGGATTTCACATAGCCGCGTGCAAAAAAGGCGCTTTCACCAGTCAATGATCAGGCAGTTTGGGCAGACCGACTTTTTCAACAGAATCGGCCGATTGCTGCCTGTCGCCATGGGCAGAAACGACCCATTGCTTACCCTCTCTTTTGAAGGTGGGAAAGCTTGGCAGCCGGGGGATTCTGTGTGGGGTGTATCGAGCTATTCGATGTTTATAAGCAGTAATTATTATTTTTTTTCGATAGGTTATCGAGGCAATAATCCATCCACGATTGAACTGAAAAGGCTAGCGGGATGGCAAAAGTAGAGAGTTACACCAGTACTGCAAAGTGGCTGCATTGGGGGATGGCGTTGCTCTGGATCGGTGCCTGGTTCATTGGCATTCTGGCCACTCACTGGCGTGATGAGTTCAATGCGCATCATGAGCTGACATTCCTGCACAAAGCGATGGCGAGTACGCTGCTGTTTTTGATTGTCGTGCGTATCGCATGGAGGCTTACTCACCCCGCGCCGGCATTGCCCGCGGCGATGAGCCCGTTAATGAAGCGGGGGGCTTTCTTTGGTCACTTGATGCTTTACGCAATTGCGCTAATCGGCCTACCACTCTCTGGCTGGTATTGGAGCTCTGTGGCAGATAAACCCATCCTCGTGGCCGGGCTTTTTCAGTTACCGCCTATGGTGGGTCCTGACCAATCGCTTTATGACTTGGCAAAATCGATTCATACCTATGTTGCTTGGCTATGCGGAGCCTTGGTGGGAGGACACGCCCTCGTGGCGCTCACGCATCACTTCGTTGAAAAAGATGAGGTGTTGAAAAGCATGCTGCCTGGTCCTAACTCGTAAGCGAGTCCAGGGAATAGAGTCACAGCGAATAGAGGCCAGATTTTTATCTCCTCTCAAGCGACTGGTTCTGGCCGTTTTTTGCCCGTCGCGACCGGCTGAAAACGACCCAAAGCTGACGGTCGAATTCATCATTCTGGAGCTTGCAGGCATTGATCAGGCGCTATTGATAACTGTTGTTGACGCTCATTCGGACAATTGACGCGTGCATGGACATGCACATATAGTCATCCGCATGACAAACCGAACCTCTACACGTTCCCGTGCAATTGATGCTGCCATCGACTCTCTCGATGGAGCCTTCTTCAAGGCTCTGTGCGAGCCGTCGCGGGTAGCTGTGCTCAAGCGAGTCATGCAACTGGGACGAGCAGATATCGGTGAGATTGCCGAAGGGCTGCCTCAAGAGCGTTCAGTGGTCTCCCGTCATCTGCAAGTGCTATTAGAGGCTGGCATTGTCCGCGCTACCAAAGTCAGCAGGCAGATGTTTTACGAGGTGGATGGACCGGCAGTGGTGACACGGCTCGAAGCCATTCTCCAGCACATGAAGAGCCTGGCCCCGTTTTGCTGCCCTGGTGCGCCAGAGTAGTTTTTTTATTATCTCGATATATGCATGAGTGCGCACGCATGAACATAACTAATGAGCCCAAGGATGTCATCGTTATTGGTGCGGGCCAAGCTGGGCTCGCGTGCGGTTGGCATCTGCGGCAGCAGAATCTCAGCTTTCTCATTCTGGAAGCCGGGAGCCAGCCTGGTGGAAACTGGCGCAATTACTACGACAACCTGAGATTATTTTCTCCTGCTGCTTACTCGTCTTTACCTGGAATGCCTTTTCCAGCTGAAGCTAAGCACTATCCGCTACGCGATGAAGTCGTACGCTATTTGGAGCAGTACGCGGACGCTTTCCAGCTACCCATCCGGCAGAACATACGAGTCCAGAGCGTGAGTAGGGAAGATGGCCTCTTTTTGCTTCAGGCATCTGATGGTCAGCGTTTCTACTCAAAAGCATTGATCGTTTGCACTGGCGGATTCAATCAGCCGTTCATTCCTGACATTCAGGGGCTGGAGAGTTTTCGCGGGCAACGTTTACACAGTGCTGATTATCGAAATGTCGACGGCTTCAGTGATCAACGAGTAGTGGTCATAGGTGCTGCCAACTCAGCTGTACAAATTGCCCATGAGTTGGCTCAAGTCAGCAGCGTCGTATTGGCGACAAGGAAATCGATTCGGTTTTTTCCGCAGAAGATCCTCGGTGTGGATTTTCATGCTTGGCTCAAGTGGACAGGGATGGAGAAGACTCGTTGGCTGAATGACCAAAGTACCCCCGTGCTGGATGATGGCACCTATCGTCGAGCCATCAAGCAGGGACTTTTTGAGCGCAAGCCGATGTTCACGGAGGTAACGTCAACGGGCGTGATCTGGGCTGATGGGCAGTACACTGACGTGGACAGTTTGGTTTTCGCGACCGGGTTTCGACCGAACCTTGGTTTTTTGGCAGGTCTGCACGTGGCAGGCAATAAAAGCCTGACCCAACGCAACGGGAAGGCGGAGCACGTACCGGGTTTGTATTTTGTGGGGTTACCGAAGCAGCGTAACTTTGCTTCGGCAACCCTTAGAGGTGTTGGGCCAGATGCTTCTCACATCATCCCTGGCTTGATGCGCTTCATTCACAATGCATCGTACCCAGTGTTGGCTTGATGCCAGGTATCGACTTTCTTCTGTTCAACACTGCATTACTGGAACATCGTAATTACCTGCCTTTTTGCGTAATTGGCAAACGCCAAGTGGCGATGAAGCACAGCAACAGAAACCCGCACATCACGCTAAGCAGTACCGATGCTCCGAAACTGTCCAGAACGTAAGCGGCGGCGATGGGGCCGCAGGCTTGAGCGACAAGGACAGGCCTTGCGAGCAGTCCCATGCGTGCGCCATATCCTTGAGGTCCAAACAGCGCCAATGGAAGCGTGCCGCGAGCGATCGTGAGGATGCCATTACCTGCACCGTAAAGTGCAATTGCCACGAAGGCCAGCCAGGGCAGGCCTGAGATCAGCAGTCCAAGTCCGACCAAACAAAGCAACACACCGGCTCGTGCGGACCACGTTGGATGGAGGTTCCTGCCTATGGAAAACTCAGCCACCCGTGCCAGGACTTGCGAAGGACCAATCACCATGCCGATGGCCAAGGCCACGGCAGTCGCGATTCCCAACTGCTTGAGGACATTGAGCAGGTGTACTGAGATACCTGATACGACCAACGCCAGAACCGTCAGCATGGCGGCAATCAACAGGAACAGCTGGTTGGTGGCCCTAGGGCGAAGCTCGGAAGCATTGGGTGATTCTACTATTACGGGATGGGGCGGTTGCTTTGTGCTTCCAGGAATCAACAGCGCATGAATGGGCAATCCGATCAGCAGATGAGCTGCGGCGATGGTAAAGCAGGCGTTTCTCCAGCCTATCCAGCTCTCCAGTCCCGCTATCACCGGCCAACCTACGGTGCTGGCGAAGCCACCCAACAAGGTCAGCCCGGTAATTGACGTTCGAGCCTCCTCTCCGAAAAGTCGTCCCAGGGTTGAGAAGGCTGCGTCGTATAAGCCTGCCGCCATGGCAACGCCGATCAGGGTCCAGGCGGCATAGTAGGTGGCAATGTTGCCCGCGAGTCCCATCAGTAGCATGCCGAGAGCCAGCAGCAGCGAACTGGCGGCTAGGATGGAGCGTCCACCATGGCGATCAATCTGACGACCAACGGCCGGCGAGGAAGCTCCCGCTATCAGCAACCCCCAAGACAGGCCGCCCACCACACTGGTAATGGACCACCCCGTCTCTTTGGCTATCGGAGACGCAAGCACTGCGGGCAAGTAGTAGGTCGAACCCCAGGCGAGAATCTGAGTGAGCCCCAGGGCCCATACGAGCCTGGAGCGATTGATCGGGAGATGGATCTGCTCTGGAAGTGTCACGACGGGCGTGCTCATCTTTTTGTTGTCAGTGACAACAAGCTAGCGCCTTCCTTTAGCTATCGTCAACCGAGAGATCGGTGTTGACGCTTTCGGGATATCAGGATTACTGTTGCGACTACCAACTATTTTGTGACGGTCATGACGAAGCGTAAAAACGATCAACTGACTCAGGACTCCGAGGACTTGTATGAGGCGTTGAACCAGCTTGTTCGCGTCCATCAGTTCCGTGATCGTGATCGGATTTGCTGTTACGACGTATCTGTAACCCAATGCTATGCGGTCGAGACGCTGGTCAAGAAGGGCGCGTTGCGCCTTCAGGTCTTGGCTGAAGAAATGTTCTTGGACAAGAGCACAGCGAGTCGCGTGATCGATGCCCTGGAACGTAAAGGGTATGTGTCCCGCGTTGAGGATGATGAAGATCGGCGTGCAGTACGAATCCAGGCAACGGAAGCTGGGCGTGAGCTATACGAAAAAATCAAAGCTGACCTGATTGCTGAGGAGCGAGCAATGATCGAGCACCTGTCGGCTGAAGCCAGGCAGGGAGCGCTCAATTTGCTCAGACAGATTACGCGGGCTACGGAGATCCGTTGCGGACTCGTGAGTGAGTGCTGCCCAGCCGTGAAGAGCAATGATTGAAAGGGGCTAACTTCCCTTTTTTTGCCAGTAATGTTGTTACTAACAACGTAATGGGGCTCCAACAATGCGAGTTCGTTTAGCTGAACCCAAAGACACTGTTTCAATAGCGGCCATCTACAACCAGGGGATCGAGGACCGTAGTTCTACGTTTGAAACGACTCCTCGAAGCTCGGCAGACATGCTTGATCGCATCAACTCAATGGAGCGCTATCCAGTGTTGGTCATGGTCGACGAGGCAGATCAGGTTGTTGGCTGGGCAGGACTCAGTCGTTATCGCGCTCGTACCTGTTACGACGGCATTGCGGATTTTTCCATTTACCTGGATCGCAGTGTTCGCGGCCAAGGGCTCGGCAAGCAGTTACTACAGTCACTGTTGGAAGAAGCCAAAGCCCGCGGATTCTGGAAAGTCCTTTCACGCATTTTTACTTTCAATCACGCCAGTCTCGCATTGTGCAAAGCCTGCGGTTTCCGCCAAGTGGGGGTGTATGAAAAACACGCCTGCCTGGAAGGGCGCTGGCTCGACTGCGCGATTGTCGAGCGCCTGTTTCCGGTCAATCAGCCAGTCTGAAGAAGGAATCGATCATGGACAACAATCACCTTCCCGTCGGCATCATTGGAGCAGGTCCAGTGGGCCTCGCCGCAGCCGCTCACCTCCTGGCCAGAGGTATCACTCCACTGATTCTGGAAGCTGGTCCGGAAGCTGGGTCCAGCATCGAAGAATGGGCGCATGTGAAGATGTTTTCGCCCTGGCAGTTCAATGTGGACAAGGAGGCGGCCAAACTTCTGCTGGCCGATGGTTGGACTCCACCACCGCAGAACGAGTATCCAACGGGGCGCGAACTGCTGGACCGGTTTGTTCGACCTCTCGCGGGCCTCGAGCAGATCAAGCGTCATTTGCAGCTCAATACCCGTGTTCTGGCAGCCACTCGCGCCGGTCAGGATGTGATGACGACCCAGGGCAGATCGGCAGCTCCTTTTTTACTGCGTGTCGCAGGGCCAACGGGTGAACAGGATGTGCTGACCAGTGCTGTCATTGATGCCTCGGGCACCTACCTGACACCAAACTGGATGGGCGCCCATGGCATCCCTGCCTTGGGCGAGATCGAGCATGCAGCGCACATTGCGTACGGCATTCCGGAGGTGCTGGGTCGTGCGCGGAATCGCTATGCCAACAAAAGTGTGCTGGTGGTGGGTGGTGGTCACTCCGCGTTTAACGCCCTACAGGATCTGGTGCGTCTGATTCAGGAGGCACCGCAAACCAGAGTGCTCTGGGCGATCCGGGGTAATTCTCTTGAGCGCATTCTGGGTGGTGGTGCGAATGATCAATTGGAAGAGCGCGGAAAGCTCGGCCTGAAGATTCGCCAATTGCTGAATGACGGCGTGATCGAGCTGTTCAAGAACGTCGCTATCGATCAGGTTGTAGGCAATGGTCAAGGGTTGGTTGTGAGGGCCGGAGACCAGATACTTCCACCTGTGGACCAAATCATTGTGGCGACTGGATTCCGACCTGACATGAGCCTGCTCGCCGAGTTGCGTATCGCACTTGATCCCGCAACTCAAAGCGCAGTGTTGCTCGCTCCAATGATCGATCCCAACGCGCACAGCTGCGGTACGGTCAGGCCTCATGGCGCGATAGAACTTGCCCATCCTGAGGAAGGTTTGTTCATCGTTGGGATGAAGAGCTATGGTCGGGCACCTACGTTCTTGTTGATGACCGGGTATGAGCAAGTTCGCTCTGTCGTCGCGGCGCTGGCGGGTGATTGGGATGCGGCCAAAAGGGTTGAGCTGATCCTTCCGGAAACGGGCATTTGCAACTCGGATTTCGATGAAGTCGATGATCGCTTGAAGGCCTCGGCAAATCAGACGTCTTGTTGTGGCACCGGAGAGACAATCCTTGAGGCCGCGCCTCGTACCTCGCCGGGGTGTTGCAAAGCCTAGTGCGCAGCAACAGAACCCGCCCTCGATGACCGGGGCGGGTTAAGGGCGACCTTCTTATTTTCTTTTGCACGTCCGGGTAGTCCTTGAACCAAGGAGCGACCTGTTTCTGCGTGAGTGACTGATTCATTACAGAAACCGTATATACACTACCGCAGATATTTGAAGAGGCACGGAAGGCGGGCTAGCGCCGTAATACGCAGCTTTCATTGAAGGTGCTTAGCGGAGTCTAATCGTTTTGATGGATTAATGGGGCATTGGCTCTTTACCTTGCATGCGGAAAAACATATATTCGTTAAGCCGCATATGAGCTGAGACTTCACAATGACCCGTAAAGCCCGTGTCCTGTTCGTCTGTACTGCCAACGCTGCACGCTCCCAGTTGGCCCAAGCGTTGCTGAGGCATACCGATTCGGAGCATTTCGAGGCGTTCAGCGCCGGCACAACTCCAACTCAGGTAGATCCGCGCACCTTCGAGGCGCTTTCACACATCGGTGTGAGCACCGAAGGATTACGTAGCAAGTCGATAGACGAGTTCGGTGGTGAGCGTTTCGATTACGTCATCACCTTGTGTGATAAAGCCGCAGCGCAATGCCTGTCTTTACCTGGAGCGGGGGAGTCATTGGCCTGGAGTTTTGAAGACCCGGTCACCAGCACCAAGCCCGATGCCTTCCGTCACACCCTTCACGAAATTCATGAGCGCATCAAGATGTTCGTCTTGGTCAAAAACAAACACTGAGAAACGATATGGCTGACCATCTGACACCGACCACTGTTTTCAAATGCCTGGCCGACGACACTCGGGTCCGCACGATGATGCTCATCACCCGTGAAGGAGAGCTATGTGTTTGCGAGCTGACCTGCGCGTTGAACGAGAGTCAGCCAAAAATCTCCAGGCACCTGGCGCAACTGCGTACTTGCGGCCTGTTGTCGGACCGTCGGCAAGGCCAATGGGTGTATTACCGACTGCACCCGAATCTCCCTGATTGGGTTCATCAAGTACTGACCACCGTGCTGGAAAGCAACAAGCACTGGTTGAGCCCTGATGCCAAACGCCTTGATGAAATGGGTGACCGTCCTGAACGGGCAGCCGTGTGCTGTGAAAGCAAAATCGCCTGATTCCGCCTTCGACCACGAGATCACTCGATGAAAATCCAGCTCCTCTGCACTGCCAATAGCCTAAAACCCGTATTGAAGCCTTCCTGGCATTACCGCTTTCCCAACTGAGTGCCGAACAGCTCAAGGCAGAGCTGGCCCTGATTGGCACGTTGTAACCACAGGAGCAATGATCATGAGTAAAAGCCGCCTTTCCTTCCTGGACCGATACCTGACCCTGTGGATTTTTCTCGCCATGGCCTTGGGCATCGGTTTGGGGAGCCTGTTCGAAGGCTGGCCGCAGTGGCTTAACAGTCTTTCTGTGGGCTCAACCAATATCCCCATCGCTATCGGCTTGATGGTGATGATGTATCCGCCTCTGGCAAAGGTTCGTTATGAGGAACTGCCGGAAGTCTTCAAGGACAAGCGCATCCTCGTTTTGTCTTTGGTCCAGAACTGGGTCATCGGCCCGGTGTTGATGTTCGCGCTGGCGATCATCTTCCTTCGAGACCAACCGGAATATATGACGGGCCTGATCCTGATCGGGTTGGCTCGTTGCATCGCGATGGTGCTGGTCTGGAATCAGATCGCGGGAGGCAACAACCAGTACGTCGCCGGGCTGGTAGCGTTCAACAGCATCTTCCAGATCCTGTTTTTCAGTGTGTATGCCTGGGTCTTCCTTGGTCTGCTGCCGCCGCTTTTTGGGTTGGAAGGCAGTGTGATTGAGACCAGCTTTGTCAGCATTGCCGAGTCGGTCCTGATCTACCTGGGTGTGCCGTTCCTGGCAGGCTTCCTGACCCGCAGGATCCTCATTGCCCGTAAAGGTGAAGCTTGGTTTCAGGAGCGCTTCATTCCAAAGATCAGCCCACTGACACTGGTGGCACTGTTGTTGACCATCGTGGCCATGTTCAGCCTCAAGGGTGATGTGGTGCTGCAATTGCCGCTGGATGTATTGCGTATCGCGATCCCTCTGACGATTTACTTCGTGGTGATGTTTTTCATCAGCTTCTGGATGGGCAGGCTGCTCAAGGCTGATTACCCACGTACCACCGCACTGGCGTTTACAGCCGCGAGCAACAACTTCGAACTGGCGATTGCCGTGGCTATTGCCACCTTCGGCTTGGCTTCCCCGGTCGCCTTCGCCACGGTGATTGGCCCGTTGGTGGAAGTGCCAGTGCTGATTTCCCTGGTCGGTGTGGCCCTCTGGTTGAAACGCCGCTGGTTCGATGACTCCAAGAGCACCATTGCGCAGGACAAAGACTATGTTTGATGACCCTATCCCCCAACTCGAAACCGAACTGGTTGATCTCCCCTCGACAGACAAGCTCGGCATCGAAAAGACCTCCATCCATAAGCCGCGCATTTTGCTGCTGTACGGGTCGACCTGTGAGCGCTCCTTCAGCCGTCTGTTGGTGGAGGAAGCCGCTCGACTGCTGGAGCACTTCGGCGCGGAGACGCGAATCTTCAATCCGTCAGGTTTGCCGCTGCCAGATGACGCCCCTGACGATCACCCCCGTGTGAAAGAACTGCGCGAGCTGATGCTGTGGTCCGAGGGACAGGTCTGGTGCTCTCCTGAACGTCACGGCTCCATGAGCGCAGTGTTCAAGGCACAGATCGACTGGGTGCCACTGGCCATGGGCGCGGTACGCCCGACCCAGGGCAAAACCCTCGCGGTCATGCAGGTATGCGGTGGCTCGCAGTCGTTCAACGTGGTCAATCAGCTGAGAGTGCTGGGACGTTGGATGCGCATGTTCACCATCCCCAACCAATCCTCTGTGCCGAAGGCCTATATGGAGTTCGATGATCACGGCCGGATGAAACCTTCTCCGTTCTACGACCGTGTCGTCGATGTGATGGAAGAGTTGGTGAAATTCACGCTGCTGCTTCGTGACCGCCAGGACTATCTGGTTGATCGTTATTCCGAGCGCAAAGAGTCAGCGGAAGCACTCATGAAACGTGTTAATCAGCGCTCCATCTGAGGATTTTTCACCTTGTCAAAACACCCTTATTCCGTACTGCCTCTGGCACAGTTCAATGGCCAATTGATCTTCACCCCGTGCCCCGGCACAAAGGGCACCAAGCCTTTCGAGGCGTTGCAAACCCTCAAGGACGCAGGCACATCGGCGTTGCTGACGCTGATGCCGACCGAGGAGTTGCTTCAGAACGAGATCGACCTGCTGCCCGAAGAGTGCCAAATGCTCGGCATCGAGTGGTTTCACCTGCCAATAGAAGACGATCAAGCGCCTGGCGAAGCATTCAAAGCCGCATGGGAACAGCATCATCCGCGACTCCAGCAGCTGCTGACCGAAGGGAACACGATTGCTATCCATTGCAAGGGCGGCTCGGGTCGTACGGGCTTGGTCGCCGCTCAGTTATTGATCGAGAGCGGTGTGCCATTTAGTGATGCCATCCGCGATGTCCAGTCGTTGCGTCCACGTGCCATTCAGCATCCTGCCCACATTGAATACATCGGTCAGTTCGACACCCAGTCGAACTCCCTCTGACAACAGATACAGAGCACATCAACATGACTATCAAAGTTGGCATCAATGGTTTTGGTCGGATCGGTCGCCTCGCGCTGCGAGCCGCCTGGAGCTGGCCGGAGTTTGAATTCGTGCAGATCAACGATCCGGCAGGCGATGCAGTAACCCATGCGCACCTGATCAACTTCGACTCTGTGCACGGTCGTTGGCACAGCGAAGCCAGCGCAGAGGGCGATCATGTAGTGATCGGCGGCAAGCGCATCAAGGTGACTGCGAACAAAGCGATTGGCGACACCGACTGGTCGGGTTGCGATCTGGTGATCGAGGCCAGCGGCAAGATGAAAACTGTGGAGGTGTTGCAGGCCTACCTGGATCAGGGCGTTAAACGTGTGGTGGTCTGCGCTCCGGTGAAGGAAAAAGGCGCATTGAACATCGTCATGGGCGTCAACCATCAGCTGTTCAACCCGGCTGAACATCGCATCGTCACCGCCGCTTCGTGCACCACCAACTGTCTGGCGCCAGTGGTGAAAGTGATCCACGAGAAGCTGGGCATTCGCCACGGTTCGATCACCACCATCCACGACCTGACCAACACCCAGAGCATTCTCGATCAGCCGCACAAGGATCTGCGCCGTGCGCGTGCTTCCGGCATGAGCCTGATCCCAACCAGTACCGGCTCGGCCACTGCCATCGCCGAAATCTTCCCGGAGCTGCGCGGACGCCTGAATGGTCACGCTGTACGCGTGCCGCTGGCCAACGCTTCGTTGACTGATTGTGTCTTCGAGGTCGAGCGAGCCACCACTGTGGAGGAGGTGAATCAGCTCCTCAAGGACGCTTCCGAGAAAGAGCTGAAAGGCATCCTCGGTTTCGAGGAGCGTCCATTGGTGTCCATTGACTACCGTACCGACCCGCGTTCATCGATCATTGATGCGCTCTCGACCATGGTCATCAACGGCACCCAGGTCAAACTTTACGCCTGGTACGACAACGAATGGGGCTATGCCAACCGTACCGTCGAACTGGCCAAAATGGTCGGCCTGGCAGTCTGAGGAGCGATCATGAAAGCGTTGTCAGCCCTCGCTCCGCAAGTGCGGCAGTATCTGCTCGTGACGGGCAACTACTGGGCCTTCACCCTCACCGACGGCGCTTTGCGCATGTTGGTGGTGCTGCACTTTCACGCTTTGGGCTACAGCCCACTGCAAATCGCGGCGTTGTTCCTGTTCTACGAACTCTTTGGCGTAATCACCAATCTTGTGGGCGGCTATCTCGGTGCTCGGCTGGGTCTGAACCGAACCATGAACATCGGGCTGGGCATACAGGTCGCGGCGCTGCTGATGCTGACAGTGCCCTCGGCCTGGCTGACCATCCCCTGGGTGATGGGCGCTCAGGCGTTGTCGGGGATCGCCAAAGACCTGAATAAGATGAGTGCCAAAAGCTCCATCAAGCTTCTGGTTCCTGATGGGCAGCAGGGCAAGCTCTACAAGTGGGTGGCGATTCTCACCGGCTCGAAGAACGCACTCAAGGGTGTGGGTTTCTTTCTGGGCGGAGCCTTGTTGGCACTCATCGGCTTCAAAGGTGCCTTGCTGGCCATGGCGGGTGTCTTGGCGCTGATCTGGATCAGCAGCTTGATCCTGTTGAAGAAGGACCTGGGCAAAGCGAAAGCCAAGCCTAAGTTTCGCGACATCCTGTCCAAGAGCCGGGCGATCAATATTCTTTCGGCAGCACGGATGTTTCTGTTCGGCGCCCGCGACGTTTGGTTCGTGGTGGCCTTGCCGGTTTACCTGAGCAGCGTTTTCGGCTGGGACTTCTGGGAGGTTGGCGGATTCCTCGCAGCCTGGGTGATTGGCTACGGCATTGTGCAATCCTTCGCGCCCAACATCACCGGCAAGAAACGAGGGCACGTACCGGATGGTCGTGCGGCGTTTCTGTGGGCACTTGCACTGGCAGGCTTGCCTGCGGCAATCGCTCTCGGGCTGAACACTGGTTTGTCGCAGCAGATGGTGCTGCTCGGCGGATTAATGGTCTTTGGCGCGCTGTTCGCGGTGAATTCGTCGCTGCACAGCTACCTGATTGTCTCTTACGCCAAGGAAGACGGCGTGTCGCTGGACGTGGGGTTTTATTACATGTCCAACGCCATGGGGCGGCTGATAGGCACGGTGCTGTCCGGCTGGGTTTATCAGGTGTATGGGCTGGAAGCATGCTTGTGGATATCGAGCGCATTCGTTCTGCTCGCTGCATTGATTTCTATCGGGCTGCCGAAGCATGCCGAGGCGATATGAAACCGTCAAACAGGATGCGGTGGGGACATGGTTTATAGGAGAGTGGCGCAGTAACCAGGGAGATGCTTGAGCGCTACCGTCACTTCGACTTTCCGCCGACAGGCTGCAATGGGGGGATTGCACGGTGGAGTTTGGCAGCCTGATTAGCCGCGATGAGAAGCGAGCATCCTTGGCGGTGAAAGAGGGCAGCAACTGTACAGCCAACAACCAAGGACTGCTGAAGGATATCCTGCTTCAGCGCATAAACGACTGCATGGTCAGTGTCCAACTTTACGCTTCTGCGGAAGATGTCAGGCAAGGCTCTCCGCAACAGTCAGCGGTATACACCAAGGCCGATTGCAGTCCGCCTCAGGCGTACTGACCGGCGAGAAAGGCTACGATCTCATTGACAGTGCTTCGTGCTGTTCGTGTCACACCGATCAGTGTGGCGGACGCCGAACCTGTCCACTCACCGTAACCAACCAACCACAACCTTGGCTCTTCGGTCGAGTGGGTGCCTTCGACCTCAACGCGGCCCTCGGCGTTGACCAGCCCCAGTGATTCAAGATGCTGTAGGGCTGACCTGAAACCGGTGCACCAAATTACCGCGTCCACCTCAGATTCGGAACCATCGCTCCAAATAACCCCGTTGCGAGTGAAACTGTCGAAAGGTCGTACAGACTTGAGAACATTGCGCTCTCGGGCTTCGACAACTGGCGGCACCATGACGATATCGCCCAGCCCACCAACTGGCTGCTCGATGGTGCGCCCCTCCAGTTGGGCTTTCCAGCGCTCAGTTGCACGCTCGAACAGTACCCGCCCATCCACATCGTCAGGCAAGAACATCGGTTCAACGGGGGTTACCCACGTGGTCTCAGCGACCTTTGATACTTCGGCCAGAATCTGTGCCCCTGAATTACCGCCACCTACCACCAACACCTTCTTGCCCGCGAATGCTTGTGCTTCGACATAGTTAGCGGAATGTAACTGCCGACCGGCGAATAGCTCGGCATTGGGGTAGTGAGGGTTGTAGGGATTGCTCCAGGTGCCTGTAGCGCTGACAACAACCTTGGCATCCCAATGCTTGTTTTCAGAACGTACACGCAGGCCAGTTTCCGTTCGCTCAACAGAAGTGACCCGAACCGGGCGCTCGACCGGGAAATGGTAGCGCTGTTCGTATTGGTTGAGGTATTCGATCACATGATTTCGTGAAGGATAGCCATCTTGCGTGGGTGGCATCATCCAGCCAGGTATCGAACTCCAGGTGGCGGGCGAGAATAGACGCAGCGAGTTCCAGCCATGTCGCCAGGCACCACCGGGTTCTTCCTCTGAGTCGAGGATGACGAACGAAAGAGGTGTGCGGCGCAGGAAATACGCTACAGCCAAGGCTGATTGCCCCCCGCCGATAATGACCACGTCTAGTTGAGCGCTGAGCGAATCAGTCATCGGACGAACCTTAGGTCGATGCAAGACGGTCCAGTATAGCGATTCAATTTTGACGCCAACTGATCTAGCTCATATGGAGTGGATGCTTCGAATTTTCTGTTTATTGACGTTATCTGCCGATGCGAAAAAAAAGGGGAGGAAGTAGGCGCTCAGCCGTTCATCTAATGTTGGGAAGACAGTTGGGGATGCCGCTTGCCCAATGAAGGCAATTAGCCATACGCTGCGAAGCGTGAGATACCTCACGGATAAAAAAACATGAGCATGGAGCAAGCCCTGATGAAACTGTCCGCCATTTTGATCGCCGCTTTACTTTCGATTACGTCCGTTGCTGTCTTGGCGCACAGTGGCGGTACTGATTCAAAAGGTTGCCATCGCAACCATAAAACGAACGACTACCACTGCCACTAAACAGCTAGAGCACACCTTGCGGCTGGGCCGCAAGGTGGCTTTCTCACATTTGTGGAGGCCAGTTAAAGAAAGGCTTCTTTCATGCGCTTCAGACTTTAAAGTGAAGGGCTGCTCTTGGCCGATTTTGTTGAAAAAGTCGGTCCTTCCAGACTGCGCTCGCACTGATAGCTGAAAATGCCTTTTATTCGCGCAGCTACGCGAAATCTGAGCCCGGAATCCTCTCCTCTAAATGAAGATTTCAATCTCAAGCGCGTACTTTACTGCCGTGGAAACCATGGCCGACTTTTTCAACAGGATCGGCCGATTGTTGCCTGTCCCGAAGGGTTGAATGGACGGGGCGGGTCATACATGTCTCCGGTTTATCCGGTCACTGGCGTTTCCTCTGCGAATCCCGCTACAGCGGCGCGCGACTTGATATCCGGGAGACGGTGATCCCCACTAGGTGCGTTTGGTATGGCGCGCTGGAGGGAGAGTTTATTCGCGTTTCTGCTGAAGAACGCCAACAGCAACCTGAAGTACTTCAACATGCCGCTGAGCAAAGTGATTGAACTGGGAACTCAGGTAGAAATGTAACGGATCTACGGCCTTTTCATCCAAAGGCTCCTGGTCAGATCACTTTAACGGCCCGGCCAATGAACTGCACCGGTCCTGTGGGTTTGCCGGTCTGCGATCCATTGGGATTCTCGAGAGTCAGTTCAAAGAGCTGGTTGGGTTCCAGCGGTGGTAATTTATCCAGCGGGACTGAAAGCGTCTGCCCGGGTTTGACCAATCCAAGGGACACCGGTCCTTGCCAGCCGTCCGCCTTGGTCCAGAACTCAAGTGCCTTGTCGGTTGGGACTTGCGCTACCCCCAAAGGTATCAGTTGGATTTCCTTCGGGTTGCTCGCTTGAATCACCCAGCCGGGTGCCTGGTTTTGCGGAGCCACTAGAACGACCAGGTAGGTGGTCGGATTCTCCGGCGCGGTTCGTGTCAGCATGACTGTTGCTAGCACAAGCGTTGCGACAAGACCCGCTCCCGCGAGCCCGCGCCATAGTGCAAGCAGGTTCCACCAGGAGATTGGCTGCGCGGCAGCCGTCACGCGTGGTGCTGGCTGTTCATTGCTACTCAGGCTGCGCTCGATTCGCCCCCAGAGCTGCGGAGTAGGGGATTGCGGTTCAGCCAGTTCAGTCAACGCAAACAATCGTTGTTCCCACGCATCTACAGCAGCTCGCAAATCGGCGTCTTCAGCGAGACGCTTTTGTATCTCGATGCGTTGCTCGGCCGGCAACGTGCCTAACACATACTCACTCGCCAGCTCGTCAATAGTGTCGGGGGTGTCTCCTTCCGGGCTTGAGGTCATCCCATGCACTCCCGCAATGCCACCAGGCTGCGTTTGATCCAGGCTTTGACGGTTCCCAGCGGGGCGCCCAGTTTCTGTGATATTTCTGAATGCGAGTAGCCGTCTACGTACGCATGAAGTATGCAGTTGCGACGTGCCGGTTCCAATTGCTCAAGGCACAGATAAATCCGTCCTGAACGGGCTCGACTATCGAAGGGGTCTGCACTCTCTACCGATGTCTCGATGGACGCTAAAGCTTGCAGTGCCATTTCGCTGTGCTCGCTAACTTGAACCTCCCGGGCGTTATCTCGCATGAAATTGAGCGCCAAATGCCGCGTGACGCTGAAAATCCAGCCACGCGCACTGCCTCGTGTCGGATCGAAACTGGCGGCACGGGTCCAGATCCTGATAAAGACATCGTGCACGATGTCTTCAGCCAAGGCGTTATCGCGAGCGATTCGCTTGGCGACTCCTAGTAGACGAGCACTTTCCTGCTGATACAAGTCCCGCAACGCTTGCCGCTCGCCTCGGGCGCAAGCAATCAGGCAGGCTTCATAGTCAAAATAGGGCTCTGGTAAGGACAAGGTTTTCAGCCGCCAGCAGGTGGTCAATACCCCAGCCATGGGCTGGGGTTCCATCGGAGCAGAGTAGACGAGTTTGTGCGCTGACAGCCTGTTTTGATCGTTGGCTTAATTGGCGGCCCAAAAAATATAGTCGGCCTGATATTTGACTAACTCGCGATTACCTTTGTTTGCGGCGGTGCATTCGATCTTGGGCGCTACGCCACCTTTAACGGCCACCCGCTGGATGTAGCTGACGCCGTTCATCGCGCCATTGCCTTCAGCAGGGTTGGCCTTGACCAGCTGATAAGGGAGGTCACCGGTACTTGAGGGTGCAACAGCCAGTTGTGTCCCGGTGATTTTAGAGCCGTCTTTGGCTTGCCAGGTGGCAGGTGGTCCGAAGTAGGTACCCACCTGTTTGCCACTGCGATCATTCAGCACCGCTTTAGGCCCGACAAAAAACCATTCAGTCTGGCCGGCGGAGTTTGCCTTGTCGCGACACTCATACGTGATTTCGCCCACGCCCACGGTCTCCAGCGCGACCTTATGACCGTCCGGGACCTTGATGCTGTCGGGCAGATCTGTTTGCGCATAGGCAGCCGGCACTGTGACCAACAAGCAGGTGGCAGTAAGCGTAGTACTGACAATCCCCAAGAATCGTTTAGCGTTCATGTAAATCTCTCCAGAAAGGTAATCAGTTCAGCAGCTGTGGCTACTACCTGTACTACCCGCTGGAGGACGAACTGGATGCAGCTGATTGAAAAAATATCAGTACAGGAAGGGTTGAAGCGTTATCGCTAGATCATTTGACTGTGCTTAATGTCAGCTCATGGCCGATTTCTGCCCGTGGTGAGGGGCTGAGTGCGACCCGAAGCTGCCATTCAGGTCTAACTGACCTACTTGAGGGTGATCCATTCAATCCCCTCAAACTTGTCACCGTGCGGCCGATAGCCTGATACCCCTTCTGCCTCAATGCCTAGCGATGTACCTCATGCCTGAACACCCACCTTCTGTCCTTGGCCTAGCGCACCGTCGCTCAAGTGTGAGCATCATTCGTGTTTCACTGTTCAAATTCGTTGGCTTGCTGACGGGGGTGTTTTTCCTCGCCGGTTATTTGATTCTGTACCTGGCGCACGACCTGGATCGCAACGAGGAAACCGAAAGCGCGTTCTATACCAGGAAAGCCGTGCGAGCCCTGGAGAAGTCCATAAGCGCCACGGTCAAGGATTACGCGTTCTGGGGCGATGCCTATAAGCATCTGCACGCGAGGGTCGACACCGATTGGGCCTACGTACGGCAGAATATCGGGCCCACGCTTTATACCGACTTTGGATTCCAAGGCATATTTGTCGTCAACGCCACCGATCAGACGGCGTATTCCGTAGTCGATGGACAACTGACGTCGAACGATGCATCCGGTTGGCTCAAGCAAGCGCTCCCCGACATATTGCTTAAAGCCCGGGCGGGTGCCGAAGCGGAAACGCCGACGACCCTTTTCATCAATATCGGTGGTCGACCCGCGCTGGTGGGCGCGGCCGCGATTACCCCCGGCACAGATCCGACGGTGACGCCCGATGACAAGCCGCCTTCGGTTTTGATCTTCGTTGACATCCTCGAAGACGACAGGCTGGAAACACTGGGCAAAGACTACGGGGTGGATGAACTACGCATCGCTACGGCCGCCGAACTTCAGGGGCGTTCAGTCTTGGCGCTCGGCGAAAACGGCGTTGCCGGGAGCTTGCACTGGGAGCCGCCAGAACCGAGTGAACGCCTGCTAGGCCTCGGCTTGCCCTTGATCGGCATTGCTGCGCTGCTGGTGTGCCTGATGGCCTGGGCGATATTGCGCCGCACGACTGCCAGTGCTCAGGCGCTCGATGCCAGTTACGACTCGTTGCAGCGCAGTCAGTCTGCGTTGGCCATCAGCGAGGCGCGCTTTCGAGACGTAGCAGAGGCCAGTACCGATTGGATCTGGGAGATTGACAGGCAGGGGCGATTTACCTATTTGTCCGAGCGATTTGAATGTGTCTCGGGTCTGTCCAGGCATGACTGGCTGGGCGCACCCATGGATCAACTGCTGTGCACTGAACTTGGCACGGTGACCCAGTGGCTTTGTATCCCGAATCGTCGCCCGGATATAAGCGTCCAGTGCCGCTATGTCGACACCAAGGGCCAGCACCGCATTACCCGCCTGTCCGCCAGAGCGATGGCTGACAAGGGATTTCGGGGCACGGCGACAGATGTCACTGAAGAAGTCGAGTCGCGTCGACGCATTGAATTTCTCTCCCAACATGATTCGCTTACGGGGCTGCCGAACAGGACTCGGCTCAGAGAGTTTCTCGATGGCAAACTCAAGACGCAGCCCACAGCCGAGCGGCCGTTGGTCATGCTCAGCCTCGACCTTGATCGATTCAAGCCGGTCAATGACCTGCTGGGCCACGCGGCGGGCGATGCGGTGTTGAGCGAAATCTCTCGCCGTCTTGCCAACCGCGTTCGCCATGGGGATCTGGTAGCGCGTATCGGCGGCGATGAGTTCGTGCTGATTTTGACGGATCTCAAAGGACAGGACGAAGTAGAAGCGTTGTGCCAGCGCCTGATCGAATCGATCGAAAGACCGATTCAGGTCGGCGACCAGGAGGTGTTCGTGAGCGCGAGCATCGGTATCGCGATGGCACCCACTGATGCCACCGAAGCCACCGAGTTGCTTCGCTACGCGGATATCGCGCTGTATGAGGCTAAGTCGGGTGGTCGCAATACCTGGCGATTCTATGCTGGCGACATGAACTCGAAGATCGTCGAACGCCGCCGCCTGGAGAGCGACCTGCGTTTCGCCATCAAGCACGGCGAGCTGCGCTTGCACTTCCAGCCGCGCTTTCGTATTGCGGATGGCAAAATGGTGGGCGCTGAAGCGCTGGTGCGCTGGCAGCACCCGGAACGTGGCTTGATTCCCCCTGATACTTTCATTCCGATTGCTGAAGAAACAGGGTTGATTCTGGCCTTGAGCAACTGGGTCTTGGAGACGGCTTTGCGGTACGCCTCCAGCTGGCCTGATCAGCTGTTTGTTTCTGTCAACCTTTCTCCCACCGAGTTCAAGCGCGGCAGTCTGGTTGAGCGCGTGCAGCGGGCATTACACCAGTCGGGAGTTGAGCCTGGGCGGGTGGAGCTTGAGATCACTGAAAGCGTTATGTTGGAAGATCCGCAGGGTGCTCTGGAGATCATGCGAACGCTGAAACGCCTGGGCATCCGCATCGCCATGGATGACTTTGGCACAGGGTATTCATCACTAAGCTACCTGCGCACGTTCCCGTTCGACGGACTGAAGATTGACCGAAGCTTTTTGTCTCGATTGGGAGCTACCGACGACGACAGGTCCGTTATCGAAGCGATCGTAGGCCTGGGTCACGCTCTTTCGCTCACCGTGACCGCCGAGGGGATCGAGACCCAGGAACATCTGTCATTGTTGAGGTCTGTGCTATGCGATGAGGGCCAAGGCTACTTTCTTAGCCGCCCTTTGGATACGGATGGCTTCAGCGCTCTGGTTCGGGTGACCGAGGGCGCTGCGGTGACCGTTAAATCATGAGCGGAACATCGGCGGTTGATTGGACCACTTTTGCGAAGAAGCGCCTTCCGATGCTGACAGTTCAGTTGGAAGAGTTGTTCAACTGCTGAAGCTCAAGTTGCTTGGCGGCACTGGCTTCGAGGTTTGCACGCTCTTCATCCAGATACCGATAAATGCTTTGGAGGTTGGCGATTTTCTGTTTGATTTCCGCCATCTTCTTTTCAATTAGCTTAGCGCCGTCAGCACAATCGATCAGCTTGTTGCGCTGCGCATCCAGAATCTCGCCTATTTCCCCCAGGGAAAACCCCATGCTTTGCGCGCGCTGGATAAAGTCCAGATCCTGCAGAGTTTGCGCTGTGTAAACACGATATTTGTTGGCTTGCCGCAGCGGTGAGATCAGGCCGATTTGCTCGTAGTAACGCAGCGTATGACGGCTGGCGCCGCTGCGGGCTTCGAGTTCGCCGATTTTCATGAAAACACCGCTTGACTATAGAGTTGGGTCGATAGTTTACGCTTGATTTTTCACCTTGAACAAGGAGCAGGGAAATGAGCGTGGAGTGCTTTGTCACGGGGGGTACCGGCTTCATCGGTCAACACTTGGTGGCGAACCTGAGTGCAAAAGGTCACACCATTCGGGTGTTGATGCGTCGCCCAGAGCGACTAGCTGCACTGCGGGAGCAAGTCGACAATTTGGGCGGGTGCGCAACCCGGGTATTTGCCGTAGCTGGCGATCTGGAACGGGACGACCTCGGGCTGAGTCTTGCTGACCGAGAAGTGCTAAGGCACGCCAGTGTCATATTCCACCTGGGCGCCCACTTCGCATGGGGGCTTTCAGTGGCGCATTCTCGTGCTGTGAATGTGGAAGGGGCAAAGCGCGTGGCGCTGTTGGCGGCTGAACAAAAAAGCCGGTTAGTGATGATCGGCGGCTACATGCTGAAAAATCATCAACATCTGCAACGCATCGGAATTGATCCTCGTTATCCGCAGCTGACGAATTGGCCTGCCGTCTACCGACGTGTCGGTGGTTACGAGGGGAGCAAGCTGGAGGCGCATTTTGCGACCCTGGAGGTCATGTCCGCCAAGGGCGGGGAGATGACCGTTGTCCACCCCGCGACGGTTTGTGGCCACAGCCGCACGGGGCATATTCTTGACGGTCAGCCGCTGGTAGAGCTGATACGCAACCTTGTGCAGGGAAAGCTGACTGCAGTACCCGGTACCGCCGAGCACTGGCTGCCACTGGTCACCGTGGATTACCTGGTTGAGCTGGTGGCGGTTTGTGCTTTTGATCCTGCCATGGTGGGCCAGGAACTACTGGCGCTTGATGACCGAACTCCCAACTTGCGAGAACTCCTGGTACAGGTGGCAAAACCTTTGGGCTTAAAGTCTCCCAGGCATTACATTTCACTCCGATTGCTGAAGTGGCTACTGAGTATTCCTCCCGTCGCGCGGTTTTTGAATACAAAACCCGAAGCCTTGGACTTTATCCAGACCACTCGTTTTGATACAGCGGCGGTCGAGCAATTTGCCAACAGGCATGGAATAGCCAAGCCGGATATACGTCAGTCGTTGCAGCACACTGCAACGTTCATCAACTCGTATTGCATAACCAAGGGCCAGGCCCTCTGACTTCTACCTTGGGGGTGACAAAGTCGTTAGCCCCGCCATTCCATCGAACGACAATTCAGCGACAGGGATCGTCATCAATGCAATCTACTTTCAGCAAAGGCGTCATATTTGCACTCTCCGCTGCGGCACTGAACGCAACGATCGGTGTACTCAGCAAAGTACTCATGAGTAATGGTTTCACCGCTAGCAGTGTCGCTGTCATCAAGACCGTACTGGGTTGCGTGCTTCTCTCGATCTTACTGTTTTTCCTCAAGCGCCCGGCGGCGTCGACCAAATGGACTCAGGCGGCTATCTGCGCATTCCTTGGCATCTTCGTGCTGTTCCATTTCGAAACGGCCGCCTATCGACACTACGCTGCGGCAGGTGTGGTGGTGGTGCTGATGGCCAGTGCCTCTATTTCCTCGATCATCCTTGGGCGCATTGTCCTCAAGGATGCCATCACCGCGAACGCTACCGTTGGCGCCGCACTGGCCATCGCCGGGATCTCGGTGATCTTCGGCGGCGACCTGCAGCAGGGCTTTACCCTGCAAGGTGCTGCGCTCGCCTCCATGGCCGGCTCCGGCTATGGAGCCTTTTCGGTTGCCATGAAGCGTATGGGAGTGTCGGGTGGGCTGCATTTCACCCGGCAATTGTTGTTCTTTGGCAGCCTGTACCTGCTGATGCCGGCTGCGGCCGATGGTTTCGCGATCGGCGAGTTGTCGTCGTTGGCGATCGCCGCGCTGCTGGCGCTGGCCACGCTGCCGACAATCCTGGGCTTCTTCTGCACCACCAAGGCCATCGAGTATCTCAAGCCATCCCAAGTGCAAGCGCTGGAGCTCACCGAGCCACTTTTCGCCGCGCTGCTGGCGTTTGTGGCGCTCAATGAAGTACCGCGCGAAAGCCTGTACGCGGGAGCGGCACTGATCATCGTCGGCCTGTGTTTCTCCAATGAACTAATCCGCTTGGGCAGAAGAGCATCCGTCCCTTCGACCGAGTGAGCTATTTTCGGATTCTGTTTACTTTGGCAATCAGTGGTTTTTAAGTGGCTTGAGCGATTGACCGGTTCTGGCCGATTTCTGCCCTTTGCGACAGGCAGAAATCGGCCAATATCTGCCAGCGAGCCAGGGGTTTGTCAGTATTCTCACGAACTACCGTCCGGCGCTGTGGCCGCTGCGATTACTCCGTGCGCGGAGAGGATGAGATCTGCTGCTCGTTCGCCGATGACGACGCACGGCGCCATCGTATTGCCAATGGTAATTCGCGGCATGATCGAGGCATCCGCAATGCGCAGCTTATCGATCCCATACACACGCAGTTGATGGTCGACCACTGACATTGCATCTCGGCCCATTTTAGCGGTGCAGCACTGGTGCCAGTAAGTCACGGCAGAGTCGCGGATGAACTGCTCCATAGCGCGATGTTCTTTCGGCCCGGGCACAACTTCGCGTTTGACCAGCCCATTGAAGGCTTCGCTGTTACCGAGTGCCCTGCACAGCTCGATCGACGCATACGCCGCTTTCATATCCTCGGGCGCACTCAGGGAGTTCGGCTCAATGAGTGGGGCATTCAGCGGCCCGGCGCCCGACAGGCGCAAGCGTCCTCGACTGGCAGGCCTGGCCAGCCCTGCGAACATTGTCCAGCCATGTTGTGGCGGCTCAATTGCGACCTCAGGCGGAGACGGCACCGCAAACGCCAGCTGACACTGCAACAGGTCCGGGACTTCCAGGCGACTGTCGCTTTTCCAGTACAAAGTGGTTTCGCACCCGCCGCTACCGACTGCCTGGGGTTGCATGTACTCCCACGTACAGCCAAAGGCCAGATGGTCCTGTAGATTCTCGCCCACGCCGGGGAGGTGATGGATCGGTGCAATGCCGTGGTTTCGCAGTTCGTCTTCCGGGCCGATTCCCGATTGCATGAGCACTTTGGGTGTTTGCACCGCGCCCATGGACAGGATGACCTCGGCTGCGGCATGGAAGCACTGCCGTTCGCCTGCGATCACCACCTCCACACCGATTGCCCGTGTACCGACAAACAATACGCGGGTCACCAGTGCTCCTGTCAGAACCGTCAAGTTTGGATAGTGCAACCGTGGCCTGATGTAGGAGTCGTAAACGGATTCGCGCTTGCCCTGCTTAATGCGCAGGTCGGTAATGGCGACCCCGCCCGGGCCTTCCATCATTTCCCCATTGGGACTGTCGAATCTGGGGATGCCCAGACGGCTGGCCGCCTCCAGCGTTGCCCACGCGAGGGGCTGAGGTGTGGCCGGCTGTTCGACATGCACCGGTCCACCTGAACCACGCCGAGTGGCATCAGGGCTGCCTTGCCAGTTCTCGATCCGGCGGTAGTAATTGAGTACCGAGTCGTAGCCCCAGGCCGGGTCGCCGGACTCGGCAGCGAAATGGTCCCAATCGGAGCGGTGCCCTCGCGACCAGACCATCACATTGATGCTGGAGCCACCGCCGAGTCCCTTACCCATGCTCAGGGGTAGCCGTCGACCATTGAGGTGTGGATTGGGTTGCCCCTCGAATGCCCAGTCGCGCTTTGAACCGAGATTCATCGGCCATAGCGCCGGTTCGGCAACCTCGGGGCCCGTGTACTCTTCGCCAGCCTCAATCAGCAAGACGCGTGCGCTTTTCTGATCGGCAAGACGGGCAGCGACCACGCAGCCCGCCGTACCTGCACCACATACAATGAAGTCATAGTGTTGATCATGTAGATTTTTCATGCGCCCGCTCCGTATCGATGCAGCGATCACTGCTCGCCAACGCTGTGCACTGCCTTGAGAATCACTGCGGCGACCTCAGCGGGCTGCGACTGCTGGGGAACATGGCTGGTGTGCACCTCTGAAAGGGTGGCACCGATACGCTTGGCGGCAGAGCGCTGGACGTCGGGGTGAATCATCCGGTCTTCTGTGGCGAGCAGATACCAGGACGGTTTGGCCTTCCAGGACGACACGGTCGTTTTATCTTCGAAGGCAGATGCCTTGATGGGACCTTGGGTGGCGGTCATGACGGCTGTTTGCCCTGCCGGGAGATCCTGGGCGAAATCCTTGGCCATGCCTTCAGGCGTCAGGTAGAGGAAGCCGTTGCCGTCTGCCTTGATCTGACTGATGCCAGGGGGCGTGGGCGCGCCTTTACCTTGTTCGCCGCTGGTTTGCCCCGCCTCTGGCGCGAAGGCGGCGACATATACCAGCGCGCTGACCTTCTGGTCGCTACCGGCCTCGGTAATCACAGTACCGCCCCAAGAATGCCCGACAAGAACTACCTTGCCCTGCTGGTTGCTCAACGCGCGGCGCGTAGCGGCAACATCGTCGGCAAGCGAGGTGAGCGGGTTTTGCACGACCGTAACGGCCACTCCTTTGGCCTGAAGCAGTGGCACCACTTTGGCCCAGTCGGAGCCGTCGGCGAACGCGCCGTGTACGATCACCACGGAAGGCGTTGTATCCTGCGCGTGGCTGGCGCTTGCGATGAAGGTACCAGCGAGTGCGAAGGCGACTGTAGCGACTTTCGATTTGAATGTTTTCATTGGATGAGCTCCTGTTCGGGAGTTCAAATTCTGCTGACTGGCCTGCGTTGAGGGCATCGGTCAATTATCCGACCCCGGGACATTTTTCATGGATAGTGCGTTGCAACTGGACATCTCCCTGGACGGGGCACTGGCGACGATCGCCCAGATCGGTGATCTCAGCATGGGCCAACCACTCGGTCATTCCCGGCGCGTTGCCGCACTGGCGCGGATGCTGGCGCAGGCCCGGCACGGCGACGGTGAGCACTTGAAGGTAGCGGAACAGGTTGCCTTGCTGCGCTGGTCCGGTTGCACCGCCAATGCCGAAGGCTTTGCGGACCTTCTGGGCGATGACGTCGATGGCCGCCGCGCGATGCTCGACTTGACGCTGGGCAATGAGCAAATGAACGCGGTGCATCAGGCGACCCCGCTTGCCGTCGTGCACTGTGAGGTATCAGGAACAATCGCTAAAACGCTCCAGCTCGGTGCCGCCGTCGAGGCGGGTTTGTGTCGCGTGTTCGAAACCTACGACGGCACCGGACGGCCGCTGGGTCTGACCCATGAGCACATTCCAGACGTCGCCTATCAGGTAGTGCTGGCAGGCGATCTGGATATTCTCAGTCGCGCACACGGCCCGGACGCGGCGCTACGCTGGATCAGAGAGCAGTCGGATCGGCGCTATCCAGCGTCGCTGGTATCGTTGCTTCTGGAGAACGCAAAGGACTGGCTGGCGAGTTTGGAAACGCTTTCGAAAACGGTTGACCACGCACCTGAGCAACGTTGCGTCTCACTGTCGCTGGTGGGAGACATAATCGACTTGAAGCTCCCTTGGTTGGCAGGGCATTCGCGACAGGTAGCGCATGTCGCCGTGGAAGCTGCACGCCTGTGGGGGCTGCGTGAACCCATTTTGACAGAAATTGGTAAATCCGCGTTCATCTACGGTCTCGGCCGGGCAGCCGTTTCGAACCACCTTTGGAATACCGCAGGGACGCTGCCATACGGCGCTTCGGAGCGGGTGCGCCTTGTCCCTTACTGGACGCAACAGGCCCTCAGACCTATCACTGAACTGGCCGTGCCCGCAGAGATTGCAACCCATGCTTATGAGCGGCTCAACGGCAGTGGCTATTTTCGAGGCGTGGCGGGTGATGCGCTGTGTGCCGAATATCGCCTGTTCGCCACGTCGGTCGCCTGGGTCGCGTTAAGGGAAGCCAGGCCTTGGCGGCCTGCCCACGGCGAAGCGGATGCAGCCAGGTTACTCAAACACGATGCGGACAGTGGTTTGTTCGACAACGATATTTGCGAAGCAGTCATTGCCGCCGCAGGTGGCGAGCGTCGGATGCGTCAACCGAAGGCTTCGATACTGACGACTCGCGAATGCCGCATCCTGCTGGAGATCAGCCGGGGCGCCAGCAACAAGCGGGTGGCGCAGCTGCTGGACATCAGTCCGAGCACGGTTCGTACGCACATGGAAAGCATCTTTCGCAAACTGGAATGCTCCACCCGGGCAGCCGCCACCTTGAAGGGGCTGACACTGGGATTGATTGCCTGAGCTACGTCCGGGTTACGCCTTAATCATGCGAGCCCGTCCTGATCGGCTTGATGGGCGCGTGCCAGTTCGATGAATGCCTTGGCTGCCGCAGAGGGGTTGCGGCGGTTCGGGTAGTACAGGCACAGCTTGTCTCTGGGCGGTGTCCATTCTTCGAGAACCCGCACGAACTGTCCGGCGCGGATTTCGTGGTGAACGTCCTGTTCCATGAAAAAGCCGAGCCCCATGCCTTCCTGCACCGCCACCTTGACCAGACTAGGTTCATCCAGCGTAAGCGGCCCGCTCACATCGAGACGCGTCACTTCTGCGTCTCGCTCGAAATACCACGGGAAAATCCCCCCATTCGGTAGTCGGACGCGAATGCACCGATGCTGGAGCAGCTCGGATGGAGTTCGCGGTTTGCCGTGTTTTTCAAAGTACGCCTGCGAACCGACCACGGCGTACCTTTGTGGCGGGCCGAGGGGGATCATAATCATGTCGTTCGGAACGAGACTTTCCGAGCGCACGCCGAAATCGAAGCAGTCAGCAACGATGTCCACCAGACGACCTTCGGTGACGACATCGATGTGTATTTTCAAATGATGCTGCAAGAACTCCATCACCAGGGGCATGAGCGCTGATCGGGCAGCGCTGGCAAACGCATTGAAGCGCAGCGTGCCCGAGGGCCCGGCATTATGCGATCGCACGGCATCGAGTGCGGCACGCAAATCCTGCAAGGCGGGCCCCACCTGTTCGAGAAATATCCTGCCCGCTTCTGTGATGGCCACGCTACGGGTAGTGCGATTGAACAACCGCGATTCGAGGCGGGCTTCCAGTTGCGCAATGGTGTTGCTCAACGCGGTGGTGGAGATGTGGAGATCGATCGCGGCTTGCCGAAACGACCCCCTGCGGGCGACCGCTATAACTGCGTCCAGCTCGCTAAGGCCAAAACGGTCGTGTGACATGGATTATCCTGAATTTCGGGATTGGTCATAAAGGTTTGTCCCAGTTGAACAAACTATCCGTCAGGCAGCAAGATCGCTGCAGGGAATCCATCCAGGAGATCAGCGAATGAGCCTTCAGCCTGTCAGCAGCGTCGAGACGTACTTTGACATCGTCAGCGGAAGCGATCTGGTTGCTGCTGAATTCTCGCCACCTCAAGCATGTAATGCGTCGCTGAGGCTGGCTGCGCAGGGCGAGCAGCAGATTCAGCAGCCGGGTGGGCTTTTACTCACTGGGCGCGAGCGTCGCATTCTCAGGGAGATCAGCGATGGCGCCAACAACAAGAAAGTGGCGAGGTTACTGGAAATAAGCCCGAGCACCGTTCGCACGCACGTGGAAAGTATCTTCCGAAAACTAGAATGCTCGACCCGAGCGGCGGCCACCTTCAAGGCAGCGAAACTGGGATTGATCTCCTGATGCTCGACCGAGATTGAGGCCTCATTGCATCAGGCTCGTTTAAAAAAACGCCCAAGATCGCTTCATACAACCAGATTCAGGAGAACGAAAACATGACCCTCCAGCTTCCCGACGTCGTGCAGATGTACTTTGCGGTCAGCAATGGTGGCGATGCAGCACAACTTTCTAGCTGCTTCTGCTCTGACGCCACGGTATGCGATGAGAGAAAAACATACGAAGGAATCGCTGATATCAAAGCCTGGCAACAGGATGCCCGCAAGGCCTTCAATTATCAGGTCAAACCAATCCAAGCCCTGCAAGGACAGAGCAGACTGATGGTCATTGCGAACCTTGTCGGGAATTTCCCCGGTAGCCCGGTTCAACTGAGTCACGCCTTCACGCTGGAAGGCGGTCGAATCCGTTCCCTGGAGATCACGCCATGCTGAATCCAGGTTTGACTGGCAAGCGGGTCCTGGTCACCGGTGGCACCAAAGGCATCGGCAAGGCTGTCGTCGAGTTGCTACTGGCCGAGGGCGCGAAGGTAATTACTTCGGCCAGGCAGGTAGACGTTGAACTGTCGGGCGCTCTTCTGATTGCGGCGGATCTTTCGACCCGGGAAGGTTGTGATGTGCTGATCGCCGCGATCCAGGAGCGGTTAGGCGGCGTAGACATAATGATCCACGTCCTCGGTGGTTCGTCGGCACCTGGCGGCGGTTTTGCCGCGCTGGACGAGGAGCACTGGCAACGAGAGCTCAGCCTGAACCTATTGCCGGCGGTGCGCCTTGATCGCGCTCTGCTCCCGGGAATGCTCGAGCGCAAGGAAGGGGTTGTCATCCACGTCACCTCCATCCAGAGTCGGCTGCCACTGCCGGAATCTACAACAGCCTACGCGGCGGCCAAGGCAGCGCTTTCGGCATACAGCAAAAGTTTATCGAAAGAGGTTTCGCCCAAAGGCGTTCGCGTAGTGCGGGTTTCGCCGGGCTGGGTTGAAACCGAAGCGTCGGTCGCATTAGCCGAGCGACTCGCACAGGAGGCAGGTACTGACTATCAAGGAGGTAAGGACATAATCATGAAAGCACTTGGAGGTATCCCGCTCGGACGCCCATCGACGCCCTCCGAAGTTGCTGACCTGATCTGTTTCTTGGCTTCACAGCGTGCGGCATCTATCACGGGAAGTGAGTTCGTTATCGATGGCGGAACAGTACCAACGGTTTAGCCAACTGTTTGCAGGGAAGGCGACAACTAGTGACCCTATCGGCCATCGTGTCGACGCTTCTGGCCATTTTCTGCCTGTCGCGGTGCCGCTCACCGATTCTGCATGAACACCGCCTGCACCAGGACAACATCCAGCCACAGCCAGTAAACTGCGGGTCGTAGCTGGATCAGGGAGGAGCGTCACATGTACATAGGTGAACTGGCCAGGTTGTCGGGGTGCACTGCCAAAGCCATCCGCCGCGCACGTGTTGCCCCCGGGCGAGCAGTGCCCTGACCAGGGTGTTGCCCAGATGCCCATTGGCACCAGTGACCAGCGATAGTGTATTCATTCGATTGCCTTATCCGCTGACGGCGGAACCTGAAATGGACAAGGCAGGGTAGGGGTTGCCCCAAGGGACAGAGTCAAGCGTTGGCGCCAGGACCAGGCACTTAAAAGTTCATCGGTTTTGTGAAATCACACCGCCCATGTATTGATTCAAATCGCGCAGATCCTTAACGCTCCATGAGTGCGGCGATAGCTTTACACCATTCTCGCGCAAGGTTCTTGGAATCAAGTCGCCATTTGGGCGAAGTATTATCGAAGAGACAATCACCCCCGGATAATCATCCAATCGTTTTTTGAAAGCGGACGTTGTCAGATCGGGTGTAGGCGGTTTGCTTTTATTGGCCTTTCATTGTTTTTATCTTCCTTGATGGGATCGGCGTCAATTGGACGCGATTTGGAGCGCGGGGAAGGTATCAGCCATCGCGTCGACACACACAGTTATTTCTGATGCCCATTAACCAACACGTTTTCCCGACGCATCAATCGTATGCGTCCGGCGAACACACCTTCCTGACCCCGACGCCAAAGGGCGATGGTGTGCACTTAAATTTAAGTGGACACCATTTCTAGCCTTTTAAGCGGGTCTTTCATGCAGCCACAACGCCGTTCCTACTCCAAATCATTCAAAGCTGGAGTCATTCAAGAGTGCTCCGAACCTGGCGCATCGATTGCCAGCGTCGCGCTGGGCCGCAACCTCAACGCAAACCTCGTCCATAAGTGGATTCGGCTGCAATCGCAAAAAACTATTGCCCTGCAACCTGCCTTTATTCCGCTGACATTACCGTCGCCGACGTCACGATCAGATATCAACTCTGCGACTATTTGCCTCGAAATCCCACACCCTCGCGGCACCGTCAAAGTAAACTGGCCGACTGAAAACGCGGCGGCCTGTGCGACCTTTCTGCGAGACCTGTTGCGATGATCCGCATCGACTCCATCTGGCTCGCCACCGAGCCCATGGACATGCGCGCCGGCACCGAAACCACGCTTGCGCGGGTAGTCGCGGTGTTCGGTGCGGCGCAGCCGCACTGTGCTTATCTGTTTGCCAACCGCCGCGCCAATCGCATGAAAGTGCTGGTGCATGATGGGCTGGGCATCTGGCTAGCGGCCCGTCGCCTGCATCAGGGCAGGTTTCTCTGGCCCGGTTCTCGGCACGGCTCGCAGATAGAGTTGGCCGCTGAGCAACTGCATGCTCTGGTGCTGGGTTTGCCTTGGCAAAGAGTCGGGCCAGGCTACGCGATTTCCATCCTGTAATCTCTGCCACCTCCAGCCTTGCCGTGCAATTGTCCAATCAGCCTGTCGTCGGTTTTCGTCCGCTCTGGCAAAATCGGCGGGATGACTTCTCTGCCCAATCTCGACCACTTAACTCCTGAACAAATGCGCACTCTGGCAGCGCAGCTGATGCAGCGTGTGGAATGTCTCGATCAGACAGTCGAGACAATGGGCAAAAAGATTCACCGCGACCAAACGGTTATCGAGAAACTGACCACTGAGATTGCGCAGCTCAAGCGCTTGAAGTTTGCCAAGCGTAGCGAACAGATGAATCCGCAACAGGCCAGCTTGCTGGACGATTTGATTGATACCGATATCGCGGAGGTTGAAGCAGAGCTTCAGGCCTTGCAAACACCTTCGCCTGCAATCGAGAAAAAGCAAAAGCCCAAGCGCTCGGCGTTGCCGCCGGAGTTCCCACGCACGCTGATCCACCATGAACCGGAAAACACTCATTGTCCTTGCGGCTGCGCACTCAAGCGTATCGGTGAAGATGTCAGCGAAAAACTGGACTACACGCCGGGCGTGTTTACCGTCGAACGCCATGTCCGTGGCAAGTGGGTCTGTGATGACTGCGAAACGCTGATTCAAGCGCCGGTGCCGGCACAGGTCATCGATAAGGGTATCCCGACAGCCGGGTTGCTGGCCCACGTCATGATCGCGAAGTATGCCGACCATTTGCCCCTTTACCGTCAGGAATCGATTTTTGGTCGCGCCGGTTTGGCCATCCCACGTTCAACCCTAGCGCAATGGATTGGCGTGAGCGGTGTGCAGTTGCAGCCTCTGGTCGACGCACTTCGCGAGGTGGTGCTTGGGCAGAACATAATCCATGCCGACGAAACGCCGGTACAGATGCTCACCCCAGGCGCGAAGAAGACCCATCGCGCCTATGTCTGGGCCTACGCCACCAGCCAGTTCACGGGGCCGTACCCATTGACAATAATTGGGCCGAGAACCAAATTCGGCCGTGGGCGTTGGGTCGCAAAAACTGGCTCTTCGCAGGGTCACTACGCAGCGGCAAACGGGCGGCGGTGATCATGAGCCTGATCCAGTCGGCGCGACTCAACGGGCATGATCCGTATGATTATTTGAAGGACGTCCTCACTCGCCTGCCTACGCAGCGAGCCAGTGAGATTATGGAGCTGCTACCTTATCGATGGGTGCTTGCTCAATGAGTCCGTTTTTTAACGGAATTTTCGAAAACTTTTCCAGGAGGGATCAATGGTAGATAAAGCGCACGAGTACGAAGTTCAGGTAACTTGGGCCGGCAACAACGGGACAGGAACGTCATCTTATCGGGGATACAGCCGGGCGCACGTAATTGCAGCTAACGGCAAAACACCAATAGAGGGGTCGTCCGATCCCAGTTTTCGAGGAGACCCCACGCGCTGGAATCCCGAGGAATTGCTCTTGGCATCCTTATCTGCGTGTCACAAGCTTTGGTACCTTGGCCTTTGCGCTGAGGCAGGGATCGTTGTGGTGGCCTACGAGGACAACGCTCAAGGAACAATGGTCGAGGAGAGCAACGGCGCTGGTCAGTTCACCTCAGTTATTTTGAGGCCAAAAGTGATCCTGGCATCGGGTTCTGAAATCGCTAAAGCTCAGACGCTGCACAAAATAGCTCATGAAAAATGCTTCATTGCTCGTTCGGTAAACTTTCCAGTCAGCCACGCACCCGAAATATCGATAAGCCCAGGCGCCTAGTTAGCCAGAGATGGTGTCCGCATAGTCGGGCACCCTCTCAAAGTCTACGTAACTGCCTAGACGACATTGCCGGACGCTTACCATCAATCAGGCTCCTTGTCCGTTGTAGCGCTCAAATGGGTAGCTCCCAGGATGTAAAACATTCCCCCTGCAACAATGAAGAGCGCAAGCATGTAGAAGATGTAGTGGGGAGGTTGAGTCGCCAATACGACTCCGCAAAGCACCGGTCCCAGTGCCGCGCCGAGATTGGACAGGTTTTGTGCTCCGTAATACATGCCGCGCAGGTTGTCCGGAGCGATTCTGTCGATGAACATGTACTCGACGGGGAATACGATGATCTCGCCGACCGTGAAAATGGCCATGGAGATGACCCAGAGCAGAATAGAGGTCGACTGGGCAAAACCCGCCAGGCCCATCATGAACATACTCAGCCCTGCGGCCAGCCACAGATTCAGGTGTCTGTGAGAGATCCTTCTGCCTATGGCGTATTGCAAGCTGATCACCATCAGCGCATTGGTCGCCACAACGGTACTGATGATCTGGTAGGTGGATTCTGGGGTAGCAATGACCACCAGATACTGCGAGAGATAGGCGGTGAACTGGCCAAAGACCACTGCACTGAGTAGCCCTCCAAGGGTGAAACACACCAACCGATAATCCTGCAGTAACAGTTTTCCCACGGCCAGAAACGGTACTGGTTGCTGAACTTCATCGGTAGCGTTCAGGTATCTGTTGCCCCAAACGAAATAGATGAAGAAGAATCCCGCTCCAAGCCCGGCAGACAACAGGAATGGCAAGCTGATATCCAGCTTGGCCATGGCAGCGCCAAGAAACGGGCCGACGGCATACCCGATATTGGTCAGGGTATATTTGATCGAGAAAACTTCGCTGCGATCAGTGACGGGAAGCAGGCTGCCAAATCCTGATTTGACCGCGATATCAATGACCGCATAAGCCAGGTTGATCAGTACCAGGCAGCTGTAGAACAGCCAAAGATCGCGAGCCAGGAACGTCCCGAGAAACCCCAGCGTGAACACCCCACTAAAGCCCAGGATCAGCCGGTAACTGGACATCTTGTCGACAAGAAAGCCACCGTAAAGACTCAATAACGAGCCGATGATCAGTGTGCTGCCCACAACCAGGCCGATATCGGCGACGCTCAAGCTGAAACTGCCGGAAAGGTAAATGACCAGATAGGGCAGGGTGATTGCTCGCGCCAGGGTCAATATCAGGGATGCTGACAGCAGCAAATTTATTGTCGTCGGATAATTTTTTAGCGTGGTCAGCATCCTTGCCTCATCGTTCAGCAGGTTGTTTTTAGGGTGTTCGTCAGTCGCACAGTGTTGATTGATGCGCGAATCTAGCTTACTGGGGAATTGTGTTCTGATTTATGATGTTTTTTATCCTGTCGACAGAACTCAATTCATGAATGCGGGCGTCCATGTTTTCCTCCGAACGATTAAAGGGCATTGATGTATTTGTCTGCGTCGCCGACTCCGGCAGTTTCAAAGGCGCTGCCGAGCGGATGAACCTGACGGCTTCGGCCATCAGCAAAGGGATCGCTCGATTGGAGAGCAGGCTTGGGACTCGGTTGTTCCATCGCACAACTCGAAGCTTGTCGCTGACAGATGCGGGGATTGCGTTCTATCGCACATGTACAGGTGTGCTGGCTGACCTCGAAGAGGCTGAACTGTCCCTACTTGCCGAAAACACTGAGCCTCGCGGCAGGATTCGCATTGACCTTCCAGGTGCATTCGGCCGCCTCCAGGCACTTCCGGTTATTCTGCAATTCGCCCAGGAACATGCGCTGCTGCTCCCGCATATTTCGTTTTCCGACCGTTTCATCGACCCTATCGAGGAAGGTGTCGACATCGTCGTACGCATCGGCGGTTCGGACGTTTGGCCCGCCGCATTGGAGCACCGCTACCTGGGCAGTGAGTGGCATATCTTCTGTGCGTCTCCCGAATATTTGAGTAAGCACGGCACACCTGTGACCGATCGCGATCTGGAACGGCATCAATGCATCGCTTACGGCTGGGCGGATGGAACGGTTAGCCCTTGGAGTTTTTCGGGAAAGCACCCGGGCGAAATTGAACGCAGGGCGATAGCTGCAAAGTTCGTTGTGGGAGATGGCGAAGGACTGGTGATCGCGGTATCGGCGGGATGCGGGATCGCGCAGTTACCCACATGGTTGATCAAACGTCAGCTTGAAGAGGGGACATTGGTTGAAGTGCTTCCCCACTTGGCCACCGATGGCCTGGCGATCAATCTGATTTGGCCAAAGAGCCGTCAGGCGCTTCCCAAGGTCAGTGCATTATTGGAGGCACTCGCCGCTGGTTTGGTGCCGTCTGCCAGCAAAATCCAATGACCTCTTTTGGCCCAGAGTGTGTAAAAACGGGGCTCTTACCGGACTGCTGTATGTCCGCCAGTCAGTCGACTGCAGATGGACGCAGGCAACCGATGGCCATGGCGACCAGGCTGTCGAGCAAGGCCGGATGCTCAAGCTGCGCCGGCATGTCTTCCAGTATCGAGCGGATCACACTGCGCAACCCCTGCCCGAGCAGATAAGCCGCCAGGGCAGGGTGCTCCGTGCTGATCTCGTGCTCATACAGATGCAGGAGCGGCAGCCAGGTCGCTTCGATGAATTCACCCGTCGTGCGGTAAGGGCCACGCCACATTCCCAGATGAAGGGCACAGTGGTAGCGCAAGTGAAAGGCCTTGTTCAATTTGAACAGGCGCGTTTCGACACGAATGATGTTGGCCAGAATATCGCGCAGTGCCGACTTCAATGGCATGCCAACCAGCCGTTCGCGCACCCTCAGTAGCTCCTCCGATTCCTCGTCGAGAACACGCTCGTACAGCAAGGCGACAATCGCGTCCTTGTTGGGGAAATATTGGTAGATCGAGCCAACGGCGACCCCTGATATTTCCGCGATGCGGGCGACAGTCAGCGCTTGCTCCCCGGCCTCATCCAGAATCCGCAGGCACGCCTGCTCCACGGCTTCGACCAGTGCGCGAGAGCGTGACTGGGTCGGACGCTTGCGTAACGCGGGAAGCTGCTCCGGCGAAGCGTGTGGGGCCATCCTGGTATCAGGGCCTTTCTTGTTCATGGAAATCCGAGTGTTGTATTTCGCGCGGTACTAAAAATTCAATATTTATCAATTTAATCAATAAGTTAATTTGGTTTTTAGGCGCTTCCGGAATGCGAATATTCCAGCAGTCGCGACCTGAGTATGATCGTTTTCGTCGATCAGACATCGTTCAAACGCGTAGTGATGCGCCCATGAGATCGGATGTTCCAACCTACCGGGAGATTGCCCATGTCTTCATTTTTCACCGTCCGGCCCCTTGGCCCAAGCCTGGGTGCCGAAGTGCTTGACCTGGATCCGGCTTCAGTCGTTTTGCCAGAAACGCTGGCGGCGCTCGAGGCCGTACTCATCAAGCATGAAGCCGTCGTGTTGCACGTCCCAGGGCTTAAGCCGGAGCAACATCTGGCGATTGCACGGTATTTCGGTGAGCCGGAAGTACACACCTTCTACCCGAACCTGGGTGAGGGCTTTGAACAAATCACCGTGATCGACTCCAAACTGGGCGATCGAGCTGATATGTGGCACCACGACGAGAGCTTCCTGCCCAGCCCGCCGATTGTCACCATGACTCACGCCCAGATCCTGCCGCCGTGTGGTGGCGACACCTGCTGGATCAGCATGACCACGGCCTACGACGCGCTGTCCGAACGCATGAAGCACTACCTCGAAGGCCTCAGCGCCTGGCATGACATGAACGGACCCATGACGACGGCGCTGCGCCAAAACGTGGTCACGCACGAGCGCTATGTCGAGGTCATCAAGGCAAACCGACGACACCTGCATCCGCTGGTCACTCGGCACCCGGTGACAGGACGCAAGGCGCTGTACCTGAGCCCCACCTACACCACCCACATCGACGGCCTGGCGGTCCCCGAGGGCGACGCCATCCTTGCCTACCTGCATGCGCACTGCCAACACGTTCAATTCGGTTTCCGCCATCGCTGGCGCGTCGGTGACATGGTGCTCTGGGACAACCGCAGCGTGCTCCACAACGCCATCCTGGACTATCAACCGCACCAACGGCGCATGCAGCGCACCTCGGTATTCGCTCGCGGACCTTTCCACGGGTAATCCATTGTTGGGTCAATCACAGCTTTTGACAGTCGCAGAAGAGGAAACAGCTATGTTGAAGGACACGCTGAACAAGGAATTGCTGGCCCGCTACGCGCCCAAGCCGGGTCGCCATGCGCTGCTGCCCGAATTGACACCGCACCAGGCCGTGGCATTGCTGTGCCGGGTGTTGTATCGCGAGGGTTATAACGACCACATCGCCGGCCACATCACCGTTCGCCAGGACGACGGCACTTACCTGGCCAACCCATGGGAGCTGACCTGGGGTGAAGTGACCGCCTCGGATATCGTGCGCCTCGATCCACAAGGCACGGTGATCGAAGGGCAGTGGAACATCACCCCGGCCATCAACCTGCACATTGATGTACATAACGCCCGGCATGATGTCGGCGTAGTGATCCACAACCACCCACAGTGGGGATCGGTGTGGTCGGCGGCCGGGCGTGTTCCACCGATCTATGACCAGACGTCCGCCTTGGTCGACACGGACCCAGTGCTCTACGACGAGTATCAGGGCACCGTTGAAGACACAGAGCGAGGCCGTGCCGTCGTGGACGCTCTTGGAACGCAAAAATGGGCGTTGCTCGCCAACCATGGCGTACTGGTGGTGGCCAACGGCATTCGCCAGGCACATTTGCGCGCCATCACCCTGGAGTGGCGCAGCCGCTTGGCCTGGCATGTCGAAATGCTCGGCGGCGGCTCACCGTTGCCCGCCAGCGTCGCGGTTGCAACGGGAGGGCGCACCGATGCCAATGGGTTTCCATTCCTGTGGGAAGCCATGGCTCGCGAGGAAATCCGGCGCGATCCAGGCGTTCTTGAGTAAGCCTTCCTCTCCAGTCGCGGCGGCATGGCGGACGCCCATGCCGCTGGTGCCTTGAACCTTGTCGAGAGTGACCACGCGATGAAACCCACCTTGCTACTGCTGTCGCGCTTGCCCGATAGATTGATCATCCGCCTGCGCGAGCATTTTGACTGCCACTCGTATTCGCTGCTCGACGAAAAGGATTGGCAGAGCAGTGGCTTTGCGAGCCCAGGCGTTCGGTATGAGCATTGCGTATACGGGGCGCACGCGAAAGGCTGATGTGCCCTATCGCTGGTGTAACGATGTACAAGCACTGGCGGCGAGTGTCGATTATCTGGTGGTGTGCGCGAGCGGTGGCTCCGACACTCGCGGCCTGATCAACGCGGCTGTGCTGGCAGAGCTTGGCAGATACTCGATCTTCACTGACATGATCATGTCTCCAAAGCGTGATCCAAGGGTTAAAAGTGGATTTCAGCGGTCTTGAGGCCCAGGTCTCGAAGCTCGGCGATCAAGTCATCCAGATGCCCAAAAGACTCGACCTCCTCGTTGTCATCAACCAAGAAATAACTCCTGCCAGCGTCCTTCTTGAAGAACACTATCCACTCCTTGGGGTTGGTCGGGTTTGCGATCACATGGGTGTCGAAGGTCACGCCTTCGGCATGTTTGGTTTGCACAGTTTTACGATTCATGTCGGTCACCACGCTACGCGCGCTCTCAAAATTCTCTATTTGCAGTGCATGCCCGCCCAGCTCCATCTGAGCTTTCACTATAAACATCTCCAGCCGCTCGAAGCAGTGGATCTAGGGCATTTGAATTATCACTGTATGTTAATATTATGCACATGCATCCACTGAGGGGCTAGCCATGATTGCGATAGGTGAGGCATGGAAGGCGGGGTTGTTGGGGCGAGAACACTGGCTTCGAAATATGGTGTCTGGCGTGATCGTCGGGGTCGTGGCGCTCCCTCTGGCAATGGCGTTTGCCATTGCATCTGGCGTCAAACCTGAGCAAGGCATTTACACCGCAATCATCGGTGGTCTGCTGGTTTCACTCTTTGGGGGAAGCCGCTTGCAGATCGCCGGACCGACAGGTGCGTTCATCGTGATTCTGGCGGGGGTCACGGCCAAGCATGGCGTTGACGGTCTGCAAATCGCCACGATGATGGCGGGGGCCATCTTGTTATTGCTGGGGATGGCACGGCTCGGTGCGATCATCAAGTTTATCCCCGACCCGGTGATTGTCGGATTCACCGCGGGCATCGGTGTGATCATCTGGATCGGGCAGTGGAAAGACTTTTTCGGTTTACCGACGATCAGTGGAGAGCATTTCCATGAAAAGCTCTGGCATCTGCTACAGGCCCTGCCGGATCTTCACATGGTCACCACCCTGCTGGCGCTACTTAGCCTTTTCCTGGTCATCACCGCGTCCAGAATTCCCGGTCTCAAACGGGTGCCTGGGCCGCTGGTCGCAATGGCGGTCGCTACAGCAATACAGTCAACCTTTCATTTCGAGGGGGTAGCCACGATTGGCAGTGCATTCGGTGGTATACCTCAAGGCTTGCCAGCGTTGAGCCTGCCTGAAATCACGCCGTCCCGCGTCATCGATTTGATTGGTCCGGCGTTCACTATCGCCATGCTTGGAGCAATCGAATCACTGCTGTCCGCGATGGTGGCCGATGGCATGGCGGGCACCAAGCACGATTCCAATCAGGAGCTGATCGGTCAGGGGGTCGCCAACCTGGTCACACCATTGTTTGGCGGCTTTGCAGCTACCGGGGCCATTGCCCGTACTGCAACCAATATCCGTAACGGCGGTACGAGCCCGCTGGCCGGCATTACGCATGCAGTCACCTTGGTGCTTATTGTTCTGTTCCTGGCACCTCTAGCCTCAAACATCCCACTGTGCGCCCTGGCTGCCATTCTATTCGTGGTCGCATACAACATGAGCGAGTTGAAGCACTTCAAACGCATGGTCCAACGAGCCCCACGCGCAGACGTATCGATCCTGCTCATCACTTTCAGCCTCACGGTGTTCAGTGACTTGGTGATCGCCGTGAATATCGGCGTCATTCTTGCGATGCTGCACTTCATGCGCCGCATGGCCTCATCGGTGGAAGTGCAACAGGTCGTGGAGCACGAGCTTGAAGAAGAGCTGAGGACCAATGGCCATACTCGCCTACCGCCAGGGCTTTTGATTTATACGATTGAAGGGCCATTGTTTTTTGCTGCGGCCGAGACCTTCGAGCGTGTGATAGCTCAGACCCACACTGACCCAAACCTGCTGATTATCCGTCTGAAGCGCGTACCGTTTATGGATATCACGGGCTTGCAAGTGTTGGAGGAGGTTATTCAGCAGCTGCACAAGCGGCATATCGTGGTGAAGCTCTGCGAAGCGAACACGAAGGTGCTCAACAAGCTCGATAGGGTGGGTATCCTGCAAGAAATTGGTCCGGAGCATTACCACGCCGACTTCAACACTGCGTTGGCTAAAGCTGTCAGTCATGTAGAGGGTACGTCGACTCTCTAGAGACTACTGTCCGTCGTAGTTATGACTTGGTGCTGGTGGCATGCTTGCTCTTGGTCGAATAGCTGGCGCCGTGAGTGTCCAGGTAGTCACGAATCAGTTGGCGGACCACCTGCGAAGACGTCAGGTCTTGTGCTGCACAGAGGTCCTCGAAAGCTTTTTTCTTGACGGGATCAATGAGCACAGTGAGGCGCGCAGTCTTGCTTTCCATGGGGTATTCAATCGCTCAAGTCGCTGGATGTTAATCAAATTGTAATTGCCTTGTCCGGTGCTGTCACTGTTGCGGCGGTGGGTTGTTCGGTACCTCCACTTAACACACTGGAAAGCCCGCTCAAAAGGCGCTCTGGTATGAGCGTCTCCCGCGGGCTGTGGATTCAACCGGCTGCCCGCTACACAAAAGGTGGAACAGGGTCACCGGCCAACTCGCGAAGTAACCATGTTCCTATTTAAGCGCAGCGCCAATGCGGCTTACGCGGCCTTGAAGCAGTAAGCCGCCAACTTGTTACCGTCCAGGTCCCTCGCGTAAGCCGCATAAGCGTTAGGCGCCCAGCCTCGCGGACCCGGTGCACCTTCGTCGGCGCCGCCACTGCCAGCGGCGCGCAGCGACAGTACGAGCGGCGCCATGCGCAAGCGGTCGAGCACTTTGAAACGGAGTGGGGCGGGGGTGCTGCCGGCGCGCTACCTGGCGGCCTATGGCGCTCAATTGTCCAGCAACACCGCGCACGCACCTGGCGGCTATGGCTCAGTGGCAACAGCAATGCGGCTTCGATGACCCGACCAAAGCGTCGCGGGTACGTGATGTCTTGCGTGGCATTCAGGCGCTGCGTCCGCAACCGATCAAGCAGGCGCAAGCGCTGCAGTTACAGCGGCAGAGGCGTACATCGAGGGTCTGGGCGGGTAACTGACTGCCGATCAGTTGGCTATGCGGTTGCGCGTGCGCGGGACCAGACGTTGCTCCTGCACAGTTGTCGCGTAGATCGCTGTTGCACGTAAATGGAAATTTCGCCGGGTCATCGAGGGATTCGAGGTCGTCGGGGGCGCACCGGCTTCGGCGAAACGCTTTCGATAAAGCGCAAGTTTTCGAAGGCATGACGGAGGCTCCAGCGCAAACGACTTAGTTGGTGTTGACGTGGCCGTTTTCATGTAATCAAGCGAAATTAGCGAATTTATAAGAAGCCTGATTGATTATTTATATAAGGGGCTGTCTCCGATTTCCTGGGCACTATTGCTGTGCAAGCACAGATTGCAACGTCAGTTCGAACCCTGCACGCCGTCGAACTTGATTGTATAACGGCCATCAAGGTAGGTCGCGGGCTGCTTCTTCATTTGCCCCAGAATGCCTAGGGTAACAGTGTCAAGCCTTGCGGCGCCTGGAGGGTTAGCGTGCCCTCGAGGGCTCTGCAAGTTGGATTTTTCGCGACAAGCTTGCTGGCAATAGCCGAGACTCGCTACGTTTGGTCGCCAAAGGAGAGAATATTTTTAACAGGATACAGCGAGCGCGCCAATTGGAGCTACCCTCTGAGGAGGCATGTGGGTGTCCTGCGAGAATAATTATCAAATGAAAAACTCCGCCAAAATTATCGATTACTCATCTAAAATTCTAAAAGCAGAATGGCCAAATTTAGTACTGTGGTCATATCTGCTTTCACCGTTGATTGTTAGAACGCTAACAAACTATCAATACTCTAAAATTGATTTGTTGGTCTTTTACACCCTTGGCATGTCGGTGTTGTGGCTTTTGGCGATTAGATTTATTTCATCCAATCAATTCAAAGTTCACATCATTCTGCTGCCATTTTATTTGCTGGCAGCTGTTGATCTCTTTTTGGTTTTAAATTTCAACTCGAAATTAACAGCGGCCTATATGTTTATTGGCTTGACAAACCATAAGGAGGCCAGCGAATTTTTACCGACCTATTGGCAGTCCATCAGTATCGTTTTGGTGATCTTTGTTATTTGCTATGGGGCTGGATTAATAGGCCTGCATAAGCGCGAATTATATAAAAACAAAGGTATTTTTGTTCTGGTTGTTAGCGCCTTGCTAGTGGGGTATGGGGCGTATTTTTATAAAACCGTCAAACTTAATTCTCTCGGGAAATCTGCAGTCATGGATCTCCTTGCAAAAGATCAAAGCACGCCAGTAGGTTATTTATCGCAAATGGCCCTTACTGCAAACTTGTATTTGGGGACGGAGAAACTTATCAAGCGCCGTCGAGAATCTGATGTAAAAATAACCAGCATGTCGAATCAATCAAATATAGAAACCATTGTTTTTGTGATCGGTGAGTCATCACGGCCGCACAACTGGTCCCTCTACGGTTATAACAAGGAAACAACCCCAAATCTCGGTAAGCAGGCGGGGATTTTCAAGTTTAACAATATTTGCACGACAGCCCCATATACCTCGTTCGCGGTTCCTTCAATGCTGAGTCTTGAGCCTATATGGGATTGGGAATCCATTGTATCAACAAAATCATTGGTGAGTATATATCGCGCAGCCGGGTACATGACCTATTGGTTGTCTGTACAGGAAGTTGATAGTTTTGGAGGAATAATTCCACAAATAGCTGCAGAGGCACAGTACCGTCAATATTTCGAGAGAAGCTATGATGGAGCATTAATTTCAGAATATGAAAAAATACTAAAAAAAAGCGATACAGAAAAGAAAGCCATATTTATTCATGTCAAGGGTAGTCATTTTGAGTATTCACGCCGATATCCAGAACATTTTGATAAATTCCAGCCGTCAACAAACAGCTTCAAGGACAAAATTACCGCAGAATATGATAACAGTATTTTATATACGGACTGGCTATTAAGCGCAATTATTGATCAATTGAAGTTAAGCAAAAAACCATCTGTCTTGTTTTATTCATCGGATCATGGTGAAAACATGATGGATGACAGTCGAGGGCTCTTGGGTCATGGAATTGGCAATAAATATGACCTCCCGGTTTCGGCATTTATCTGGGCGTCCGATAATGTTTCAAGCCAGCAATCGCTCAAGCTTTTAAAGCTGAGGGAAAGAGAGAGTCAGAAAATCAGCATATCATCCTTGCCACATACTCTTTTAAATATCACTGGGGTTTTCACGAGTCGGTATAAAAGTCCGGATGATTTATTAAGTGATGATTTTGTGTCGTCGAAGTGTCCACATCTGCTCGGCGCAGGCTATGTTCCATCGTTTGATTTTGACACCCATTAAATAGCCCTCGCTGAACAACGCCGCAAGGCGTTGATCCATCAGGTGAAAAAGACGAGGTGTGGAAAGGCATGCTGCCTTGTCGTAATTCGCCTGCCACGAAGGGCCGAAGCCGACCCGGGGCGGACATCGAATACGAGCGCCCAATAATTGATAGCAATCCGATGTCAAGTGCAGCAATCGGTTCAAGGTTCAGTGTGCCGTCAGCAAAACAGCTTCTGGTAGAACATTCGGGTATGTCCCGGCGGATAATCCGTCAGGCGCCCAAATTCGCAGTAGCCCAGCTTTTGATAAAATCCCGGTGCCTGAAAACTGAATGTCTCCAGCCAGATACCTATGCAGTGCTTTTTCTGCGCGATGTCTTCGGCCATGTGCATAAGCCGTTGTCCAATGCCCTGGCCCCGCATCGACTCGGGCACACTGACAAGATCGATGAGCAGCCATCGATAGGAAACCTTTCCGTATAGCCCGCCAATGATTTCATTGCTGTCAGGATCTCGCAGCAATAGGGCAAAAGTTTCATGGGCGTCGTCTCCACCCTTGGCCAGATTGTGGGCCAGCAACGGAGCCAGAATGGCTGACCGCTGTTCTTCCGTTGGATGTTCCGACAGCAGGATGTCTAAAGGCATGGCGCTCTCCCTGAGCAATGAATCAGTGGGTCGACAAGGCAGTTCTGGAACTCATGAAATCAGCGTCCGGGTTCGGGTCGCCCGCCAGGTGAATCACGGTGTGGATGCCTGCGCAGGCTTGAAGACAGCTGGCTTGATCCCTGATGTCGAGAGCAAAACGTTGTGCGGAATCTGGAAGTCTTGATTCGTCCATATCGGCCAGGCGTAAATCCATGTTGGAAACCGATAGGGTTGTCGCCAGCGAATGCAGATGTATTCAGGCAAAAAAGGAGCAGGGCGCCAAGCACTGTTTTCATCTTCCTTGATGGGATCGGCGTCAATTGGACGTGATCGTGTGCGCGGCAAACATATCAGCGATCGTGTCGGCCTATACAGTCATTTCCGAGGGGCATTGAATTGCCCAGCGTTCGCGCAGATGGCTGATGCCGATTAGCTAGACTCAGCTCTGCAGGGGAATTTTACGTAAATTTTACGGCTAGCCCTGTTGACTCAATTGATACTGTGCGGCGCTCATCAGCCAGGCGTTTTTTATGTCCATTGCAGTACTGCGGCTTATCGGATTTATCCTGGGTATTTTTTTGATCACGTTGGCCGTGAGCATGGTTATTCCCATGTTTACACTGGTGGTTTATGACCGCAGTGATGATCTGTCGGCGTTTCTCTGGTCGGGCCTGATCACCTTCGTCTGTGGGCTGGCGCTGATTATTCGCGGGCGTCCAGAGGTTGCCCAACTTCGTCCACGAGATATGTACCTGTTGACCACGGCCAGTTGGGTTGTCGTCTGCGCCTTTGCGGCTTTGCCGATGGTGCTCATCCATCACATCAGCTATACCGATGCATTTTTTGAAACGATGTCCGGCATCACCACCACCGGCTCGACGATTTTGACGGGGCTGGATACCGCGTCACCAGGATTGTTGATTTGGCGCTCGATGCTGCACTGGCTCGGGGGAATTGGTTTTATCGGCATGGCCGTGGCGATTCTGCCTTTGTTGCGAGTCGGCGGCATGCGTTTGTTCCAGACAGAATCTTCAGACTGGTCAGAGAAAGTCACACCACGCTCTCACGTCGCGGCGAAATATATCCTGGTGCTCTACCTCGGGCTGACCGGGGTGTCCGCTCTGGCGCTATGGGTCGCGGGAATGACACCTTTCGAAGCGATAAATCATGCAATGTCATTTATTTCAACGGGCGGCTTTTCAACCTCGGATGCCTCCCTGGCGCACTGGCCTCAACAGGCTATTCATTGGGTATCCGTGGTCGTCATGATAGTGGGCAGCCTGCCTTTCACCTTGTATGTCGCCACACTGCGGGGCAACAAAAGTGCATTATTAAAAGACCATCAGGTGCGAGGGTTCATTGGATTTCTAGTGATTACCTGGCTGCTATTTGGTACGTGGTTGTGCATTAACAGCGACTACAGCTGGTGGGAAGCGTTTCGTATCGTGGCCGTCAATGTAACCTCGGTGGTCACGACCACGGGGTTAGCCCTCGGGGACTACACCTTATGGGGCAGCTTTTCTGTTCTGCTGTTTTTCTATTTGACCTTCGTCGGCGGCTGCTCTGGGTCTACGGCGGGAGGGCTTAAAATATTCCGCTTTCAGGTCGCCTCCTCCTTGCTGATGGGCAGCTTGAAACAACTGATTCATCCTCGTGCGGTGATTCGGAAAAAATACAACGGCCATCCCATTGACGAAGACATCGCACGTTCGCTGCTGACCTTTTCATTCTTTTTCACCATCACCATCGGTGGCATTGCCCTGGGGTTGGCGCTGATCGGTCTTGACTGGACGACAGCCTTAAGCGGTGCTGCCACCGCAGTGTGCAACGTGGGTCCCGGCCTGGGGACGATCATTGGTCCAGCAGGCAACTTCTCGACCTTGCCGGATGCGGCAAAATGGCTGCTGACGGTCGGCATGCTCTTGGGAAGGCTGGAGATTCTGACGGTGCTGGTGCTGCTCACACCTGTCTTTTGGAGGTACTGATCGAGTCGATAGCGACGACCGGATCGGGGGCTTGACTCGGCTCAAGGTTTTTTTTGCGTGAACTCGGGCTCGATTCACGAACGACAAGCGTGGCCATCGGCGCATCAATGCGGTGACGCTGGCCGGTTCACTAACGGATTAGCGAACGGGTGGCCGGGAATAACTAGCGATTGTTACGATAGCGTTCGGTCAAGGACTGCACGAGGGTGACGTAGGATTGCGTCTCGGCGTAGGGAGGCACCCCATTGTGCTCGACCACAGACGCTTCGCCAGCGTTGTAACCGGCCAACGCCAGCACCTGGTTGCCGTTGAAGCGCTTGAGCAGCCAGGCCAGGTAGCGCACGCCGCCACGAATGTTCTGCCGGGCGTCGAACGGATCGTCCACGGCGAAGCGCTCGGCGGTGGCGGGCATCAATTGCATCAGTCCCTGGGCGCCGGCTTCGGAAATGGCGTTGGGGCGAAACGCCGATTCGGCATGTATCACCGCGCGGACCAGCGCTCTGTCGACGCCATATTGACCCGAAGCGGCTTCGATCTCCCGCCGATAGGAACGGGTGTCCAGGCGCAGTGAGGCGACCTTGAAATCCTTCGGCGCCCTGCACAGATAGCAACCCTTGATGTAATAGACTTCAAGGACATCGACCCGCGCGGAAATTCCTTCCGGGCGCCGGCTCACATATTGACGAACACCCTTGTGGATGAAAGTGAACACCCGAATCCGCATCGCGCCGGAGTCGTCGTCTTGCACAAGCCGTGGCAAGGCCTTGGGCTTGGCGCCGACACCGGCGCCAGCCATGCCATCCACGCGAGTGCAGCGGGCGCTGGCGATGGCTTGACTGGTGTAGCTGATGGCTCCGTCCCTGGCTTGGCACTTGAACATGGCGCTGGCGTACAGTGGCGTGACCAGCAAGGCCAGCTCGATGCCGCCAATAAGGCTCTTGCGAGCCCATCGCCATGCCCTGGAATTCATCACATCGCTCCGCGCCGCAGGCGTCGATCAGGTGGGGGCGCCTGACCCGGACGTTGCCTTTGGAGGGCCTGGGGGGACCCGCCTGCTGTTTCTGACAGTTATACCCCTTGTAGCCGGCGCTGGGACTTGCGTTGACGTACGGACTGGAACCAGCCCCTCAGCAACCCCACCAACGTAATCCCAAACACACCATCAACTTTATATTGCTACTAAAAAGTTATTAGCTAATAACAAGAGGCTTATAGCTTTTATCTGGATTTAATAACGGGACAGGTATATCGGGCTTAATCTATCTTTAGAATAATTTGTGATTAGTCATCGCTGCTTTTATGACTTTATGATCTGTCCCACAACAACTCGTGAGACAGGAGGTAGCTCGATGACTATTCAAATCAAACCGGTCGCCGGTCGAATTGGGGCACAACTGGAAGGCGTAAAGTTGGGGGGCGGCATCAGCGCCGAGGCATTCGATTTCATTAATCAGGCACTGTTGAAATATAAAGTGCTGTTCTTTCGCGACCAACATCTGGATGACGCCGAGCACGAGGCTTTTTCCCGCCGCTTCGGCGATCAGGTCCCGCACCCGACCGTGCGTTCCGCTGAACAAGGCGCTGCGATCCTGCATTTGGACGCCAAGGAAACCCGCGCCAATTCCTGGCACACCGATGTGACCTTCGTGGCCAACTACCCGAAGATTTCCATCTTGCGTGGTGTTGTAATTCCGCCCTTTGGCGGTGATACGGTATGGGCCAATACTGCAGCAGCCTATGCTGATTTACCCGACCCGTTAAAACAATTGGCGGATAATCTTCGCGCATTGCACACCAACGTATATGACTACGCGGCGCCGTGTAATACCGACGAGTCGGGACTCAAGCGTTATCGTGAACAGTTCACTGCTGAAGTCTACGAAACCGAACATCCATTAGTGCGAGTCCATCCGGAGTCGGGTGAAAGAAGTTTGTTGTTGGGGCACTTTGTTAAACAAATTCAAGGTGTCAGTAGCAACGATTCCAAACAACTGATTCGCCTTTTTCACGACCGTATCACCCATGTCGACAACACCGTTCGCTGGCGCTGGCAGGAGGGCGATGTGGTGATCTGGGACAACCGCGCCACCCAGCACATCGCGATCAACGATTACGGCGACGCCCCGCGCATCGTGCGCCGCACCACCATCGACGGTGATGTGCCGGTCGGGGTGGATGGTCGCTTGAGCCAGGCGCTCAAGCCGAGCCCCGAGGCGCGTTCGCCGAAAACCGAAGCCGACAAAAAACACCTCGCCGCCTGACGAGCGACTCTCATTGGTACAAGGAAGGCTGACATGAAGCTCAATGGCATTCGCCTGTTTAAAAAAGGCAGCATCGCTGCAGCGCTGGCTGCGGTTCTTGCGGTATCCGGGGCCGAGGCCGATGTCTTGCGCATCGGTGTCGCCACGGCCGGTGGCGGTGACCCGGTGACCTTCAGCGGCTCGCCTCTGGGCATCGTGCGCAATCAGCAATTGCTGGAAAAAGCCTTCGCCGGAACCGGGACCGAAGTGCAGTGGTTCTTCTTCAAGGGGGCAGGACCTGCGGTCAACGAAGCGTTCTCCAACCAGCAACTGGACTTCGCCTACCAGGGCGATCTGCCTGCAGTTGTCGGGCGCTCCAACGGACTGGACACCAAGTTGTTGGCGGCGTTGGGTGTGCGCGCCAACCTCTACCTGGCGGTGCCCAAGGGCTCCCCCCTCAAGACCATCGAGGACCTCAAAGGCAAAAAGGTCGCGATCTTCCGCGGTACCAACGGCCATCTGGTGATGATCAATCTGCTGGCGGAGCACGGGCTGACCGAGCGCGATATCAAGGCCATCAACCTCGATACCGGCAGCTCTCAGGCCGCATTGATTTCCAATGGCGTGGATGCCGCATTCGGTGGGCGTGAGTTGTTCAAGCTGCGTGACAAGGGCCTGATCGACATCGTTTACGACAATCCCGAGCAGGACGTGCGCTACACCCGGCAGACGGCGCTGGTGGTTCGCGGTGAATATGAAAAAGAGCATCCGGACAAGGTGCAAAAGGTCGTCGACACGCTGGTGGACGCGGCGAAGTGGACATCGGACGAGAGCCATCGCGATGACGTCTTCGCTGAATGGGCCAAGAGCAATGACCCCGCCGATTCACTGCGTGCCGACTTCACCGGGGTTCCTCTAAGGGACCGGGCCTCGCCTCTGGTCGACAACTTTCTGATCAGCCGCTATCAGGCCGTGGCGGATCAGGCCAAGGAAGAAAAACTCATCCGTCGCCCGGTCAGTATCGATGGCTGGTTCGAAAGCAGTTATCTGCAGAAATCTCTCAAGGCCAAGGGACTGGAAAACTACTGGACGCCCTACGGCCCGGATGGCAAGCAACCGGCGGGTAACGCGGTAGCGGCCACGACGACCAGCAAGCAAGGGAGCTAGGAAAATGGCCAGGGCACAGACCGCAAGACTCGAGAAGTATGGGGCGCCAGCATTGCCGAGCGACAACGTCAAACGTCTTCCACCGTCGCCCGCTCGCCCGGTCCGCAAGGTCGAGGTACCGCGCACTTCAGCCTGGTCCGTGAACCTGGGTGACAAGGCCTTGCCCTGGCTGTTGCCGTTGCTGTTGCTGGGTTTGTGGTACCTGGGGGTGGAACGCGGCTGGCTTTCGGAGCAGGTGCTGCCACCGCCAGCCTACGTTTACCAGGCGCTGTCGGACCTGGTTGTCAGCGGGGATCTGGGGCTCAACGCAGCGGCCAGCCTGCAGCGGGTTGTCGTCGGGTTCAGCCTCGGCGCATTGCTCGGTGTAGCGCTGGGCCTGGCCATGGGACTGTCCCGGACGCTGGAGGATTACCTGCTGCCGACTTTCAACGCACTGGTGCAAATTCCGGTATTGGGCTGGCTGCCGTTCGCCTTGTTGCTGTTCGGCATCGGCGAGACGCTCAAGTATGTGCTGATTGCCAAGGCCGCCCTGGTGCCAATCACCCTGTGTACCTTGCAGGCGTTCCGCCAGGCGCCCAAGGGCTTGTTGGAAGTCGGCCGGACCTACGGCTTCAGCCGTCGGCAAAGCGTCACCTCCATTGTCCTGCCGGCGGCAATCCCGACACTGTTTACCGGGTTCCGCCTGGGCTTCACCAAGGCCTGGCTATCGCTGGTGGTGGTCGAATTGGTGGCCTCGAGTGAAGGGCTGGGCTACCTGATCGTCTATGGACGCCAGCTGTTTCAACTGGACCTGGTGATGGCGGCCGTCGTGATAGTGGGTGCGCTCGGCCTGCTGATCGACCGCAGTTTCGATTACGCGCAGAAACGCCTCGATCGCGGTCGGCCAACGGTTGGAGGGCCTCAGTCATGAGTGCGGCTTTGTCATCAGGTAGCAGTAGCCACCGGTATCGCGGTTGGGTCTTGCCAATCTCGGTGATTGCCCTGTGGTGGTTGGCTTCGAACCAGGGCTGGAGTGAATCGGGGCTGTTCGTTTCGCCGGAAAAAGTCGCGGCGACAGCCTGGGATCAAATCACCTCGGACAAATTCTGGCGGGCGATTTCGGCGAGCCTTGCGCGCAATCTCAGTGGCTTTTTCATCGGCACCGCGCTGGGCTTGGTACTGGGTTGCCTGCTGGGTCTTTCGCGGCATTTCGAGCGTTTGGTGGGGCCAAGCTTCAACACCTTCAAGCAAATCTCCCTGTTCGCCTGGATCCCGCTGATCTCGGTGTGGTTCGGCCTGGGCGATGTGGCCAAGGTGGTGTTCCTGTCACTGGCCGCACTGGTGCCGGTGGTGGTCAACACTTGCGATGGGCTGCGCAACGTCCCACCCAACTTGTTGGAAGTGGCGCGGGTGTACGGCTTCACCCGTTGGCAAACCATTATCGGGGTGATGCTGCCTGCTGCCTTGCCGTCGATTTTCACCGGGCTCTACCTGGCGCTGGTCTACAGCTGGCTGGCAACCATCGGCGCCGAATACCTGCTGGTATCGGGGGAGGGGATCGGCAACACGCTGATCGATGGCAGCGAGCATTTCATGATGGACCTGGTGCTGTTTGGAATGGTGGTTATCGGCCTGGTGGGATGGGGCCTCAACGCCCTGGCCCGGACACTTGAGCGGCGGATGCAGCGCCTGTATGGCATCACGACTAACTGATTGCCACATTGAAAAGGATCGCAACATGAGCAACGGCCTGACCCTGGAACACATCAGCAAGCGGTTCATCTCCAAACCTGGCAGTTCGACGCAATTGCAGGTGCTCGACAACATCCACCTCGACATCGCCCCTGGCGAATTCATCAGCATCGTCGGCGCCAGCGGTTGCGGCAAATCCACGCTGCTGCGGCTGATCCTCGGCCTGGACGAGGAGTTCGACGGACGCATCCTGCTCGATGGCACACCCATCAAGGGCACGGGCCTGGAACGCGGCATCGTGTTTCAGGACCACCGATTGTTCCCCTGGCTCAACGTCGAGCAGAACGTCGCCGTGGGCCTCAAGAATTCACCCCTGAGCGCCGGGCAGAAGCGCGACACCGTGCGCGAGCACATCGAACTGGTCGGCCTGCAAGACTTCATCGAGTCCTACCCGCATCAGATTTCCGGCGGTATGGCCCAGCGCGTGGCCATCGCCCGCGGCTTGGTCAATCGTCCGAGCGTGCTGCTGCTGGATGAACCACTGGGCGCCCTCGACGCCTTGACCCGCGCGCGGTTGCAGGGCGAGCTGCAGAACATCTGGGCCAAGGAAAAAATCACCATGATCCTGGTCACCCACGATGTGGACGAGGCGGTATTCCTCGGCGACCGGGTGGTAGTGATGCAACCCAACCCGGGGCGCATCCGGCGCATCGTCGACGTCGATCTGCCGCGTCCACGCAATCGCAGTGACAGCCGTTTCATCGCCCTGCGCGATGACGTGTTGAGCGACTTTGCAGAGCTGCATTGAGTCGCGTGCTGTCCCGCCTGTTCAGGTTTTTTCAGGCTCTCTATTTCAGGCTCTCTAATTTCAGGCTCTCTATTTTCAGGAGAAGGGAAATGTCCGAACGTCAGCTCAGCCTCAACCTCTTCATCTACCCCAATGGTCATCACGAAGCCGCCTGGCGTCACCCGCAGTCGGTGCCGGAAGCGTCCATGGACATCGCTCACTACCAACAGCTTGCACTGAGAGCGGAACGGGAAAAGCTCGATGCGATCTTCTTTGCCGATTCGCCATCCCTGGCCGAAAGCGATCGCGAAGGTGTGCGCATACGTTTCGAACCAGTGACCTGGCTGGCGGCCATCGCGGCGGTGACCCAACGCATCGGCCTGATCGCCACGGCCAGCACCACCTACAGCGAGCCTTACAACCTGGCGCGTTCGTTCAGTGCGCTGGACCACCTGAGCAAGGGCCGCGCCGGCTGGAACATTGTCACCACGTCCCTGGCGGCCGCCGCCGCCAACTTCGGCCTGGACCAGCATCCGTCGGCCCATGACCGCTATGCCAAGGCCGAAGAGTTCGTGCAGGTGGTGGGTGACCTGTGGGACAGCTGGGAGGACGATGCGCTGGTGCTGGACAAGGCCACCGGGGTGTTCGCCAACGGTGCGAAAGTGCACTCGATCAACCACGTGGGTACGCACTACCAGGTCAAGGGCCCATTTAACTCACCACGCTCTCCGCAAGGACGGCCCGTGCAAGTGCAGGCCGGCTCGTCCGAGGACGGCCGTGATTTCGCATCAAGGCATGCAGAAGCGATCTTCACCGCGCACCAGACCCTGCAAAGCGCGACCGAATTCGCCAACGATATCCGCGCGCGGGCGAGGGCAGTGGGGCGCGACCCGCGCCAGCTGAAAATTCTCCCGGGTATCAGCCCCTACATCGGCAGCACCGAAGCGGAAGCCCAGCGCAAGTTCGATGAACTCAACGACCTGGTACTGCCGCACGTTGCCCTGGGCCAGCTGCGCCGACTGCTGGGTGTCGACCTGTCCGGTCAGGATCTGGATGCGCCTTTCCCTCGTCATTTGGTCAACTTTGAAGGCAGTGAGAGCCAGGCGAGTCGCTTCAAGCTGGTCATCGATATAGTCGACCGCGAGCAACCGACCTTGCGCCAACTGATCAACCGCCTGGCCGGTGCTCGCGGGCATTGGGTGCCGGTAGGCACGCCGGTGCAAATCGCCGACCTGATCGAACAGTGGTTCCGCAGCGGCGCCGCCGATGGTTTCAACGTGATGCCGCCGGCATTTCCCGAGGGCTTTGAAGTGTTTCTCGATGAAGTGTTGCCGATCCTGCGCAAGCGCAGGCTGTTTCGCGAGGACTATACGGGTACCACGCTACGCGAGCATTACGGTCTGAGTCGCCCGGTTTCGCGGTTTGCGTTGAAGTCTGCCTGAGGGCGCGCAGCGATCGGGGGATTGTCTGAATGTACGCGTTCAAAAGCCAAAACGAGGCGGCCTTAGAGCCGACCTGATCGCAGATCTGTCCGCGTTGCGATCGTTCCCACGCAGAGCATGGGAACGATAACAACGCGGACAGGCCGCCACGCTCTGCTTTTGATCGCGAGCGCCCGTTAACCACGATTGCCGAACGCAGGCATTGTGCAGTGGTCTGATAAAACCGCACACGCATTAGCCGAGTTGCTCCGCAAGCCCGACGATGATGCCCTCAGGCCCACGAACATAGGCGAGCCGGTACGATGTTTCGTACTGCATCTGGCCAATCAATTCGGCGCCATGGGCTTGCATCTGTGTCACGAGCGCATCGATGTCATCGACGGCAAACATGATGCGACGAAGACCCAGGGCGTTCATTGGTGTGTCCACGGGGCCAAACCGAACGGCCTCCGGGGTGTGGAACTTGTCCAGTTCAATGCCCTGTCCGTCGGCGGTGCGCAGCATCGCGAGGGTGGCTCGCACGTTGCCCAGCCCAATGAGGCTGCCGACAGCAGCCCCTTCAACGGTGGTTTGGCCTTCGAGCGTGAGACCCAACGCGATAAAGAATGCCTTCACCGCTTCGAGATCGTCGACAACGATCAGGACGTTGTCCATGCGCTTGATGGTCATGTCCTTCGCTCCCTGTTTTTAAACGAAGTCGCGTAGCCTGGCGCTAGCGACGATAGTAGCGGCGATCGTCGTCGTAGCGGTAGCGCGTGTCCCGGTCGCGGTGGCGCTCCCAATAGCGGTGGCGTTCGGCTTCCCGGCGGGCTTGCTCTCTGCGCCACTGGGCCCTGCGCCATTCGTCTCGACGCCATTCGTCCCGGCGATCGTGCCAACGACCGTCGTGCCAGTATCGATCGTCATGGGCAAGCAACGCTCCTGGCTGCTTGTCGGCCGTGCTGGCCAAGGTCGGCCAGGGGGTGTCGGCGGCCCGCACGGGCGCCTGGACGGCTGTGACTGGGGGGGCGGAAACAGGGGTTGAAGTCTTCATCTGTGTTGCTGATGCCGAGCCCATTGCCGCGAACGCGAACAGGCCGAGGAGCACCATCCGTGGGACATGGAATTTCATGAGCGAAGACAACCTCTGATTGGCAATTGGACGTGTGGCCATCTGGCTGCGCGAAGCCTGCGGGTTCGCGCCTACCGAGCGGATGAGCCTATCCAAATAGACCGACAATCAAGGAAAAGTTCTAGGCAGGCGTTGCAATTAGTGCAACGCCCGCCAGAGCGCCATGGCGTCGCTCAATCAGAATTGTTCAGCGCGCAGGCCATACAACGAGTCGCTACCTGCCCGAATGGATTGCTCAAGGCTCAAGGTGCGTGGAAGCAAGCGCTGGAAGTAAAAGTCGGCGGTGGCGATTTTCGCGTCGTAGAAATCTTCGTCTTCGCTGCGTTTTTGCCGCGCAACCTGAGCCATGCGCGACCAGAGCCAGGCGTAGGCGACGTAACCGAACAGGTGCAAATACTCCACCGACGCCGCGCCGACTTCGTTGCGGTTGCTTGCCGCTCTGTCGTGGAGCCAGTCGCTGATGTCCTCCAGCCGCTGCACGACATCCAGCAGTTGCGTGGCATAGGGGGCGTCAGGCTGTGCCGCGAAGCGGCGGATCTCGCCGGTGAACTGGCACAGTGCGAGGCCTTTGTCGGCGAGCACTTTGCGCCCGAGCAAATCCAGTGCCTGGATGCCATTGGTGCCTTCGTAGATTTGCGCGATGCGCACATCACGGACCAATTGTTCCTGGCCCCATTCGCGAATGTAGCCGTGGCCGCCGAAAACCTGCTGGCCATTGATGCAGCTTTCCAGGCCGCTGTCGGTAAAAAATGCCTTGGCCACGGGCGTCAGCAGCGCGACCAGGACCTGCGCACTGTCGCGCTCGCCGGCATCAGCGGAAAACTTCGCCAGGTCCAGTTGTTGCCCGACATAGCTGGCGAACGCGCGGCCGCCTTCGGTCATGGCTTTCATGCCCAGCAGCATGCGCCGCACATCCGGGTGAACGATGATCGGGTCGGCCGGTTTGTCCGCCGCCACGGCGCCCGTGGGGGCCCGACTCTGAAGGCGTTCACGCGCGTAGGCGACGGCACTCTGGTAGGACGCCTCGGCGCAGCCGATGCCCTGAATGCCGATGGACAGGCGTTCGTAATTCATCATGGTGAACATCGCCGCCAGGCCTTTGTTCTCTTCACCGATCAACCAGCCACTGGCACCGTCGAAGTTCATCACGCAGGTGGCTGAGGCCTTGATGCCCATCTTGTGTTCGATCGAACCGCAACTCACGGCGTTGGCAGCGCCAAGCGAGCCGTCGGCATTGACCAGCACTTTAGGCACGACGAACAGCGAAATGCCTTTCGGACCCGCCGGTGCATTCGGCAGTTTGGCCAGTACCAGATGAACGATGTTTTCGGTCAGGTCCTGGTCGCCCCCGGTGATGAAGATCTTGCTGCCGGTGATCTTGTAGCTGCCGTCAGCCTCAGGTTCGGCGCGGGTGCGGATCAGCCCAAGGTCGGTGCCTGCATGGGCTTCGGTCAGGCACATGGAGCCGGCCCAGCGGCCTTCATACATCGGTGGCAGATAGAGATTTTTCAGGGTGTCGCTGGCGTGGGCATCCAATGCCAGGCAGGCGCCAGCGCTCAAGGCCGAATACAGCGCAAAACTTGAGTTGGCGCCATAGAGCATCTCTTCGAATTGCACGGCCAGCATTTTTGGCATGCCCATGCCACCGAATTCGGCGTTGCCGGACAGTCCTACCCAGCCGCCTTTGATGTAGGTTGCGTAAGCCTGTTTGAAACCGCTGGGGGTGCTGACTCGCCCCTCATGCCACTGTGCGCCTTCTTCGTCGCCGCTACGATTGAGGGGCGCAATCAGGTGCTCGGTGACTTTTGCCGCCTCCTCAAGAATGGCATCCGCGGTGTCCGCGTCGATGCTGTCGGCCAAGGCGGGCAGGCGCGCCCACAGGGCCGGGGCCTCGAACACTTCGTGCAGCACAAAGCGCAAGTCACGCAGGGGGGCTTTGAATTCTGGCATAACGTAAACCTCGTTGGGACGGTTGTGTCACGGGCACAGCCGAATGTGGCCTGCACGACCCCCAAGCAGCAGGTGCAGACCTGCTGCTTGATGCAAGCATGGTAGAAGGGATTAGAGCGCCTTGGCCCGGTCGCGCAGCACGAACTTCTGGATCTTGCCAGTGGACGTCTTGGGCAAGAGCGTGAAGATCACGGTGCGCGGGACCTTGAACCCGGCCAGATGCTCACGGCAGAAAGCGATGATGTCAGCCTCTCGAACGTCCTGGTGATCCGCCTTCAAGGTGATGAAGGCGCAGGGCGTTTCGCCCCATTTCTCATCGGGACGGGCGACCACGGCGGCTTCCATCACAGCCGGATGGCGATAGAGCACGCCTTCGAGCTCAATGGTGGAGATGTTCTCGCCACCGGAGATGATGATGTCCTTGAGTCGGTCCTTGATTTCGACGTACCCGTCGGGATGCCAGACCGCCAGGTCACCGGTGTGGAACCAGCCGCCTTCGAACGCTTCGGCAGTGGCGGTCGGGTTCTTCAGGTAGCCCTTCATCACCGTGTTGCCGCGCAGGAAAATCTCACCGATCGTCTGGCCATCGCGCGGGGTTGGTTCCAGCGTTGTGCAGTCGCCGACCATCACGCCTTCCAGTGTCGGGAAGCGCACACCCTGTCGCGACTTGATTTGCGCCCGCTGCTCCAGGGGTAACTCATCCCATTCGGCGTGCCAGGCGCAGACCGTCACTGGGCCATAGGTTTCGGTCAGGCCGAACACGTGCGTGACCTTGATGCCCATCTCTTCGACGGCACCGATCACTTTGGCCGGTGGCGCAGCGCCCGCGACCAAGGCATTGACCGGGTGATCGATGGCCGCTTTCGCCGACTCCGGCATGTTGACCAATGCATTGAGCACGATCGGCGCACCGCACAGGTGAGTGACCTGATGCTCGCGGATCAACGTGAGGATTCTCTGCGGGTCGACCCGGCGCAGGAACACGTGCACGCCTGCCAGGGCCGTGATGGTCCACGGGTAGCACCAGCCGTTGCAATGGAACATCGGCAACGTCCAGAGGTACACCGGATGATTGCCGATGGCCCAGGTCATCTGGTTGCCAAGCGCGCTCAGGTAAGCGCCGCGATGGTGGTAGACCACCCCCTTGGGATTGCCGGTGGTGCCTGACGTGTAGTTCAGCGAAATGGCCTGCCACTCGTCGAGCGGCCATTTCCAGTCAAACGCCGGGTCGCCTTCGGCCAACAGCGCTTCGTAATCCAGGTCGCTCGCGGCCTGGCCTTCGCCGTATTCCGGGTCATTGACGTCGATCACCAGGGGTGGGTGATCGAGCATGCCAAGCGCCGCCTTGATCACGTCATGGAACTCGCGGTCGGTGATCAGCACTTTGGCTTCGCCATGCTGGAGCATGAATGCGATCGCTTCGGCATCCAGCCGGACGTTGAGCGGGTTGAGCACGGCACCGATCATCGGCACGCCGAAATGCACTTCCAGCATCTCGGGAATATTGGGCAGCATCACCGCCACCGTGTCGTCCTTGCCGATGCCGCGACCGGCCAGCGCCGAGGCCAGGCGGCGGCAACGGGTGTAGGTCTGGGCCCAGGTACGGCGAATCGAACCGTGGATAACGGCGGGGTGGTTCGGGTAGGTACTGGCGGTGCGCTCGATGAAACTGAGCGGCGAGAGGGCAATGTGATTGACAGCCGAAGGGCCCAGGCCCTGGTCATAGATAGACATGTACGGATACTCGTTGGCTGATTGTTAGCTCTATGGCTGACCTGGCGGCGTAGTCGCCGAGGTCACCTTCTAAGTCCGGATGACGTTATATAATATTTTGTCTGTTATATGGAAGTACAACCTAAGCACTATAGTATATGTACTATATGTGATTCTTCTGATTCTGAGTCGACGCCACCGACCTTCCAAGTTGGTATAGGCTTGGTTTCCCTGACAAAGTGGGCGCGTAATGACCGTTACTCCCGTTCGATTGCACAGTTGGTTGCGCCTGCAGCGCGAGAGTGTGTCCCTGGCCGCCCGGGCTGATGCGTTGTGTCTGGCGCTGCAGGACTGTCCCGAAGTGCAGCGGGCGGTGTACCTGAGTTGGCAGCCCCCTTCGCGAATCTACCGCCATGAGGGCACGGCCCAGCAGTTTCCACCGGGACTTGGCGACCCTGCGCTGGCCAGCGACCAATTGCTCTTCGATCTTCTGGCAGACACAGGGCGCCTGGCCCTGGCTGAAGTGCGTCAACTCGATTGCTGGTTGTCCGGCCGGTTGCGCCGGGCCGCGATCAGCCATGGCCAGGTGTTCGACCTGGCCTTGACGCCCGGGCAGCCGGGCTTGTTGCTGGTGCAAGTGCGCGAGGGTGTGAGTCTCGATTGGCTGGGCTGGGTCCGGGATTTGCTGACGACGCTGCTGAGCAGTGTCAACGGCATGCTGCGCGGTTCGCCTCTGCTGGGCCTCGACCCGCAACCGAGCCTGTTGCTCGACGCGCAAGGTCGACCGCTGGAGTTCAACGCGGCACTGATGGCGCTGCTCGCGGAAAAATCGCTGGGCGATGTGCTGGGTTTTTTACCGGTCAATCACCGAGAGCTGGTGCGTGCCTGCCTGACCCAGCAACGTGCTGTCGAAGGCGTCGAGGCTCAGTTTGAGAAACAGGTCCTGATCTGGACCTTCATCCCCGACCCACAGGAAAACCGGGTGCTCGCCCGTTGCCGCGACGCCACGGCGCAGGTGCTGGCAGAGCGTGAGGCGGCCACTGCACGACGGCTTTACCGGCTGATCATCGAAAACACCACCGACCTGATTTCCCGCCACACACCGGATGGGCGTGTGATCGATGCGTCACCGGCCTCCTGGACCTTGCTCGGCTATTGGCCCGAAGCACTGCGCGGGCAAATGGCCCAGGGCCTGTTCCATGGCCAGGACTTGGCCGGCCTCGTGCAGCGTGCACGCGATGCGCTGGAGCAGGATGGTTATCACACCATGACGTACCGCATCCGCCATCGCGACGGCCATTACCTGTGGTTCGAAACGGCCAGCCGGGCAATCCGGGAAACCTACACCGGCGCGGTGGTTGAAATCGTCTGCGTGTCCCGGGACGTTACGGCCCGCGTGCAGGCCGAGGAGAACAAGCGACGCCTGGCCGAAGTGGTCGAGGCCAACATCGATCCGGTGTTGTTCATCGCTCCCGGGGGCCTGGTCACTTACCTCAATCCAGCCGCACGCCGCATCCTCGGGATTGATGAGCAACAACCCATGCCGGCCCTGGCTACGTTGTTCGCCAGCGCAGACCTTGCGCGCCTGCAGCGCGACGGTTGGCACAGCGCCGAGCGCGACGGTGTATGGAGCACCGATGCGCGCCTGCAACCACCGGACGGCGGCACATCGGTGCCGGTGTCGCTGGTGTTGCTGGCGCACCGTTCCGCCAGCGGCGAGCGCTATTACTCATTGGTCGCGCGTGACATGACCGAGCGCGAACTGCGCGAAGCGCAACAGCGGCGTCATCAGGATGAACTGGCGCACACCGCACGCCTGGTCACCCTGGGTGAACTGGCTTCGGGAATCGCCCACGAAATCAACCAGCCGCTGGCGGCCGTGGTCAATTATGCGAACGCGAGCCTGCGCTACCTGCAGACACTGGACTCCAATCCTCAAGCGGCAGCAAGAGTGACCCAGGGCCTGGAGCGCATTACCCATCACGCCACCCACGCCTCCGAAGTGATTCGGCGGCTACGCGCCTTTTTACGCAAGGGACAACGTCGCATGCAGGCGCTGAACCTGACTGACGTGGCCCGCGAAGCTGTGCGTTTATGTGCCTGGGAGGCGAGCAATTGCCAAGTGACAATCGAGGATCGACTGCCGGATAATCTGCCGCCCGTTTATGCCGACCGCGTGTTGCTGGAACAGGTGCTGCTCAACCTGTTGCGTAACGCCATCGATGCCAACCGTGAGCAACATCCCGGGCAGCCTTCGGTGATCGTGATGACCGTGGGGCAGGGCAGTGGCACGTGCGTGGAGATCCATGTGCAAGATCAGGGGCCGGGCGTCAGCGAACCGCAACTTCAGCAGATCTTTACCCCCTTCTACACCAGCAAGGCCGATGGCCTGGGGCTCGGTCTGTCCATGAGCCGCAGCATCATCGAAGGTTTCGGTGGCGAATTGAATGCCCGGCGCCAGCCTGTCGGGCTGCTGATGTGTTGCCGCTTGCCGCTGGCCGGCCTAACAAAACAACAATAGGAATCAGGTAATGGCAGGTGTAACGGAGCAGGTGGTGTACGTGGTCGATGATGACCAGGGCATGCTCGAGTCGACGGTCTGGCTCCTGGAGTCGGTCGGGCTCAAGGCCCTGCCGTTCACCAGTGGTGTCGCATTCCTCGACGCCTGCGATGCGAGCCTCGACGCCTGCGTGCTGCTGGATGTGCGCATGCCCGGTATGGGCGGCTTGAACGTGCAGGAAGAAATGCGCGTGCGCCAACTGAACCTGCCGATCATCTTTGTCAGCGGGCACGCGGATGTGCCGATCGTGGTGCGCGCGTTCAAGGCCGGCGCCCATGACTTTATCGAGAAGCCTTACAACGAACAGCTGTTGCTGGACAGCGTGCAACAGGCACTCAGCAACTGTGCCACCCACCGTTCGGGTAACCAGGGCCACGAAGCCTTGCAGGCGCGCTTGCTGACCTTGACCCCGCGCGAGCGCGATATCCTGTTGCCGCTGGTGCAGGGTTACACCACCCGCGAAATCGCCGAGCAACTGGGCGTGAGTGCAAAAACCGTCGACCTGTATCGCGCGCGCGTCATGAAACGCATGCAGGCCAATACGTTGCCGGACTTGGTGGGCATGGCCATCGCGGCGCAGATGGTCGATCCGCTGAAGTTGCGTTGAGCCCTCGCCCTGGCCGGCATCTGCTTGATGTTGCACTCATTGACCCGCCGCTGAGCCTGCCAGTGTTCTTCCTGCAATGTAGCCGAACGTCATGCCCGGCCCGAGGGTAATGCCGCCGCTGGGGTAACGGCCGTTCATGATGCTGTTCATGTCATTGCCCACGGCGAACAGTCCTGGAATCGGCGCTTGATTGTCGTCCAGCACCCGGGCACAGGCGTCGGTGTGCAGCCCGGCGAAGGTGCCGAGGCTGCCAGGCACCAGCTTCACGGCGTAGAAGGGGGCTTGGCGCAGGCTGCCAAGGGACGGGTTGGGACCGTGGAGGATTTCCCCCTGGTGTTTGTTGTACAGCGACTCACCGCGACGAAATTGTGGATCGCAGCCTTTCTCGGCAAACTGATTGAACGTATCGACCGTGGCCTGCAGTTGCTGCGCATCGATCCCACACTGGCGTGCCAGTCCTGCCAGGGTCGAGTCCTTGAACAGATAGCCCATGCGCACATAGGACGCTGTCGGGAAGGGAAAGGGCCTGGACCAGCCCAGGCCATAGCGCCGCTGGGCGCGATGGTCGCAAATCAACCAGGACACCGGGGGTTCTCCCGATCCGCAGGCATCGAACAGTGCGCACATGTAGTCATGGTAGGAGTCTGCTTCGTTGACGAAGCGTCGACCATCACGGCGCACGGCGAGAAAACCCGGTTTCGCCCGATCCATCAAATGGGGAAAGCCACTGAAGCCGCCGTCTTCGCGCGGCACGCGAGACACCGGTGCCCACGCAGCGGCCTGCGCCAGGTCGCAGGCGACGCGAGCGCCGACGCTTTCAGCCAGGCGCAAGCCATCGCCGGTATTGCCCTTGGGCGCAGCGCTCAAGTGTGCGCTGCCATCAGGGGCGTGGGCGAACTGCTGGGCAATACGTTGCCGGTCGTGGGGGAAGCCGCCGCAGGCCATCACCACACCCCGTCGTGCACGGATCTCGAGCAGGCCTGCGCCGCGGTCGATACGCGCGCCGACCACACGTTGGTCCTCGCGCAGTAGCTCACATACCCGTGTATCGGTCAGCAGGCGGACGTTGCGATCCAGGGCGCTTTTCAACAGCCGGGCGACCAGGGCATTGCCGTTCACCAGGTGCATGCCCCGGCCGTGGCACATCAGGTCCCGGGCATGGCGCAACAGGCGTTTGCCGACATACAGCAGTGAGCTTGCCGAGCGGGTCGCATTGAGGAAGTGGTTGAGATCGGCGCCGCCGGCAATGCCCATTCCGGCAAGGCTGATGAGGTCCAGCGGACGCCGAAGCTTGTCGATCCACGGACCCAGTCGACGACCATCGAATGGCAGGGCGCAGAGCGAGCGGCCGCCTCGGGCATGACCTTCGCTGGCATGAAAGTCAGGCATCTTGCTGCCGGAGAAAAACTGCACTTCGGTATGGCGCTGAAAAAACTCGACCATCTTCGGGCCCTGCTCAAGGAACATCTCCATGCGCGGGTCGAGCACATCGCTGTGCAGCTCGTTGCGCAAATAGACTCGCGCCTGTTCGAGCTCTTCCACGACGCCTTCGGCGACTGCCAACGGGTTGCGTGGGACCCACAGCCAGCCGCCCGACCAGGCACTCGTGCCGCCGAGCACCGGCTCTTTTTCCACCACGATGACGTCGAGGCCGAGCTCGGCACAGGTGACGGCAGTCGCCAGGCCCGAGGCGCCGGAACCGATGACCAGGACATCACAGATAAGGTCGTCGACATTCATCGACGGCAAGACGCTCATGGCGACCTCCATATTTGGGCTTTTCACTGTAGGAGCATGCTCGCTCCTACAGGGGACGGTTATTGCAACGGTGAAAAGTCGGTCGGGCGCAGCAAGCGCGACTCCAGCGTCACCACGGCGTCGAGCGCCTTGTTCTGCCTGGCGAAGTCCTGCCAGCGCGGATCGGCGGCCATGGCGTTGCGGCGGTTCATGCGATCGTCGAGGCTGGTATAGGCCCAGATGTGCACCACCTGGTTGACCTCGCCGATTTCGGTGGTGAAGAAACCGACCAGGTTGCCCAGGTGCTCTTGTTGCACGGCCAGTGCCGCGGTTTTGTACAGGGCCAGCCAGTCGCCAAGGCGGGTCGGTTTAATCGTGTAGGTGCGCAGTTCGTAGTACATGCGGAGCTCCAGTTTGGGCGTGTGGGTGTGTGTTGTGCTCAAGACGGGCGGCGATATCACTGGCGGCGAGGTAGCCGAAGGTGATGCCCGGGCCGAGGGTGATGCCGGGGCCTGGGTAGGTGCCGTCCATGATCGAATTCATTTCATTGCCGGCGGCGTACAGGCCGGGGATCGGTGCACCGCTGCAGTCGAGCACGTTGGCCTGGCCGTTGGTGACCAATCCGCGTGCAGAGCCGAGGTCGCCGGTAAACAGACGAATGGCGTAGAACGGCGCCTTGTGCAACGGCTTCAGGCACGGGTTGGGTCCATGGAGCGGGTCACCCATGTAGCGGTTATAGGCGCTGCTGCCTTTGCCGAACTGCCGGTCGACGCCAAGCACTGCATCGGCGTTGAACTGCGTCAGGGTCTGCTCCAGGGCCGTGGCATCGATGCCCGCGATGAGGGCCAGTTCGGCGAGGCTGTCTGCGCGCAGCAGGTAACCGGCTTCGATCAATGCGCTGTTGTCGACCGGCCGCGGACGGGCCAGGCCCATGCCGTATCGGTTCAAGGCTTCGCTGTCACAGATCAGCCAGCAGGGCGCATTCGCGCCGCCGTTGGCGAACATGCCTTGGACGAAGCAGTGATAGGAGTCCGACTCGTTGACGAAACGTCGTCCGGCGCGGTTGACCGCGATCACACCGGGTTTGGCCCGATCGGTCACCAGGTGCGGAAAACGCTCGAGGCTGCCGTCGGCCTTGCGCAGTACCGAAACCGGCGCCCAGAAGAAGTTTGCCGACAGGTTGTCGCCAATGGCCGCGTTGACCGCAGCGGCCAGTCGTTGTCCGTCCCCCACATTGGCCGCCGGGGACATGCTCCAGTGTTCCGAGTCGGTCGCTGGCCGCTGCGCCGCGGCTTGGGCGCCGGCGGCAAATCCGCCCATGGCCAATACCACACCGCCCTTGGCCAATACCTTGCGGGTTTGTCCGCGCCAGGTGATCTGCACGCCCTCTACGCGTCCCTGTTCGATCAGCAGCGCGTCGGGCGTCGCCTCGAGCCACAAGTCGACGCCGTTGGCGAAGGCGGTGGTCGCCAGCCGGGCGATCAAGGCATTGCCTACGGTCAGGCGCGTACCGCGTGGATGGCTGAGGCGATCAATAGCATATCGGCCCATCAGTTTCAGGCAGTGCCAGAGCGATTGCGGCGAGCGCTTGAAGCTGAGGAAGTGCTGGATGTCGACACGATTGACCATCATGCCGCCGAACAGCAGCATGCCGTCCGGTGGCCGCTTCAGGTCGTTGAAGTGCTCACCGAGCTTGCGCCCGTCGTACTCGTCGATTTCCAGGGCGCGACCGGTTTGCGTGCCACCGGGCAAGTCCGGGTAATAGTCGGGCGACAGTGGCCGCAGGCTGTATTTGAGTTCGCTGTGGGCCTGCAGAAAACTCAAGGCTTCGCGGCCATTGTCGATGAAGGCGTCGATCAGCGCCGGGTTGTAGCCAGCCCCGATCACCTCCTTGAGGTAGCGGCGCATTTCGTCGGCGCCCAGGTGATACCCGGCGGCCCGGGCCTGATCAGTGTCGTGCAGCCAGATCGCGCCACCGGAGATCGCCGAGGTACCGCCGAAGGTTTCGGTCTTTTCCACCAGCAAGACCTGGAGGCCGCGGCAACTGGCGGTCACCGCCGCGGCGAAACCGGCGGCGCCGCTGCCCAGGACAATCACGTCGTAGACCCGGTCGGCACCGGCAGGGAGCTGGGTAGTCGTCATGTTCATCGTCTATCGCCTGTTAAGGACACGGCCGCAGATCAGATCTGCAGCGGTGTTACGCCCATGAAGTGGCCGAGGTTGCTCAGTTGCGCCAGGGCCATTTGCGGGCCGGTCTGGATCGCACAGCCACGCCCTTGGGCGAAGACGAGAAACGGCGTCAGCGCTGGCGAAGTCACGACATCGGCAACCAGCGTCGACGCTTGCAAGCTTTGCATCAGGCCTTGCGGCAATGGCAGCGGACCTTCCTCGCTGGTGGCGCCCATGCCGACCGGCGAGGCGTTGACCACCAGATCGAACTGCTCAAGCGAGGTGGGATTGGCGCTGATCACTGTCTCGGGAAACGTGTCGCGCAACAGTTCGCCGAGCATCTCGACGCGCTCCGCGCTCAAGTCGCTGATGACCAGATGACGGATCCCGGCCTGGCACAGTGAATAAGCAATCGCACTGCCGACACCGCCGGTGCCGATCACCAGCGCCTGTTTGTCTTGCGGATTGAAACCCTGCTGGCGCGCCGCACTGAGAAAACCTTCGCCGTCGACGATATCGCCCACCAGCCGGCCGTCGGCCTCGCGCCGGATCACGTTGACCGAACCCAGCGCCGCCGAGCGCGCACTGACGCTGTCCAGGCGGCCGGCCAGTAGCTGTTTGTAGGGGACGGTGACCACGCAGCCGCGCAGGTTCTGCCAGCCACGCAAGGTCTCGACGAAGTTCTGCAGGGCGCTCGGCGCAAGGTCGATGGCCAGCATGGCAACGTTTTGCCGGTGCCCAGCGAACCATTGGTTGAAGTTTTCCGGTGATTTGACCTGTGTCACAGGCGAGCCGACGATGGCGACCAGTTCAGTCGAACCCTGAATCATTTGATGTACCCGCTTATTGGCTGTGTTGTGGGGCCGATAGTGCGAGCGGGGAGGGGAGCGGACAATCAGGCCGGCGGGCGTTTAAGTTGATAATCGCAGCATCAATGCGATAATCGCATTACTTGCCTGAATTAGAGTCGTCGCGATGAAGCAGCCCACCATCCATCAACGGGACCTGATCGTCGGCCTGCAAAAGGGCCTGGCGTTGTTGCAACTGTTTTCCCAGGAACATCCACGCCTGAGTGTGCCGGAGGTGGCACGCATGGCCGACATGACCCAGAGCGCCGCCCGACGTTTCCTGCTGACGCTGGTGCATGACAACTTCGCGCAGACCGATGGTCGTTTCTACTGGCTGACCGCCAAGACCCTGCGCATTGGCCAGGCCTATGTCGATTCGGCGGTGCTGCCGCGCATGCTGCGGCCGATCGTCGAACAGGTGGCGCGAACCACCCAGGAGCATGTGTCGGTGGGCATTCGCGACGGGGATGACATCGTGCATGTGGTGCGCAGCCGCTACAGCCACATCACCTCGATGTCGATTCGGCCTGGCTCACGGGTGCCCATGTATTGCACCGGCAGTGGCCGGCTCTGGCTGGCGAGTTTGTCTGGCGAAGCGCTGGACGGGTATTTCGCACGCAACCCGCCCCAAGCGATTACCCCCTACACGCTCACCGATGAAAAACAGATCCGCGCCGAAATCGCTTTGGCGGCGCAGCGTGGCTACGTCCTGGTGGATCAGGAATACGAAGTGGGCATGCGGGTGCTGAGCGTGCCATTGATTGATCGCGAAGGGCAGTTGCAGGCCACCTTGACGCTCACCACCCATGCATCGCGAATGACCGTGGAGCAAATGCGCGAACGTTATTTGTCTGCATTGTATGAGGGTCAGGCGTTGCTGCGGCCGATCATGACGTTGTAGGGCGATGGTGTTGCCTGTGGGGAGGGTTGCGATTGATCCGGCTTGGACGGTTGATAAGGGCAACAAGCGGCCAGAAGCGGAAGCTCGTTGCCAGCGTTAAACCCCAATAGACAGCGGGCCGCAATACATCAGGGTGTTGCACACCACCATCTGGGCGACCGTGAATCCCAATGCAGTTCCCAGAAAGCCAACGCCCGCGACGATCCAAGGCAAACTTGCTTTCACGCGGTACCTTAACAGCCAGGCCGACGCTGCTGCGCCAACCAACATGCCGGGCATGGAGAACACGTGCCCGAGCCCAAACAACCCTTCGGGGTGGTCGAGGCTGGCCATGATGTTCATGTAGATCAACAGCGTGGCCACCGCCGCGGCTGTCGTACCCGTCAGAAACAGGGCGGGCGTTCGGATAATCAAGCCCAGTACAAACACCGCCGCAGGTACTGCGACAAGGTACCCACTGCCTGTATACAGCGGGTTAGCACCTATGCTGGCGTAAAGGAGAACAGGAGTGATTAACAGGATGGAATAGGCAATATCATCTCTGCGACCAACTGTCATTCCTAGCCTCGCTTTCAGCATCGTGCTTGGTGGAATAGCGTAGCCGACGGGAACGTTCTTGCTCGGCGGGTCCACTTTGGGGCGACCGCGGTCCTTGCAATAGGCAGAAATCGGCCGATTCTGTTGAAAAAGTAGCTCCCCTGTCTGGCCTGCGGCAAAATCTCTACATTGGCCAGCAGGGAAGCACGCAGCATGATGGGACAGTTATCGAGTGGGCAGGAACGGCTGTTTGCCAGCGCTCGTGCCTTTGCCATTGACTGCCAGCGCTGGCAGCGCACTGATCTGTTAACGCATACCGCGCATCACTGCTGTTCTGTAAAGGGCGCTCGTTTGGCTAGCGGGCGCACTTTGTTTTTGGAAGCCCCCCGCTAGACCACCGCGCCAAACAAGTGCCCCACCAGGGCCGTAATGCCCATGGCCAGCGCCCCCCAGAAGGTCACCCGCCAGGCCCCGGTGATGACCTTGGCTCCGCCAGCCTTGGCGGCGATGGCGCCCAATGTCCCGAGAAACACCAATGACATGCCCGATATCCAGGGCACCACACTGTGCTCCGGCGCGACAAATGTCACCGCCAGCGGCAACGCGGCACCCACCACGAAACTGGCGGCGGAGGCGAGGGCGGCCTGCAACGGTTTGGCGGTGAGAGTGGCGCTGATGCCCAACTCGTCCCGGGCGTGAGAGCCCAGTGCGTCATGGGCCATCAACTGATCGGCCACTTGATGGGCCAGTTCGGGTGATACGCCGCGATGCATGTAGATGTTGGCGAGTTCAATGTGCTCGGCATTCGGGTCGCTGGCCAGTTCTGCCCGTTCGCGGGACAGGTCGGCCCGCTCGGTATCGGCTTGGGAGTGCACGGAAATGTACTCGCCAGCGGCCATGGACATGGCCCCGGCCATCAGCCCCGCCATTCCGGTGACCAGCAATGTGGCATGGCTGGCGTTGGCGGCCGCGACGCCGATCAGCAGGCTGGCGGTAGAGACAATCCCGTCGTTGGCCCCAAGGACGGCGGCGCGCAGCCAGCCGATACGATCGCTTCGGTGTGCCTCGGTGTGCCTGTGCATGAATTTCATTGTTTAACAGGACTCCCTGTCATTAGGCGGTTCACGTCGAACGGGTTCCGAGCGGGCCGGCAATCGGCGTCAGCGGGTTTCAATTTGCGCCTGCAACTGGCCGCCGACAATGGATATTTCTTTGAATTGTTCACCCTCGCGCAGCACGAACAACGCGTCCATCCCGCGTTCCTGAGCCAGACGTGGGCCCTCGGTTTCGCCCAGGACCATCAGCGCCGTGGCCCAGGCATCGGCGAGCATGCACGAGGCTGCCACCACGGTGACGGCGGCGAGCGGGTTGCACAGCGGCGCGCCAGTGGCCGGGTTCATGGTGTGAGTATAGGACTGACCCGCCACGTCGACCCAGTGTCGATAGTCCCCGGAGGTCGCGATTGCGGCATCGCTGAGTTCCATCACGCCCATGACTTCACGCACGCCCCGGTTGGGCTTCTCCAGGGCCACGGTCCAGCACTGGCCGTCAGGTTTGACGCCCCGGGCGCGCATCTCGCCATCGATGCCGACCAGGTAACGGGTGATGCCCAAACCCTCAAGGCAACGGGCCAGTTCATCCACGCCAAAACCTTTGGCGATGCCACTCAAGTCAAGGTTCAGCGGCACGCGTTTGCGCACCTGATTGCGTTGTGGCTCAACCACCAATGCGGCGCTGGCTAACAGCCGGGCCCGCGGCGCAATCGTGCCGATCGCCTGCTCTATGACCGTCTGCTCCCCGGGGCCGAAGCCCCAGGCGTTCACCAGGTCACCGACAGCGATGTCGAAGGCGCCGCCGGATTGCTGACTGACGCGCAGTGCAGTAGACAGCACCGTGGCCAGTTCCTTGGGCACCGACACCCATTCCTGCTCGGGGGCGGCATTGAGGCGGTTGAGGTCCGAGTCGGGTTTCCAGGTGGACATTTGCTGGTCCACCCGGGCCACGGCGTGGGCCAGGCGCTGGCGAGCTTCGTCGGTATCGATCCCGGTCCCGGCATAAAACAGGGCGGTGTAGCGGGTGCCCATGGTTTCGCCGTTCAGGCTATAGCGCTGCAACTCAGTAGACATCTTCACGGTAGCGTCCTTGTGCCTTTAGGGTCAGCACACTCAGGTTGAGAGGCGCCAACACTTCATCAAGGGCCTGCATCACGCCTTTGGCCATCTCGCGACTGCCACACACCAGCACTTGGGCACCTTTTTCAATCAGCCGGCGCAAGGCCAGGGCATCGCTGATCAGCCGGTCTTGCACATAGCTGCGGTCCTGAGCCTGAGAGAAGGCGGCGCGCAATGCCGTGAGGCGGCGGTCCGACAAGTATTGGTTGAGCTCCGGCTCGTAGAGAAAATCCGAGGCCGGGTTGCGCCCGCCCCAATACAAGTGCATCGGGTGTCGGGCCTTGTTGTTGCGGATAAACCCGGCCAGAGGACCGATGCCGGTGCCGGCACCGATCAGGATCACTGGGTGCGTGCCCGACGCCGGGCGAAATTGTGGGTTGGGTTGGATAAACGCTTCGATCGATGCGCCGATGTCCAGGTCATGAAGGAATTGCGAGCATATGCCACCGTTGTGTTTACGCACACAGATCTCCAGCACGCCGTCCTGGGAACCGCTGGCCAGCGAATAGAAACGCGGGATCGGGCTGCCCGGCGGCACAATCCCGACCAGGTCGCCGGCCAGAAAGGCCGGCAGCTCGCCGCAGGCTTTGAAGCGCAATATGTGGGTTGGCGCATTTACCTGTTCACCATAGGCAATCCGCTCTGTCAGCTCCAATGGATGGGTGCGCGGATGCTGCGGGGTGTGAACCAGCGCCAGCTCCTGTCCCAACACGTCGCCCAATGCGTGGCCCCAGCGCGCAAACTCCTGAGGGGACTGACGGTTGACGGTTTCTAGCCCCAGCAGTGGCGAACCACCGGCCCGCAACATGGCGTCCTGCACTTGAAGGGCGTACTGACAGAACTGCGCAAACTGGCGGTCGCCCATGCCCAGCACCGCAAAGGGCAGGCCGGGCTTGAGGCCGGTTTTGGCCAGTCGCGCCAGGAACTGCGAAGCCGAGGACGGCGCATCGCCGTCACCGTGGGTCGCGGTGAGGATGAACACCCGTTGGGCATTGCGGTAATCGCCCACCCATTCATTCATCGCCGCGCTGTGCACCTGATGGCCACTCTGGTGCAAGGCGTCGTGCAAGGTTTTGGCAAAGCCCCAAGTGCTGTTATTTTCACTGCCCACCAGAATCACGCTGTCGGCGCAGTGGGCAGGGCTGTTGTGGCGAATGTTCGGGCCAGCCTTTCGGCGGCGCCACCACAACAGAATGCCGGTCACGCTCATCAACGGTATGCAGAGGGCGCAGAGCCCGAGCGGTAGGCCCAGCCACCAGAGGCCTTCGCCGGTGTGCAACTGATAGATCAATTCGTAGAGGTTGTGCATCGAGTCGTGGGCTTGATAGGACAGCAAGGCACCGCTGGCCTGATCCACGTAGCCGTCGCCCTGGGCCGTGCGCAGGGAAAACACATCGCGCGGGTTGCCGGGGCTCGGGTAGACCAGCTCGCGCAGGTCGTTGAGGTCGGTGGCCTGCAAGGCTTGCAGTGTAGCCACCGGCAAGGCCGGGCCGGCGCTGACGTGGGCGGGGAAGGCGGGTTCACTTTGACTGCCGTCGGCGATAAACCCAAAAGTGGTGGCGGACATGTAGAGCCCGCTCAATGCCGACAGCAGCAGCCCGGGCAAGGCCAGTCGCCCAACTTCAGCATGCCAGCGCTGGCTGACAGTGCCCCGTAGCGGCCGCAGCAGGTTGCGCCAGCCACCCAGGCGCCGGGCGAGCAATAGCGCGCCAGACACCGACAACATCAACATGAACAGCGCGCCGACACCCGATACTCCATGGCCTGGTGAGCCGAGGAACATCGAGCGGTGCAGCTCTTTCACCCAACGCGTGAACGCGGAGGGTGCATAGGGTGCCAGGCCTTCGCCGGTCAGTGGATCGACCGTTTCAACCCCGGCCTGACCGTTCTGGTTGTAGTAGACGATGACTGTCCCGGACGCTGTGCGCTGGATCTGCTCCACGCCCGGGAAGTGATTGGCCACACGTCCGGCCAATTGGCCGACGTTGAGTTGCCCGGTGGCGGTGCTGTGCAAGTGTTCCAGCGCCGGGTCGACCGACAGGATCGCACCACTGATGGCCAACAGCATGACCAACAGGGCCGCGATCAGGCCGGGCAGGGAATGGGACTGGCGAAGCATGTTCAGCCTCCAGAAATGGCAGGTGCTACAGATCGTAAGTAAAGGACTCGACATAGGTGCTACCGGTCACCGGCTGGCCTGCGCCCTTGGACGTGAGCGGCACGCTGACATCGGCGCGTGCGTCACGTTTGTCCTCAACGGCGCTGTCGATGCGGATCTGATACCCGGCATCAATCAGGGTGTCTGCCAGTTCGACGCTGACTTTGAGCGTGCGCCCACTGCCGACACTGGCGCCGCTGACCCCGTCAAACTCACTCGGGTTCATCCCGCTGCCACGGGCCCAGTCGCCCAGGTGTTTGTAATATTTGGCCTTCTTGCCGGCTACCCAGAGGGTTTTCTGGTATTGGCCATTGGTGTCGGTGACGTAGATCGCCAGGTAGGCATCATTGCCGCTGTAGTCCTTGAGCTGCGTGGTCAAGGTCACTTCACGGGCCTGGGCCAGCCCCGGCAGGGCAATGGCGCCGGCAAGGCAGGTGGCTGCGATGATCTTTTTCATGAGGGTGTCCCTTTGATCGTTAGGTCGAGAGCCTGGACCTGCTTGCTGACAGCAACCTGAAGCGCAGGAAAAACTCATCGACAGGTGAGGCGTCATTCGGTGAGCGGGCTGCCGAGGTAGTCCCTGGCATCGCCGTCGTCGCGGAAATGGATCTCGAGTGTGCGCAAACGCAGCGAGGCCGGTGAGTAGCTGGCTTCGATGGCGTTGCCTTTTCGATCCAGCCCCTTGAGCTCATAACAACCGTCGTCGACCTTGATGCGTTGCACGCTCCAGCCGTATTGCCGCTCGACCTGCTGACGCAAGGTTTCGCGCGGTTGCCAGTCGCTCACCGGGTCGCTGCAATCGTCATCGGCCAGGGCGTAACCACTGAGCAGCAAGCTCAACAGCGTGGCATTGGCAATAAAACCTGTTTTCATGATCTGTCTCCTGCCGAGGTCGGCGCCTGTGGCATACCCTAAGGAGCATTCCTGACAACCAGCTGAATCTTCAGATTCACGTCAGGTAAGGCGATTAAGGTGCTGCACGACAACCATCACAGGAGGCGCCAGATGCGGGTCTTATTGGTCGAGGACGCTCAAGGCTTGGGGGAAGCGGTGCGCGAGCAGATTGCCGATGACGGCCACGCCGTCGATTGGGTGCAGCGTCTGGACCACGCGCGCAACAGCGTACGCACCACGCCTTACGACCTGATCCTGCTGGACCTGATGCTCCCGGACGGTCGCGGGCTGGATTTTTTGCGTCAGCAACGTTCGGCAGGGGACGTGACCCCGGTGATTATCCTGACTGCCCAGGATCAGATTTCCGATCGTATCGCTGGCCTCAACGCGGGCGCCGACGACTACCTGGTCAAACCGTTCGACCTGTTCGAGCTCTCGGCCCGTGTGGCGGCGGTGGCCCGGCGCTACAGCGGCAACCCCAATCCACAGATCAGACTCGGCGACTTGCAGGTCGACATGAGTGCCCGCACGGTGTTGCGGGCCGGTGCGACGGTGGACCTGACCGCGCGGGAGTGGGCGCTGTTCGAGGCGTTTGTGCAACGCCCCAGCGCGCTGCTTTCCAAGTCGCAGCTTGAAGAACGGCTGTATGCCTTCGGTGCCGAAATCGAGAGCAATACCATTGAGGTCTACATCAGCCGTCTGCGTAAAAAACTCGGGCGCGACCTGATTGAAACCGTGCGGGGCATGGGCTACCGGTTGATGTCCGCATGAAGCCGTCTTCGAGCCTGCAAAAACGCCTCGGCCTGGGGCTGACGTTGGGCACGACCTTACTATGGCTGGCGGCGACCGTTGGCGCCTGGCTGGTGGTGCAGCATGAATTGAACGAGGCGTTCGACAGTGCGCTGGAAGAGACTGCGCAGCGCATCCTGCCTCTGGCCGTGCTGGAAATCAGCAACCGTGAAAGTCCTCGTGACGCCCAACACGTCGCCACCCTGAAAATGCACAAGGAATACCTGACGTACCTGGTGCGCGATGCCAAGGGCGAGATCCTGATGCAGTCCCACGACGCCAACCCGAAGATCTTCAACCAACAACCGGCCGAAGGCTTTTCAACCACAAAAAAATACCGTCTGTACGGCGCCAGTGCGCTACGTGAAACAGTGTTTATCGAGATTGCCGAACCTCTGGAACACCGCCGTGAAGCGGCACGTGAAGCGTTGCTTGCCTTGTTGTTGCCATTATTGGCGCTGATTCCCATCATTCTGTTGGGAACGTGGTTGTTTGTGCGCATCAGCTTGCGCAGTGTATTGGCCTATCGTCGTGCCGTGGAGACTCGTGGGGTGGGTGATCTGTCGCCGATCAGCGGGGCGCGATTGCCGGCGGAAATCGCACCACTGGCGGAGGCGGTCAATCATCTGCTGGAGCGCTTGCGCAAGGCCTTGGAGAGTGAACGCAGCTTTACTGCCAACAGCGCCCATGAACTGCGTACGCCACTGGCGGCGACCCTGGCGCAAATCCAGCGACTCCACCATGAGGCGCCCGAGGGCCCGTTGCGAGTACGTGCGGCGAAAATCGAAAACGCGTTGCGCGACCTGGCGCGGCTCTCGGAAAAACTCATGCAACTGGCCAAGGCCGAAGGCGGTGGCCTGTTGTCCGAAACGCCTCAGGACCTCATTCCGTTGCTTGCCCATGTGGTTGATGAGTGGAACAACCGCAGTGGGCACCGGATCAAGTTGCAGCTGCCAAACCAGTCCTGCTTGTACTCGACCATTGATCCGGACGCCTTTGGCATCCTGTTGCGGAACCTGATCGAAAATGCGCTGAAGTACGGGGCAGCGGATCAACCGATCGAAGTCAGCCTCACCGAACAGGCACAGCTACGGGTGGTCAATAGCGGCCCGGCGGTGCCGCAGTCGGTATTGCAGCACCTGACTGAGCGTTTTGTGCGCGGTCACAGTGAGATCAGTGGTTCAGGACTGGGCTTGGCGATTGCCAAAACCATAGTGCAGGGGGTAAACGCCAGAATGAAATTGTTCTCCCCGGCAACAGGTCGACAAGATGGGTTCGAAGTCTGCGTCTGGTTACCGCTTGCCCCATCATAAAAGACTGAGGGGCTCGCCAACGTTCTTTTATCGATGTGAATCTTGCAGCCATTACCTGGGCAGAATGGTGTTCAATGCACAGAATGCCGATGGTTTTGTTCTAAAGCATTGAGGGCGATAGAAAAATACGCTGTCTCATGCATTTGATGACAATCTGCCTTAGTTGTGAATTTGATTGAATAGATTCAATGCAGTGACTGCTTTTGGCCGATTCTGTTGAAAGAGTAGGCTCTGATTTCCACGGTAGAAAAGTACGCGCTTGAGATTGAAATCTTTACATTGAGCAGAGGATTTCGGGGGCAGATTTCGTGTAGCGGCGCGCAAAAAAACGCATTTTCAGCGGTCAGTATGTGGGCGGTCTGTAAGAACCGACTTTTTCAACAGAATCGGCCGATTGCTGCCTGTCGCGATGGGCTGCAAGCAACCCCGAAGTCGACAGTCGGTAGTGCCACGACTTAGAGCCGGAGAGATGAAAAACCTATGTCATGGCATAAATGAGTGTGGGGCATATCCGGCTTTGCAACCTAACGCTAAAAGTGCACGAGTTCGATCGTCAGACGAGACCGTTTAGTTTTTTTTCTTGATTAGTTTATTGATGTAGTATTTTAGGCTCAAACGATCTTTAGGCCTTGGTTTGTAGTGGGTTTTGTTTCTTTGTGTGGGATCGATCGACATGGTTGCGGCGGTGTAATAGTAAAGCGCTATAGACCTGCGGCTGATGTGCTCTGGAGTAGTCAAAGGTTCTGGGTGCCCATGATTGCTGTCTTTGTCTGTGTTGAAAATGACGCAGCGATTGTAAACGGGTAGGACTTTCTTAAGGCAGATCCTCATGCCGGCATCCCAAAGTTCTAAGTTGCCGCCGTATTCTTCTCGCCAATCTTCATTCAGATAAATAATGACATTCAGTCTGCGCTCGACGTTCAGATTTTTGTTGAGCCTGAAGTCCGAGTGCACGCCCAGAAAACCACCGCTTTTCGTTTCATGCAGGCCGCCACCGGTAAAGTAGGGGTCGGGTATCAAACCGTGAATGCCTGTGAGATTTTGAAGAAACTGCAACATGGGCGCCGAGTTAAAGGCGTTGAAAACAGTCTTCAAAAAGGGGGCACATTCGTTGGGGCTTATTTGACGTTTTAGTTGACCTTTATAGCCGCGCTCGTAGAGCATTTCATTGTTGGTCGGCTCGATTGGGAAGTGCGAGCAGATACTCGAAATCAGCTCTTCATGCAAGAAGTTGTCGATGACTATGTGCGGGAATGGCGCAGCCTGGACATAGTGACTGGTCAAAGAGTCGCCAAAGGTGCTGGCAGCGTTTTGGTCGAAATCAAGCTCCGGGGACAGGGTGAAAGGTAGTGCTTGAGTGATGGGTGCCATTACCGCTCCAATAACTTAATATAAGACTTGTGGGGGGCTTGAAGCAGCCTTGAGCAGGCTGCGTCTGCTCGTCGCTTAGCTTTTTCTGTCATCCTTGTTCAGGCGCTTAAGGATGTTGTTGTACATTTTGGTTCGTCTATGAGTCTTGTCATAGCCGCCAGCCGCTGCGACAGTGCCGGCTTGAATGTGATCCAGATAGCTGAAGATTTTACGCGGTGATAACATTTCTACGACATAGCCGAGCTCTGTCATGCGGTCTTGAAGAGTATATCCTGGTACGCGTTCATCCATGGAGAAATGCATGTTATTTTGCTTGATAAGTTTGCAGTTCCATAATGTGCAGAAACTTTTTAAGTAGACTTCTCTGTAAGGTTTTGGCTCTCTAGAGCGTAATCCCATAGAGATTTTCAGGTGTCTGTAATGATGTTTGAATAGTCGTGAGCTAAAGCGCCAAAGCGTTCTTGCGGTGCCACGGTTGATTTGCTCAACACAACCCACTGCCACGGCTTTCGGGTTATTCAAGCACTTATTCAACATCATTGGAAAAACATTTTTGTCGAAAACAAATGTATCTGTGTGCATCAGGAATAAATAATCAGTTTCAACTTGCTGCAAAACTAGATCCAGTGCCTTGCCATGTGCGATGTGGCCAGGTTCTGGTTCAGGGGCAGAGCGCTCGATCAAATTGATCCAATCGAGAGTTCGTAAGTAGTCAGTGCTTTCATCGGCAGAATTGTTGTCAACTACCCATATTGGGACGTTGTCGCTGCCTAGGTGTTGGTGTAATAAATCCAGGCATATCTTGGTGATTTCGGGTGTTTTGTAATTCACTATGACTATGCTGAAGGGTTTAAAACTTTCAGCTGGAAAACCCGGATTGATCATTGTTCATGTGCTCATGGTGTTGTATTTATTTTTATAAGTAACTTAACCTGCTTCCGGCTTGTGCTTGTTCTTTCGCGAAAAATCTTGCGCGGCTATAGAGCACAGTTTGTCAGGTCGTTTTGTCATGCATAATAGTCGTGGTTCACCCAAACCTGAAGGAGACTGAATCGGACTGCATCCTATAAGGATCTGCTCTACAGGTAAATATCCATGACTTGAATCGTTATATCAGTAGGCGGTAGGCGGTAGGCCGCATCAGTGAATGCAGCCTCAGTTGTAGACACTGGCAGGGTCAGCTCCTGGCCGTTTTCTGCCTGTCGCGTCCGGCTGAAAACGTCCCAAAGCTGACGTTGGTGACAGGCATAAATCGGCCAGTAGCGGCCGCATCCGGCCGTTTGTACTGAATGAGCTTTAGAGCACCAAGAACTATTCATTTACCAACTGGATTACCGTCTTGCCCTTGCCGCGACCTTCCGCGACCTGGCGAAACGCTTCGTTGACGTCTGGCAGCTCAAAGTGCCGTTGATCCACGCGGATAGTCAGTTGACCAGCGTTGGCCAGCGCGGCGGCCTCGCGAAGGATAGCGCCGTGGTGTTCGCGCCCCTTGCCGGTGAGCAATGGCGCTAGGGTGAATACGCCGGAATAGGTTGCACTTTTAAACGACAGCGGTGCCAGGCTGTGCTGCCCCCAACCCAGGCAGCTCAGCACGTGCCCGGTATAAGGCTTCACGGCCTTGAATGACGCATCCAACGTGCTGCCGCCTACGGTGTCGTAGACGATGTCGAAACCTTCACCAGCCGTATAATGCTCGACATAGTCCTCTACGCTCTGTGCCTGATAGTCGATGGCCGTAGCCCCCAGCGAGCGAATGAAGTCGAGACTCGCCGCCGAACCGGTGGCGTAGACATCGGCACCGCGAGCCTTGGCCAGTTGCACAGCCACTTGGCCGACCCCACCCGCGCCGCCATGAATCAGCACACGCTGACCGGCACGGACATTGGCACGATCTACCAAACCTTCCCATGCGGTAATGAATACCAAAGGCAATGCAGCTGCCTCACGCATGTCGAGAGTGTGCGGCTTTGGCGCGATGAGCCGGACATCCACGGCAATGTATTCGGCCATAGTACCCTGAGCACCGCCGATCCCGCCGGGCATACCGAAGACTTCCTGGCCTTGGGTGAAACTCTCAACCGCCTCGCCCAGTTCGATGACCGTGCCGGCGAGATCAAGGCCGAGCACTGCCGGCAGCGCCTGGCGGGCGTGAGCCCCTGCGCCGGCGGCGATCTTGGTATCGAGAGGGTTTACCCCTGCGGCGTGAACCCTGACCAGCACCTGTCCCTTGCCGGGAACGGGGCGATCGATTTGGCGGACAGCCAGAGGGGCCTGGGCGGACTCGGCGATAGCGGCGAGCATGAAGTGATTCATGGCGGGGAACCTTTGATTGAGTGGACGCTTACAGATTGCCGCGCTTTCATCATTCCGATAAGAAACTAAATTTGCATATAACTTATTCCACAAAGAGGTCTAATCGCAGATGGACTTGTTCGACAGCATGCACATCTTTGTACGCGTCGTGGAGCGCGGGTCGTTTTCTGCGGTTGCTCGCGAGCTGAACATGGGGCAGCCGGCAGTGAGCAAGCAGGTTCGCGCTTTGGAGCAGTATCTGGGCGGGCCATTGTTCGCCCGCAGCACCCGGTACCTGGCCCTGACCGACCAAGGGCAACGCTTCTACAGCCACTGCCAGGAAATTCTCGGCCACCTCGAAGCCGCCACGCGCAGCTTTACCAGCGGTCAGGAGCAGATCGCCGGCCCTCTGCGAGTCGCCGCACCGGTCAGCTATGGGAGGTTGTGCATAGCACCGCTGATAGGGCCTTTCTTGCAACGCCATCCAGAGGTCCGGATTGATCTGCGCCTGAGCGATCACAACGAAGACCTGCTCAAGGAAAATATAGACCTGGCTATCCGGATTGGCGTGGTGAAGAGCGAGGGATTGGTGGCAGTGCCACTGGGTACCAGCACGCGGCGGGTCTATGCCGCGCCCACCTATCTGGATCGACACGGCCTGCCATGCGAGCCCCATGAACTGACAGGCCACAACTGCATCGGTTTCACATTGCTGGAGCATTACGACAGTTGGCACTTCACTAACGGTGCGAAAGAGCTCGATGTGGCCATCAAAGGCAACGTCACCAGCAACAGCAGCGAGGCCATTCGCGAAATGGTCCTCTGCGGCGTGGGTATTTCCCTTTCTCCAGAATGGCTCTTCGCAGCTGACGTCGAACAGGGCAGCGTTCGTATCGTGCTCGACGATTATCAGACCACCGCGCTTCCTGTCAGCGCTGTGCTCAGTCGGGAGCGGCGACGTTCAGCGCGGACGATGGCCTTCATCGATTTTATCCGCGAGCGCTTAATGTAAAACCGCCTCGTCATCCACCGTCCGCTCTTGGTGGTCGCAGTTCGACCCAAAGCGGCCGGAGACAGGCCGCAAGATTCAGTCCGTAGAGGGCAGCATCAAACGCAGGCTGATAGTCACGAATGTTGAAAGAATCGTTCGGGTCGGCATGGGCCAAGGGAAGGAGAAAGGTTGTCGTCGATGATTTTCTCGCGGGTGATGAGCGTGAGAGCCGGGTCGTTCGCAGGGTGATGCAGCGGAAAACGCAGCGGCCAGTGCAGTTCGAGATTACTGAACGAACACGGTCATCAATGATCACGACTGGCCAGCCGTGCAACCCATGGATTGGCACTCAGACCATGTAATAGCACACTGAGTAAAACGGTACAGACAGCAGTAGCCACCAAGGTACGACTTGCTTGCAGGGGGTAGGCCAATATCATGACGGCGAAGACAATACTGGCCAGGCCTCGCGGGCCGAACCAACCGATGAAGAGGCGAGTTTCGAAATCGAAGCGGGTTCCGACCAGGCTGATCAGCACGGGCAGTATGCGAATCATGGTCAGGCTGAGCACCGAGTAAAGCCAGATGTTGAGGGTGAGGCTGCTCCAGGCCCAAGGGATCACCAGTGCGCCAAATACGACCCAGGTAATGACCGATAACAGACTGGCGAACTCTTCGCTGGCCTTGAGCATCTGGTGCTTTTGCTCGGTAAACAGAAAACTTGCAAGCAACCCACCGACGAACGCGGCGATAAACCCGCTACCGCCTAGTGTTTGCGCTGTGGCAAAGCACAGGATGGCGAGCCCGGGCAGGGTCAACTGTGACCACACTGGCGTTTGCCACTGGTGTTTTACGGAGTAGCGCTGCAACCGCCAGGCGATGAGCGTCAGGGTAATACCGATGAGTGCACCGATGCCCAGTTCCTCGATCACTAACTCTAATGCCAGTGAGATAGGGGACCGTGTCTGTTCTTCGACCAGCAATGCCAAAAACATAAGCAACACTGGAACGCAGATTCCATCATTCAGCCCGCTCTCAACGTTTAACCCTTCACGCACGGACGCGGGAACCTGAGGGTTGCTCACAACCGCCTTACCGAGCGCAGCATCGGTGGGCGCCAGAAGGGTTGCCAGTATTGCCAGTTCCAACGGTGGGACCTGTGGGAACAGCCAGACGCCGACTAGCCAACCACCCGCTATGGTCAGCGGTAGCCCTATCATCAACAAGCGCAGTGGAAGCCCTTCATTGGCCCGAAGGACCTTCAGATCAGCGTTGGCCGCATCGCTGAACAGAACAATCGCCAGCGTCAGCTCAGCCAAGAACTTTAGGCCCTCCCTGTCAATCCGGAGTTGCAGAACGCCCAGGAATGCCGGGCCGAGAAGCAGGCCGGCAAGCATGAACATAAGCGGGCCATTAAGCAGGCGTGACTCGAAGCGCCCCGCAAATAGGCTGTAGGTAAGAAGGAAGGCGGCAAGCAGCGCCAAGTTCTGATACATCGACGACCTGCCTGTTAAGGGTGGGCAGATGTAGCACGCGACCTTGAAGTAAACACCTTCAGGGTAGCCCCATTTGCAGTTTCGTGGAGAACACCGGAACAATCGCAATGGTTCAGGTACCGACCCCGGACGGGGCTATCGGCTATTCGGGCCAGGCACCGATTGAAGGAATGCCTGGCAGCGGTGCGCCAAAGGGAGCGCCTACCGGGACGCTCTACAAAGAAACTGACTTAAAGTCGATGTTTTCAGACGTTCAAATCGGCACGGCTAAAACCGTTGCGCTGATAAAAGCGCTCCAGCTCACGGGCTTCCGGCTCCCTGCCGGTGAAAATCTTCAGGTACTCGGGGATGTAGCGCATCCGCTGGGCCAGGGGCTCCCGGGTTTTCATGCTGATGTAGCCGATTTGCGTGAGGTAGATCGAACGGGCGCGGGTTATCGCCGCATCGTGTTCAAAGCCGAAACGGTCGAACATCTGCCGCAATGCCTCGACGCGCTGCTCGTCAGCCTCGCCGATTTCCTGCGCCACTTCCGGTGATTGCAACGCCCAACTGCGCATGGCGAACTCGAACTGCGAGTCGAACAAATCGCTGTTCAGCCAGCAGTCGAAGACGTTGAGAATCGCCTCGGTGATGGACTCGGCATAGGCTTGGGATTTGGTCACCAGGTTGAAGGTGTTCTTGTTTTTCCATTGCTCGATCAAGGCGACGAGCAGGGCATCGCGGTCTTCGAAAAACCAGTAGAAGCTGGTGCGCGACAAATTCAGTTTTTTCGCCAGCGGCATCACTCGCACGGCATCGACGCCTGACTCGGTCAGACTTTCGTAGGCCGCATTGAGCCAGGCTTCCAGGGAGCCTCGGCCTGCCGGTTCCGCCGTTGAGGTGGTTGCTTTCATGGGCATTTCTTCCCTGCTGAAATTTGCTTTTCGTGGTCAACTGTACACCAGTGTCAAGCCTATTGACACCTGTGTACACAGGGGCATATTGTCGGCGTGCCTGATGACCTGTTTGCGAGACCGATATGAAAAACGATCCGCTACTTCAGCCTTATCGCCTCAAGCATTTGACCCTGCGCAACCGCATCATGACCACCTCCCATGAACCGGCATACCCGGAAGACGGGATGCCGAAAAAGCTCTACCGGGCCTACCACGTTGAACGTGCCAAAGCCGGTGTAGCCATGACCATGACCGCGGGCTCCGCCGCGATCTCCCGTGACAGCCCGCCCGTGTTCAACAACATTCTGGCCTACAAGGACGAAGTGGTCGGCTGGATGAAAGACCTGACCGACGAGTGCCATGAACATGGTGCGGCGGTGATGATCCAGCTCACTCACCTGGGCCGGCGTACCCGCTGGGACAAAGGCGACTGGCTACCGGTGGTGTCGCCCTCCCATAATCAGGAACCCGCACACCGCGCCTTCCCCAAGCAGCTCGAACAGTGGGACATCGACCGCATCATTCGCGACTACGCCGATGCCGCCGAACGCATGAAAGCCGCCGGCCTGGACGGCATCGAGCTGCAAGCCTACGGTCACTTGATGGATCAGTTCTGGTCGCCGCTGACCAACGAACTGGAAGGGCCGTACGGCGGCTCGCTGCAAAACCGCCTGCGCTTTACCTTCGATGTGCTCACGGCCATTCGTAAACGCGTGGGCGCGGAATTTATCGTAGGCATTCGCTATACCGGGGACGAAGTCCTTGCCGGCGGCCTGCAAAAAGAGGAGGGGTTGCAGATCTCCCAACTGTTGAAAGACAGTGGCATGATCGACTTCCTCAATGTGATTCGCGGCAACATCGCCACCGACGCCGGGCTGACCGACATCATCCCGATCCAGGGCATGCGCAATGCGCCGCACCTGGATTTTGCCGGCGAAATCAAGGCGCTGACCGGCTTCCCGACCTTCCATGCAGCGAAAATTCCCGACGTGGCCACGGCGCGTCATGCCATTGCCTCGGGGCTGGTGGACATGGTCGGCATGACCCGCGCGCACATGACCGACCCGCACATCGTGCGCAAGATCATCGAAGGCCGTGAAGACGATATCCGCCCTTGCGTGGGCGCCAACTATTGCCTGGACCGCATTTACAACGCTGGCGCTGCCTACTGCATCCACAACGCCGCGACCGGGCGTGAAACCACCATGCCCCATGAAATACCCAAGGCTGCGCACAAGCGCAAAGTGGTGATTGTCGGCGCCGGCCCTGGTGGCCTGGAAGCGGCACGGGTGGCAGGAGAGCGCGGCCACGAGGTGGTGGTGTATGAGCTGGCGGACAAACCCGGCGGACAGATTCGCCTGACCGCGCAGTCCGAGCGGCGCAAGGAAATGATCAGCATCATCGATTGGCGCATGGCGCAATGCGAGCGCCTTGGCGTGACGTTTCACTTCAACACCTGGGCAGACACCGCGATTGTTCTCGATGAAAATGCCGACGTGGTGATCGTGGCGACCGGGGGCCTGCCGCACACCGAAGTGCTGGAACGCGGCAATCAATTCCTGGTTTCAAGCTGGGACATTATTTCCGGCGACGTGAAGCCTGGGCGCAATGTGCTGGTGTACGACGATGCGGGTGACCACGCCGGCCTGCAAGCCGCCGAATTCATCGCCCGCAGTGGCGCCAAGACTGAAATCATGACCCCCGACCGCTCGTTCGCGCCGGAAGTCATGGGCATGAACCTGGTTCCCTACATGCGCTCGTTGCAGCAACTGGACACCACCTTTACCGTCACCTACCGGCTCAAGGCTGTGGAGAAACAAGGCGACCAATTGCTGGCTACGATCGGCACCGATTACAGCGACCTGACCAAAACACGCCGGGTGGATCAGGTGGTGGTCAACCACGGCACCCGGCCGCTGGATGAGCTGTATTTCGAACTCAAGCCCTTGGCCAGCAACGAAGGCGCCGTGGAGTACATGGACCTGATTGTCGGCAAGCCGCAAACCGTTTCGAGCAACCCCGAAGGGCGCTTCCAGTTGTTCCGCATTGGCGATGCCGTGGCGTCGCGCAATACCCATGCGGCCATCTACGATGCCCTGCGGCTGGTCAAGGACCTCTAGCTGCCGTGTGTCGCCCACAACAATAAAGACAGCCGTCACCTGATTTAGAAGCCTTTAGTTACTGCCCCAACAGTTGGACTGATTGAATTTGATGAACATCAAACTCTTCCCAGCGGAGGTTGTTGCATGCATACGGGTTCTGATTCCATTGAGCTGCTCACGGCGTTAACCGAACGCGACCTGCGCTTTCGCAGCGATGCCAAGGTCACTGAACATGCCCTGGCGCCGGTCGACACGGCGTTACTCGATGCGTATTGCGCCATCGACCGCAAAGCCCTGCGTCATTACCGCCTGGAACGCATTCGCGAGCAACTGCGTGCCCAGGATTACGCCGGCATTCTGTTGGCCGATCCGATCAATATTCGCTATGCCACCGACACCAATAACCTCGGTTTGTGGGTGATGCACTCGCCCAGCCGCTATGTGTTCGTGGCCACCGACGGCCCGGTGGTGCTGTTCGAGTTCACCAGCAGCCGGCACAACAGCGAGCACGTGGAAACCATCGATGAAATTCGCCCGGCGATTCCCTGGCTGTATTTTCTTGCCGGCCCCCGCGTGCAGGAAAAAGCCGAGCGCTGGGCCCAGGAAGTGGCGGACCTGATGGCCCGCCACGGTGGCGGCAATCGCCGCTTGGCGGTGGACCGTTGTGACCCTTGGGGCGCGCAACGCCTGACGCATAAGGGCATTGAGCTGTTCGATGCGCAGCCGTTGATGGAGCAGGCACGCTTGATCAAATCGGCGGAAGAGGTGGCCAGCCACCGGGTCTCCATGGGCGTGTGCGACCTGGCCATTGCCCGGATGCGCACAAGCCTGGTGCCGGGGGTTACTGAAAACCAGCTGTGGAGCATCATGCACGGGACTAATGTCGCGCACGGCGGAGAATGGGCCGAAAGCCGCTTGCTCAGCTCCGGGCAGCGCACCAACCCGTGGTTCCAGGACGCCACCGACAAGGTCATCAAGGCAGGCGAGATGGTCTGTTTTGACACCGACATGGTCGGGCCCGGTGGTTACCTTTCGGACATCTCTCGCAGCTTCGTCTGCCCCGGCAAGGCGCCGACAACGGCCCAGCGCGACTTGCTGGAAATCGCCTCGCAGCAGATCAATCACAACGTCGAACTGCTGCGCCCTGGCCTGTCCTTTCGCGAGTTTGCCGAACACTGTTGGCCTGTGCCCAAGCGCTTTGAGCACAACCGCTACATGATGATGCTGCACGGCGTCGGCCTGGTGGACGAGTACCCCAGCGTCGCCTACGCCGTGGATTTCGCCGAGTGGGGTTACGACGGCCTGTTCGAGGAAAACATGGTGGTGTCGGTGGAAAGTTACATCGGAGAACAAGGCGGTGGGGAAGGGGTGAAGCTCGAAGAACAGGTGCTGATCAGCGCCAACGGGCCGATAAAACTTTCGCGCACGCCCTTAGTCGACGGCGATCGATAGCTGGAGCAAAAACATGAGCAGTATGACCGTGATCGAATCCGCGCCCTCCTTGGCACCGCGCCCAGTGGCCAGCGCCGAACCGTTCTTGCGCCTGGAGGGAATTCATAAGCAGTTTGGCCCCTATCCCGTCCTGCACGACGTGTGTTTTGAAATGAGCAAGGGCGAGGTGGTGGCCATTATCGGGCCCAGTGGTTCGGGCAAGAGTACCTTGCTGCGCTGTATCAATCAGTTGGAGCCGCCAACCCAGGGCCGGGTCAGTATGGATGGCGTGCACATCGAAGCTGGCAAGGCGTTACCCCGTACAGAGCTGCTCAAGCTACGCCGGCGCATTGGCATGGTGTTCCAGTCGTTTAATCTTTTTCCGCACCTGACGGTACTGCGCAATGTCAGCCTGGCGCAAATCCGTACCTTGGGCCGCAGCGCCAAAGAGGCCGACGCCCGCTCCATGCAACTGCTCGAACGCGTGGGGTTGGCCGACAAGGCCCAGCACTATCCGGCGCGCTGCTCCGGTGGCCAGCAACAACGGATCGCCATCGCCCGTGCCCTGGCACTGGACCCTGAATTGATGCTGTTCGATGAGCCGACCTCGGCGCTGGACCCCGAGCTGGGCCTGGAGGTGCTGGCGGTGATGAAAGAGCTCGCCTGCGAAGGCATGTCGATGATCGTCGTGACCCACGAAATGCACTTCGCCGAAACCGTGTCCGACCGCGTGGTGGTGATGGCCGAGGGGCGAATCATCGAGCAGGGGCCGAGCCAGCAAGTGATGCGTCAGCCCGAGCATGAACGGGTGATCCAGTTCCTCCAGGCCGTGAGGAATCGCTGATGCAAGACATCCTGATGATGCTGTTGAACGGTGTGCCGTGGACCATTGCTGTCACCGTGCTCGCCTTCTGCGTCGGCGTGGTGCTGGGGTTTCCGATCTGTGCCCTGCGCCTGTCCAGGGTCAAGCCCCTGCGTTTTCTGGCGGCCATGCTGGTGCTGACCCTGCGCTCCATTCCGCCGATTGTCTGGCTGTTTTTCATCTTCTTTGGCATCGGTGGCGGCTATATCAGCCTGTCGCCGTTTACAGCGGCAGTGGTCGGCCTGGGGCTGATCACGGCGGCGCACATGTCCGAGGTATACCGCGGTGCTTTCGCGGCGATTCCCACCGGGCAATTCGAAGCCGCCTATGTGCTTAACCTGTCGGCATCGCAACGGTTTTTCGATGTGGTGTTACCGCAGTTGGTGCGCATCGCCATTCCCACCTCGGCCACCTACGCCATTGGCCTGCTCAAGGATTCGGCCGTGGCCTCGACCATTGGCGTCGGCGATATCAGCTTCCAGGCCTATCAAGTTTCACAACAAACCTTTCAGGGCCTGAGCGTCTACAGCGCGGCGGCGGTGGTTTACCTGGTGCTCAGCGTGCCGGTGGCCTTGTTCTCCCGTTGGCTCTCGGCGACGTTGAAACAGAGGATTGCCCGATGAGCGAACTGCTGACGATGTGGGCCCAATGGCTGCCGGAGTTGTGGAAGGGCTTTGTGTTGTCGATGCAGGTCACGGCGGTGAGCCTGGGCCTGGGCATTGTACTGGGGCTGGTGCTGGCACTCGGTGTCTCGGCCCCGAGCCGCTGGTTGCGTTACCCGTCTCTGGTCATCGTGGAGTTGGGGCGCGGTGCGCCGGCGTTGATCCTGCTGCAGTATTTTTACTTTGGCCTGCCCAGCGTCAACCTGACCTTGACCTCGTTCTGGGCTGCCGCGCTGGCCATGGCGTACTGCACGGCGGCCTACACCAGTGAAATCATTCGCGGTGGCATCGAGGCCGTGGCCCCAGGGCAAACCGAGGCCGCTGAGGTGATCGGCCTCAACCGGTTCGACGCCCTGCGCTTTGTGATCCTGCCTCAGGCCTTGCGGGTAGCGCTGCCGTCGCTGCTGGGGTTCTCGATCATGATGTTCCAGGCCTCGTCGCTGTGTTTCACCATCGCCCTGCCAGAAATTGTCAGCCGGGCGTCCTCCATAGGTTCCTCCACGTTTGAGTACATGCCGGTGCTGATCCTGGCCGGTTTGATGTATGCCGCTGTCTGTGCTCCGGCAACCCTGGGCGTGGCGGCGCTGGAAAAAAGACTGGCACCCAGCCAGCCATAACAACAAATGCCACTCACGCCGTTTTCGGCTGCTGCTCTCTTATTGCAAAGGTGACGTCATGACTCGCTCATTCAAACATTTTACCCGTTGGATGTTCTTGTGTTCGACCCTGGCTGGCGCGCCATACGCCCTGGCCGAATGCACCCCGGCGAACCAGTTTGAAACCATTACGCCGGGTGTGCTGACCGTGGCGGCGTACGTCTTCCCGCCTTACTCGATACCGGGACCGAACAACCAGTTGAGCGGCGTGGATGGCGAGATCATCAAGCGCATCGCCGAGCGCGAATGCCTGAAGGTCAAGACCATGGTGGTGGACACCGCAGCGGTGGTGCAGGCGGTGGTGGCAAAGCGCGCCGATGTCGGCATCGGTGACTGGTACCGCACGGCAGAGCGCAGCAAGGCGTTGGGGTTGTCGGCACCGTTGTACCTGGACGTGATGGGCATTATTTCGGATGAGGGCTACACGAAGATTTCCGAACTGGACGGCAAGCGCATCGGCACCGTGCAGGGCTACCTGTGGGTGGACGATTTGAAGAAGACCTTTGGCGACAATCTGGTGCTCTACCCGAACCCGGTGGCCATGGCGCAGGACCTGGCGTCCAAGCGCATCCAGGTCGGTGCGGACAGCTTCGCGGTGGGGGTCTCTTCGCAGCAGAAGGGCGCGTACCCCGGCAAGAGCATCAAGGTGTCCGAGCCCGATCAACGGGTCAAGGCCACGCTTGAGCCTGGGCAGAGCGCCTTCCCGTACACCAAGTCCAACGCAGCCTTGGGCGAGGCGCTGGGCAAGAACATCCAGGCCTTGCATGCCTCGGGCGAAATCGCTGAAATCCTCGCCTCGTTTGGCCTGGACCGCGAGGCTGCGAAGGTGGGTGAACCGAGGATGATCCAGTAAAGATAATCAACTGGACGAGCAGGAGCGGCCAGCGCCGCTCCTGCAGGTTCTCAAGCTGCGGCACACCTACAATCCGAGAATATTGAAGCCACCATGGACGACGACAAACCCCACAAGCGCCTGTCTCTGGCCGAGGCCACCACCTTCGCACAACAGCTCTGCCTGGCCCACGGCACCAGCCACGCCGTGGCCTCGGCGCTTGCCAACGCCACGGTATCAGCCCAGGCCCATGGCCAACACGAGGTCGGTTTCGGTCATTTGCCTGACTACCTCAGCGGCTTTGCCACCGGCCGAATCGCCAGGGCTGCCGAGCCCTTCGTGTCCCAGGTCGCGCCGGCCATGATCCGCTGCGATGCGGCCCAAGGCATCGCGCAACTGGGCTTCGATCACGCTTTCCCAGTGCTGTGTAGCAATGCGCATCAACTGGGTATTGCCCTGTTCGCGCAGTTCAACGCTTTCACCTGTGGCGAATTGGGCTATTACACCCGTCGCCTGGCGCGCGAGGGGCTGGTCGCGTTGGCGTTCACCAATGGCTCACCGCTGCTCACCGTGGCGGGCCAGAGCCGGCCGCTGTACTCCACCAACCCCATCGCATTTGCCGCCGCCAGTGCTGCAGGTCGTTTACTGGCGATCGACCAAGCCAGCAGCGCCACGGCCTACGTAAACCTGCTTCGGGCCGCTGAAGCGGGGGAGGCGATACCGCCAGGCTGGGCGGTTGATGCACAAGGCAATGAAACGCGCAGCGCGCGGGAGGCACTGCGCGGGACGTTGCTGGCGTTCGGGGGCGGGCGCGGCGCCAACATCGCGTTGATGGTCGAGGTGCTCGCGGCGGGTTTGACGGGGGCCAATTGGTCGTTGGATGCAGCAGATTTCCGTTCCGGCAGCGAATCCCCAGGGGCAGGCATGCTGGTGATTGGCATTGCTCCCAGGTTGCTGGACGAGTGCTTTGCCTCACGTCTGGGCGAGCAGATGACGCGGCTTGAAACCTTGGGCGTTTACCTGCCGGGCAAGGCCAAAGAGCAAGCCTATGCCCGTGCGGTCCGCGAGGGCATCAGCCTGCCGTTATCGGCGTACGACGCGTTCAAGGCGCAGGTGGAATAGTCAAACCCTTCGCCACCGCCGGCCGCGGCAGAAAACTTTCAAGCGCAGCGGTCACGCTGGGCCGTGCTTGCCCAGCTGCTGTCACTGCGCTACCGGCCAGGCATTGCCACGGCCGATCATGAGGCTTTAAGCCCGGGAGCCTGCAACGCCCCCTGCAGGGCGCCCATGACCATGTCATGCAGCAGCTTGCGCCGTGTTCCCTTGCCGGCCGGCGACTCTGCAATCCAGGCCGGCAGTTGGTTGAGCAGGGACACGATGCCGCTCAAGGTAGAGCGCAGGGGGACGCTCGCCGGTTCACCGGTGAGCTGTTCAATCGTGGTCACCAGGTGTTCCTCGTAGCGCCTGCGCAACGCCAGGATCGAGCCAAGCTGTTCGCTGTCCAGGCAATGGAGGTCATGCTCGGCCAGGCGAAAATGCGCCGCCATGCGCTCGTGCAGCAGCAGGTGCGCCTCAAGCAAAGCCTGCAGTCGTGCCGCGGGGCTGGATTTGCGCCGGTTCACCAGGTTGGCGCCGTGCAGCAACTGTTCGTAGAGTTCCTCGATCAACTCGAACAGCAGTGCCTCCTTGCTGTCGATGTGGTTGTAGATGGAGCCGGCCTTGATCCCCAGATAAGCCGCCAGGTCGCGCATGCTGACCCGGCTGAAACCACATCGGGCAAACAGCTCGAGGGCTTTTTGCCGGGTTTCCAGGTAGCGGGAGTGGTGCACCTGGTCGATGGCCCCCGCAAACGAAGAGCCGGGGCGGGAGGCAATGGGTTGCGAGGCTGTCATCTAGGCGATACCTCCATCGTTGCTGATCCATTTCAAAGGCGAAACTGCCCCAATAGCCGATTGAGCTGGCCCGCCAACTGCCCCAGGTTCTGGCTGGCCTCGTTGGACTGGTCCGCCGCCAGGGCATTCTCGTGGGCCAGCGAGGCGGCGTGGGTGACATTCTGGTTGATGTCCTCGACCACGTGGGATTGCTCCAGGGTGGCACTGGCAATCGAGGCGTTCAGTTCCGTGAGATTGCGCAGCGCGGTGATGACCAGGTGCAGGCTTTCACCGGTTTCGCGGGCCTGTACCACGGTTTGGCGAGCGGCCTGGCTGCTGGCATTGATGACATCGACCGCCGCTTCGGAGTTGCCCTGCAGGCGTTCGATCATGCCCTGGATCTGCGCGGTGGACTGCTGGGTGCGCTGCGCCAGCAGGCGCACTTCGTCTGCCACCACGGCGAAGCCACGACCCTGTTCACCCGCGCGCGCGGCCTCGATGGCGGCGTTCAGCGCGAGCAGGTTGGTCTGTTCGGCGATGGCGCGGATCACCTCCAGCACGCTGCCGATCTGCGTGCTTTCCTGCGCCAGGCTCTGGATCACTTCGACAGCCTGGCCGATGGTCTCGGACAACTGGTCGATCTGGCGCAGGCTGCTGTCGATGTTGTGCTGGCCCTGGCGTGCCTGCTCATCGGCCTGGCGTACTTCATTGGCAGCGTGTTCGGCGTTCTTCGCCACGTCCTGCACGGCATAGGACACTTCGTGGATGGCGGCGGCCACCAGTTCCATTTGCTGGGATTGCTGTTGGCTGTGGCGCTGGCTGTTGCTGGCAATCTCGCCCAGCGATTGCGAGGCCTGGTCCAGGTTGCCAGCGGTCTGCATGGACTGGCCGATCACAGCGCGCAGCTTGTGGGTGAACGCGTTGAAGTGGCTGCTCAGAGCGGTCAGTTCATCGCGCCAGCGACTGTCCAGGTTGTGGGTCAGGTCGGCTTCGCCGCTGGCGATGTTCTCCATGGCATTGACCACCTGCGCCAGGGGCAAGGCGATGCTGCGGGCAATCAGCAGGATCAGCGCGCTGAGCAGCAGGGCGATGGTCAGTACGATGACGAAAGCCTGTATCAGCTGGCGGCGGAACTCCACTTGTACGTCGTCGATGTAGATGCCCGAGCCGACGATCCAGCCCCAGGGCTTGAACAGTTCGACGTAGGAAACCTTCTCCACCGGCGCGTCGGAGCCCGGCTTTGGCCATCGGTAGTGCACCAGGCCGGAGCCGTTGCGGTTTGCCACGGCGACCATCTCGTCGAACAGTGCCTTGCCGTCAGGGTCGCGGGTGCCCGCCATGCGCTTGCCCTCGAGCTTGGCATTGGGGTGCATGACCATGCGAGTGTCGAGGTCTTCGATCCAGAAGTAGTCGTCGTGGCCGTAGCGCAGGTTGCGTATGACCGCGCTGGCCTGTTGTTGCGCTTGCCCACGCTCGAGACCCTGGCCTTCCAGGGCCTGGAAATGACGCAGGATGCCGCTGACGGTCTCGACCACGTGACGGGTTTTCAGGGCCTTGGCCGCATAGAGATCGTCATGGTTCTGCTTGAGCATCAGGCCGGCGAGAATCAGCAGCATCAGGATGGACGTCAGCAAGATCAACCACAGGCGGCTGATGGAAAAATTACGCAGGCCGAGCATGGGCAACTCCAGAAGGGGCAGGCAAGGGGGCAGCCGGCGCGCAGGGTGCGGCCGGCCAAGGGCTCAGAGCGCGTAGTGGGCCAGCTCGCGTGCGATCAGCAGGCGCTGCACCTCGCTGGTGCCTTCGTAGATCTGGGTGATGCGCGCATCGCGGTAGTAGCGCTCCACGGGGTAATCCTCCAGGTAGCCATAACCACCATGGATCTGCAGGGCGCTGGAGCACACGCGCTCAGCCATTTCCGAGGCGAACAGCTTGGCCTGGGACGCTTCTGACAAGCACGGTTGCCCGGCGCTTTTCAGGCGCGCGGCATGCAGCACCAGCAGGCGGGCAGCATTGAGCCGGGTGTGCATATCGGCGAGCAGGTTGGACACGCTCTGGTGTTCGATGATCGGCTTGGCGAACTGGATGCGTTCGCGGGCATACCCCAGCGCAGCCTCGAAGGCGGCGCGGGCGATGCCCAGGGACTGGGCGGCGATGCCGATGCGACCGCCTTCAAGGTTCGACAGGGCAATGGCCAGGCCCTTGCCGCGCTCGCCGAGCAAATGGTCCTGGGGGATCGTACAGTTATCCAACGTCACCGCGCAGGTATCGGAGGCCTTGATCCCCATCTTGTGTTCGCTGCGATCGACCACGAAGCCGGGATTGTCGGTGGGCACCAGGAACGCCGACAGGCCCTTCTTGCCCAGTTCCGGATCGGTGACGGCAAAGACAATGGCCAGCTTGGCACGCTTGCCGTTGCTGACGAATTGCTTGGCACCATTGAGTACCCACTGACCGTCGCGCAGTTCGGCGCGCGTGCGCAAGTTGTGGGCTTCGGTGCCCGCCTGTGGCTCGGTCAGGCAGAAGCAGCCAATGGCCTGGCCGCTGGCCAGGAGTGGCAGCCAGGTGTCTTGCTGGGAAGGGCTGCCATATTTGAGCAGCGGGCCGCAGCCCACTGAGTTGTGGATGCTCATCAAGGCGCCGAGGGCGCCGTCGCCGGCCGAGATTTCCTCCACGGCCAGTGCGTAGGCCACATAGTCGGTGTAACTGCCACCCCAGGTGTCCGGCACCACCATGCCCAGCAGCCCCAGTTCACCCATCTGCGCCACCACGGCATCATCGATCCAGCCGGCCTTTTCCCAGGCCTGGGCCTGCGGGCCGACTTCGCTGCGGGCGAAGTCGCGTGCCATGTCGCGGATCATGCGTTGTTCTTCGGTCAATTCGATATCGTGCATTGCGAGTCTCCTGCCGTTCAGGCGGTACGAAGGGGTTTGCCAGAGGCCGGGCGAAAGTCGCTGAAGAAAGCCTGCACCCGCGCTGGCACCAGTTCCGTCAGGGTTGGCGGGTTCCAGCGTGGGGTCTTGTCCTTGTCGATGATCAGTGCGCGCACACCCTCCATCAGGTCGCCTTTGTCGAACCACTGGTAGTCCAGGTGCAGCTCCAGGGCAAAGCAGTCGGCCAGGCTCAAGTATCGACCGCGGCGCAACAGTTCCAGGGTCGTAGCCATTGCCAGTGGCGAGCGGCTGTCGAGCAGCGCAACCGTCTGTTCGGCCCAGTCGCGCAGCTCGGGACGTTGCTCGCGCTGCAGCGCATTGCGAATCGCCGACACATCAGGCAGGGAGAAATAGTCATCGATCACCTGGCGGTAAGCCTTGAGTTCCGATCCGGCAATACGCTCGGCGGCCAGCCCCGCCAGCAGGTCTTGCAAGTCTTCTGCGGGCGCACGGGTCCAGTTCAAGTGATCCAGGGCGGCATCCAGTTCGACCAGGCGCTCGCTGGGCAGGTAGTAGTCGGCGAGGTCGGCATAGAGCGCATCGGCGGCCCGTACCTGGCAGCCGGTGACGCCCAGGTAGATACCCAGCTCACCGGGAAGCCGCGGCAGGAAATAGCTGCCACCGACATCGGGGAAAAAGCCGATGCCGACTTCCGGCATGCCCATGCGCGTGCGCTCGGTGATCACCCGCAGCGAGGCCGCCTGCGCCAGGCCCATGCCACCGCCCAGGACGAACCCGTCGAGCAGCGCCAGCACCGGTTTGGAGTAGCCATGCAGGTACTCGTCCAGGGCGTATTCCTCTTCGAGAAACAGCTCGTGCAGGTTGTCTCCGGCCTTGTGACTGTCGTACAGCATGCGGATGTCGCCACCGGCGCAGAAGGCTTTTTCCCCGGCACCACGCAGGGTGACGGCGACGATGTCCGGGTCTTGTTCCCAGATCCACAGGTACTGGCAAAGCAGCTTCACCGTCGGCAGGTCGAGGGTGTTCAGCGCGCTGGGCCGGTTCAGTGTCAGGTGGCCGATGCGGTTGCGCACACAGGCCAGCACCGGGGCTTGCTGCTCGCTCATGCCTGGGCTTCCCCTTGGAACAGTTTGATGATGGCAGAGAAGTCCAGGCCGCCATGACCTTGCAGGCTGAAGGTCTGGTACAGCTGCTGGGCGGCAGCACCGAGCACCACCGGCTGACGCGCGTGTTTGGCTGCTTCGGTAGCGAGGCTGAGATCCTTGAGCATCAGGTCGGTGCCGAAGCCGCCACTGTAGCCACGGGAGGCCGGAGCATTTTCCAGCACGCCCGGGAACGGATTGTTGATCTCCGAACTCCAGCAGCGACCGGTGGAGGTGCCGATGACACCGGCCAGCACCTTGGCGTCCATGCCCAGGGCCACACCCAGGGCCATGGCCTCGGCGACGCCGACCATGGAGATGCCGAGCAGCATGTTGTTGGCGATCTTGGCCACTTGGCCGTTACCGGCTTCGCCGCAGCGCACGATGTTCCTGCCCATGGCCGAGAGGATCGGCAAGGCCTGGTCGAATACGCTGACGGGGCCGCCGACCATGAACGTCAGGGTGCCTGCCGTCGCACCGCCGGTGCCGCCGGAGACCGGCGCGTCGAGCATCGAGTTGCCTTGGGCGAGGGCGAGTCTGGAAACTTCGCGCGCACTCAGCGGGTCGATGGTCGAACTGTCTATCAACAGCACACCTGGGCCGATGTTGGCCAACAGGCCGTCCTTGGCGCAATAGACCTGTTTCACGTGGTGTGCGGTTGGCAGCATGGTGATGATCACTTCCACCCCGGCCTTGGCCACGCCTGCGGGTGAGTCGGCGGCGCTGGCGCCGGCCTCCACCAACGCGGCGACTGCCTGCGCGAAGGGATCGAAGACGGTCAGGCTGTGGCCCGCCTTGAGCAGGTTGCGGGCCATTGGGCCGCCCATGTTGCCGAGGCCGAGAAATCCGATATGCATGATGGCTACCTTTTGCGTGTGTGGTGGCGAGGGGATCTACCGAAACGTTGCACCGCCCCGTTGGGTCGCGAAGCGGCCCCAATCCAGACAACTCGGTCTTTTTGAACGGTCGCTGGGGCTGCTTCGCAGCCCCAGCGGGGATGAATCCCCTCGCCACAGATCATTTGAGGGTGATAGTGGTGTTCACCGCGCCAACGTCGTCGTCCTCGTCGAACCAGCGTTGGGTGATCGTCTTGGTCTGGGTGTAGAAGGTCACCACTTGCTTGCCGTAAGGGCCCAGGTCGCCGAGCTTGGAGGCGCGCGAACCGGAGAAGGAGAACAGCGGGACCGGTACCGGGATCGGCACGTTGATGCCCACCTGGCCAACGTCGATTTCCTCCTGGAAGTGACGGGCCGCCGCGCCGGAGCGGGTGAACAGGGCGGTACCGTTGCCATTCGGGTTGGCGTTGATGATCTCGATCGCCTCGCTCAGGCTGGCGGCCTGCATGACGCACAGCACCGGGCCGAAGATTTCTTCGCGGTACACGGACATTTGCGCAGTGACGTTGGAGAAGATGGTCGGGCCGACGAAGTTGCCGTCCTGGTAGCCAGGCACGCTCGGGTTGCGGCCATCCAGTTCGAGTTTGGCGCCTTCTTCGATGCCACTGGCGATCAGGCTGTTGACGCGATCCAGGGCAGCGCAGGAAATGACCGGGCCGATGTCGGTGCCAGGTTCGGTGCCGCCATTGATCTTGAGGGTTTTGGTCCGCTCGATCAGGTCCGGCAACCAGGTCTGCGCTTCACCTACCAGAATCACTACCGGCAGGGCCATGCAGCGCTGGCCAGCGGCGCCGAAGGAGGCGCCCAGCAGGTTGTTCAAGGTCTGCTGCTTGTTGGCATCGGGCAGGACGATGGCATGGTTCTTCGCGCCCATCATGCACTGTGCGCGTTTGCCGTTTTGCGTGGCGCGGTTGTAGACGTGAGTGCCGACCTTGGTCGAACCCACGAAGGACACGGCCTTGATGTCCGGATGATCACAAATCAGGTTCACCGCATCGACGCCGCCGTGGATGACGTTGAGTACGCCCTTGGGTACACCGGCCTCCAGCGCCAGTTCGACGAGGCGCATGGTCACCAGTGGGTCTTGCTCGGACGGCTTGAGGACGAAGGTGTTGCCGGTGGCGATGGCCATCGGGAACATCCACAATGGGATCATCGCCGGGAAGTTGAACGGGGTGATGCCGGCGCACACGCCCAGCGGCTGCATCAAGGTGTAGGTGTCGACGCCGTTGGCGACGTTGTTGGCCAACTCGCCCATCTGCAGGTTACCTATGGAGGTGGCGTGCTCGACCACTTCCAGGCCGCGGAACACATCACCTTCGGCATCCGGCAGGGTCTTGCCCTGTTCGGCGGTGAGCAGGGCGGCCAGTTCCTTGATGTTCTCGCGGATCAGTTGCTGGTATTTGAAGAAGATCCGCGAGCGGGCGCCGATCGGGGTCTTGCGCCAGGTCTTGAAGGCTTCCTTGGCGCTGGCCACGGCGGCATCCATTTCCTCGGCGGTGGCGAATGGCACACGAGCGAGGACTTCCTGGGTGGCCGGGTTGACCACGTTACGCCACTCGGTACTGCGCGATTCGACGAACTCGCCGTTGATGAGGAGCTTGACGCTTGGAACGCTGGATGAGGTCATTTTCGGGTCCTGTCTGCTTTCTTTGAGTCGAGAGTGGCCCCTCGGCCTGGTTGGCCGAGTGGTCGGAGGTGAGTTCAGGAGGGCCGGCGCACCGGCCCGGATTCAGCCCTTGAGCTGAGGGAAGTCTTCTTCGAAGTACTCTTGTGCGCCGCGCGCGTCACTCTGCCGACGCTGCACTTCCATCTGGCGCAGCTCCACCCGACGGATTTTCCCGGAGATGGTCTTGGGCAGCTCGGTGACGAACTCGATGCGTCGCACTCGCTTGTACGGCGCCAGGTGCTCGCGGGCAAAGGCGAGGATATTGCCGGCGAGCTCGGCGCTGCCGGGTTCGTCATGGGCCAGGATCAGGAACGCCTTGGGCACGGCCAGGCGCAGCGGGTCGGGGCTGGGGACCACGGCGCATTCCATCACCGCCGGGTGCTCGATCAGAGCGCTCTCCAGTTCAAAGGGGCTGATGCGGTAGTCGGAGGCCTTGAACACGTCGTCGGCGCGACCGACAAAGGTGACGTAGCCATCATCGTCAATCTGCGCGGTGTCGCCGGTGCGGTAGTAACCGTCGCGCATCACCTCGGCGGTTTTTTCCGGACTGTCCTCATAGCACAGCATCAGGCCAAGTGGGCGCACGTCCAGCGGCAAGGCGACTTCGCCCTCATTGCCAGGTGCCCCGTCGGGGTCGAGCATGGTCACTCGGTAGCCCGGCAGCGGACGACCCATGGAACCGGGCTTGAGCAATTGGCCGGGCGTATTGCCGACCAGGGCGGTGGTTTCCGACTGGCCGAAACCGTCGCGCAATGGCAAGTCCCAGGCATGCAGGATCTGCTCGATGATTTCCGGGTTGAGCGGCTCACCGGCGCCCACCAGTTCGCGCAGGCACAGGCGCTCCTTGTAACTGGCCAGGTCCTCCTGGATCAGCATGCGCCAGACCGTGGGCGGGGCGCACAGGCTGGTGACGCCATAGCGCTCCAGGGCACCCAGCAGGGCAGGGGCGCTGAAGCGCGCGACGTTATGGATGAAGATGCAGGCGCCGGCGTTCCAGGGGGCAAAGAGGCAACTCCAGGCATGCTTGGCCCAGCCCGGTGACGAGATGTTCAAGTGCAGGTCGCCCGGCTGCAGGCCGATCCAGTACATGGTCGACAGATGGCCGACCGGATAGCTCTGGTGGCTGTGCAACACCATCTTCGGCTTGGAGGTGGTGCCGGAGGTGAAGTACAGCAGCATCGGGTCGGTGGCCAGGGTGCGACCCTCGCTGTCGAACTGTTCGGAGTATTCGCTGGCGGCGCTGTGGGGTGTCCAGCCGGCGGGGGCCGGGCCGACGCAGACGCGGCTGCAGCCTTCACCCAGGCCGTCGAACTTGTCGACATGGGCGGCACCGACCACCAGATGGCGAACCTGGCCACGTTCGATACGATCGGCCAGGTCATCGCAAGTCAGCAGTGCGGTGGCAGGGATGACCACGGCGCCAAGCTTGAAGGCGGCCAACATGGTTTCCCACAGGGCTACGTCGTTGCCGAGCATCAGCAGGATGCGCTCGCCACGGCGCACGCCAAGGGCACGCAGGTGGTTGGCCACCTGGTTGGAGCGCGCGGCCAGTTGCTGGAAGCTGTAGCGCTGCTCGCTGCCGTCTTCTTCGACGATCCACAGGGCGTTGGCCTGGTTACCTTCGGCCATGGCATCGAAGTAATCCAGCGCCCAGTTGAATTCACTCAGTTGCGGCCACTGGAAGTCCCGTGTGGCAGTGGCGTAGTCGGTACGGTGGGCCAGCAGGAAATCACGAGCTTTGATGAAGGGTTGGCAGTTGCTGTTCATTGGAGTCTCCATCGATCGCGGGGGCGATCGGCGCGGTAACGGGTACGGGATGGTCAGGCGGCGAGGGGCGCTTCGCTGCGGGCGGCGATGCGTACGTGACGCGTGCGGGTACCTGAGAGCGGGGAGACGATGGCAAGCATGGATGTCTTCACGGTGTATGCCCTTGTTTGTTTTTGTTGGGTCTGGCCCGGATCATGGCCGGTGCTTGAGTCCAGTATATGCATGCAAAAATGAATTAAAAATGCTCATAAAAGCCGGTGCGTTGTGCAGAAAAGTCATAGCTGTGGTGCGTTGGATGGCAGGCCAATCGCACTGTCAGGTAATGCGGGTCGCCCTTACTGTAGGAGTCAGGCTTGCCGGCGAAGGCGTCCTGGCAGACGATAGTTGTCTTTCAGGTGTACATATCCGTTGCTGCGGTAACGGCCACTTATGGTTTCGCTTTTACAGCGAGTCACTTTGAGAAGCGGAACGCCGCCCGGCGCAAAGTAACCAAACGCTCTTGCCCCTGGCGTTCGGTGCCTTGCTAATGCTCGGCATGCCCTCGCTCCGGCCCTGCTCCGTGGGTCGCCGCGATGGGCCGTCCCTGGCCCAGCGCGGCTAAACCGGCATCCTTGCCGGTTTACCCACTGCGCAGAACCTCCACTCGGCCTCTCGAGGGGGCAAGAACATCAAAAGCCAGATCACAATCA